>JBIIWP010000127.1:0-7856 GCA_044338855.1 Pseudohongiellaceae bacterium | reverse complement strand
CAGGGCCAGCTGTTCTACATAGCCAATAAAGGGGGCCAGGTCGATATGCACGCTTTCCAGGTTTACCACCAGCGATTTGAGTGCGGCAAGCTCACTGGCAAGGCTTTCATTGGCATCGGACTTGCCTTTGGCAAGACCTTCCTGGAAGCGGCTTTTACTCATGTGTTCCAGCTGCTGCTGCAAAGCACTGACCTCAGACTGCAAGCGTGCTACTGCTTCAGGATCGACTGTCTGCAGTTCAGGTGCCTCTGCTTCCGGTCCAGCCGTCGACTCGGCCGGCTCGGCCGCTGGTGCGGGGAGGGACTGCGGGTTGACGACCTGGCGTGGCTGCCACGGAGCGAACACCTCGCGCGGCTGTGACTGACGCCCCAGGGGATGCTGCGCATACGCTTTTGCCTTTCTGTCGGCCAGCAAGAGGGCGTTGAGCTTCCATTCAACTTTGGGGGGATTGGGCTCAGACAAAGTCGTCTCCCCTGCCCGCCAGCATGATGTCGCCTTTGTCGGAGAGCTTGCGGGCAATGCGCATGATGGTCTTCTGGGCAACTTCCACGTCGGTGATTCTTACCGGCCCTTTCGCTTCCATCTCGTCGAGGAACATGACCCTTGCACGCTGCGACATGTTGTCGAGGAATTTTTCCTTCACTGCCTCATCGGAGGCTTTGAGCGCCACCATCAGCATCTCCAGCTCGATATTGCGCATAAGAGTCTGGATGCTGCGGTTGTCCAGGCCACTGAGATTGTCGAAGGTGAACATGTTGTCCTGGATCTTCATGCTCAGCTCGCCATCGATCTGGGCAACGCCTTCCAGGATCTTGCCCTCCAGCTCCACCTTGGTGAAGTTCATGATCTTGGCAGCGGTCTTGATACCGCCGAAGTTGGACGACTTGGCGCTGGAATTGTTGGAGAACTGCTGCTTCATGATGGTTTCCAGCTCTTCCATGGCGGACGGCTGTACCGTATCCAGCAGGGCCACGCGCTGGATCACTTCAGGGCGGATTTCCGGCGCGAGGAAATTCAGTACATCGGCTGCAACATCGTACTCAAGTACCGAAAGAATAATGGCGATTACCTGCGGATGTTCGTTCAGGATCATCTCGCCGATGGAGCGCGCATCCATCCAGCGCAGAATCTCCATTCCGCGGTTGGACGAGCCGGGCATGATGCGCCCAAGTACCGTGGCAGCCTTGTCCGGACCAAGTGCACGCTTGAACACGTTCTCCACATAGTCGACGGTCCCCAGACCCAGATTGGTCTGTTTCTTGATCGTGGCGACAAAGTCATCCAGCACAATGTTGACCGCTTCCTGTGAAAGGTCAGCGACTGACACCATGCAGGCACCCAGCGACTGCACTTCCCGCGGGCTCAGGTACTTGATGATGTCCGCCGCCTGCTGTTCGCCCAGCAGCAGCATGATCACCGCAGCGCGCTCGGTGGTGGTCATCACCTCCAGCTCCTGGCGCACGGTCTCGGAAATGACCGGCTCCGGAGTGCCAGCAGTCTTGTCGTTTTTCTTGGGTTCAGCAGCCATGGTATCAACCTACCTTGATCATCTTCTTGAGCACATTGGCGACGCGACCCGAGTCTTCCGCCACCAGCAGACGGATCAGCGCCACCTTGTCGTCGTAGGTATTGGCGGTGTCGAGCATGTCGGCGGAAATCGTGGACTTCCTGGGCTTCAGTTTGGCCTTTATTTCTTCCAGGGTTTCGCCGTTGCCTACACTGATGAGCGCCAGGTCTTCCTCGGACAGCTCGCCATCGGCCAGGACCCGCGTTTTCTCCAGTACGTCCTCAGTCTGCGGCAGGTAGAAGCGAATTACCGGTCGAATCGCCAGTACCGTCAGCAAGAGGAAGGCCAGCGTAATGGCGCCCAGGCGGATCAACGCCACAATCGAAGAGTCTTCGTACCAGATGACAGGATTCTCCAGCGCTGTCAGCGGTCGGAACGGCGAGGTGATGACAGTGATCTGATCGCCGCGGTTAGCGTCATAGCCCACCGCACCCTGGATCAGCGTACGGATCTGTTCGATGCTGGCTTCGTCGAGCGGACTGGGTTGGCCGTCGGCATCAACCGAGGCGCTGTCATTCAGCACCACCGCCACCGACAGGCGCAGCAACTGTCCCTGCGGACTGCGCTGGTAGCGCAGAGTGCGGTCCAGCTCAAAGTTACGTGTCGAACGGGTACTGATGTTTCCAGCGTTGGCGTTGGCATTGGCTGTGGCAGCAGCAACATCGGCCAGCGGCGTCACGATGGTATCGTTGGGCGCCACGTTGGTGGAGGCACCGGGCACCCCTTCTGCAGTGCTGCTGCTGCTGCGGTCTTCGGACAGGACTTCCGAGCGCGTCAGCGGGCCTTCCTGGTTGGGATCATATTCTTCACTGGTGGATTCCAGCTGGGTGAAGTCGAGTACCACATCGACATCGGTGCGCAGGTTTTCGCGTCCCAGCAGCGGTTCCAGCAGCTGTTCGATGCGGGTTTTGTAGCCTTCCTCCACTGAGCGTTCATACCCCGACTGCATGGTCGCCTCGGTCAGCGATGGTGTCAGGGTGGTAGTAAGCAGATTACCCAGCTGATCCACTACCGAGACGTCCGAGACCGCCAGATAGGGAACGCTGGATGAGACCAGGTAGGTGATCGCCTGTACCTGCGCCTGGCTGATGGCACGACCGGGGAACGGGGCCACCACCACTGAAGCCTTGGTGGGCGTACGGTTGCGGACAAAGGCGCTCTGTCGCGGGGCCGCAATGTGCACCCGCGCAGATTCGATGCTGGAAATGCGGACTATGCTCTTGGCCAGTTCAGATTCAATGGCGGCTACATATCTGGCTTCTTCCATGAACTGGCTGCTGGTCATAGCGCTCTGCATGTCGAAACTGGCCATGGCATCGACATTGGCCTGGCGCGGCAGACCTGCTGCTGCCAGCATCATGCGGGCTTCATGGTACTGACCCACCGGGATCTCCATGCTGCCGCTCTGCTGGTTCAGGCGTATCGGCATGTCCGCTGCCGCCAGCACCTCGTAGGCAGCGCTGCGGTCAGACTCGGACAGCTCCGGGTAGAGACTGCGGAATTCCCCGCCATCTACCCAGAAATACAAGGCGCCAAACAGCACGATGACCAGCATAAGCATGATGCCGGGCAGTGATTTGCGTACCAGTGGCTGCGCCAGAATTTCCACAATCGAGGGAAACTTGGCAGCCTGGTCGAGTTGCTGCTGGGCTGCCAGGGCGGTGGTGGTGGCACCACCCCGGCGCGCGGTCATACCAGTACCTTCGTCCCGCGTTGGGGCAGCGGGTTTGAAACTACTGTTTGCTGTGTCCTGCACTGTTGTTGCCATGGTTTCCTGTCGCGCCCTTATACCGGCATGTTCATGATGTCTTCGTAGGCTTTCATTACCTTGTTGCGTATCTGCAGCGTAGCTTCAAAGCCGATGGAGGCCTTCTGCATCGCCAGCACTACGTCGGTGAGAGGTACGTCTTCACCAGCTTCGTAGCGGTTGATCATCAGGTTGGAGCGTTGCTGCAGGCCATTGACCTGATCCAGCCCGTTGCGCACAGCCTGGGTGACCAGGCCGGAAAAATTGTCCTGGGCCGGGAATGCAACGCCGGCCACATCACGTGTGGGCGCATCGATGCGTCCGCGTTGTTCGGTAATACGGCTCTGGTAATCCCGTATCTGGGCCAGCACCCCGCTGGCATCATTGACGATGGCCATGGCTCAGTCCTCAGCGTTGGTAAACCTTGGGTACCACAAGACCTTCCTGCCGCATCTGCTGCAGCTTGTGGCGCAAGGTGCGCTCACTGATGCCGAGGCGCAGGGCAGCTTCTTCACGGCAGCGCGCGCCGCGCATGGCCTCCAGGATGCGATTCTGCTCCAGCCGGCGCACGGTACTCTGCAAGGTGGCGGTCGTGCCCTGCTCAGGGGACACTTCCTGCGCCAGCCAGTCGCCCGGCGGCAGGTCACCATCGTCATCGAATGCGAGATCGGCCGCAGTGACAGTACTGCCATCACACATCAGCATGGCTCTGGCCATGACATTCTCAAGTTCGCGCACATTGCCGGGCCAGGGGTAGGCCAGCAGGCGTGACAGTGCATCGTCACAAAGCTGGGGCATGGGACGTCCGGCGGCGTGCTTCTGCAGCATCAGCAGTGCCAGCGGCTTGATATCCCGCGGCCGCTCCGCAAGTCGCGGCAGCCGCAGTGCAAAGGTGCTCAAGCGGTAATACAGATCCTCACGGAAGCGACCGTGGCGAATGTCATCACGCAGATTGGCGTTGGTGGCAGCCACAATGCGGATATCAACACTGATCTCGCGGGTGCCGCCCAGACGGGTCAACTTGCGCTCCTGCAGCAAGCGCAACAGCTTGGGTTGCAGCTCCAGCGGCATCTCACCGATCTCGTCCAGAAACAGGGTGCCGCCTTCGGCCTGTTCAAAGCAGCCGGGCGTGGCGCTATGGGCACCGGTGAAAGCCCCTTTTTCATGGCCGAACAGCAGGTCTTCGGCAAGGCTGGGCGTGATCGCGGAGCAGTTGATGGCGATGAAGGGTCCCCGTGCGCGCGGCGAGCTTTCGTGGATCACGCGCGCCATGATTTCCTTGCCGGCCCCGGTCGGACCGGTGATCAGCACCGGCAACGCGGTTTCACCGAACTTGCAGGCCAGGGCAAACTGGCGCGCGCTGGCCGGGTCAACGAAGACGAAGGGCTGGTGGGCAGAAGTAGGAGTCTTGTCGGCCATGGCTTGAGGTGCTTGCAGTCAGGAATCTGACAGACACGAAGCAAACGCCATGCCAACATATTTTTTTGTTTAAATTCAATAGCTTAAATCGCTTGTGTCAGCTTTGTGACAGCGGCAGCTAGGGTTCCTGCAGGCCAGTGAGGCCGTAGCGGGCAAGCTTCTGGATGAAGGTTGTACGCTCCATGCGCAGCAGTCGCGCCGAGTGCGTGTTGTTGTTGCTGGTTTGGCGCAAGGCCACCTTGATGAAGGTCATCTCGAGGCGCTCCAGAATGCTCTTCGCCTCGATCCCCGCCGAAGGTAGCGCCTGAATACCCAGTGCGCCCTGCAGCAGGCTCTGCAGTGCATCACCGTCTGCTTCCTGCTCCACGCCATCGTTCTGGAAATAGTCCAGCAGGCGCTCTTCGCGGCTAAGCGGAAACGCGGGGACGGCTAACGGATCCCAACTGCCGCCATACCGCTCTGCTTGCTCCAGCAGGGTGGTCTGTAGACCCGGCGGCAGCACCACCGCCGGCATTTTCAGCAGGTCGATGGTCTGGCCGGGGTACAGCACCGAGAAACGCACGATAAGATTGGACAATTCGCGGATGTTGCCGGGCCATGAATAATGGCCCAGCAAAGCCAGAGAAGCCTCGGTAAAACTGATGGGGTGGGTATCACGGGCATTGATGCGGGCAAAGTGACGGCACAAGACCGGCAGTTCGCAGATACGCTCGCGCAGCGCCGGCACATACAGGGGAACCACATTAAGCCGGTAAAACAGATCCTCGCGGAATTGCCTGGTCTGCACCAGCTGGTGCAGATCCTTGTGGGTGGCCGCCACCACCCGCACATCCACCTGCATGCCCTCGCCGGCCCCGCCCAATGGTTCCACCACACGGTCCTCAAGGAAACGCAGCAGCTTGGCCTGCAGGTCCTGCGGCATGTCGCCGATCTCGTCGAGGAACAAGGTGCCACCGTGCGCGGTTTCCAGACGTCCCTTGTGGTCCGTGGTGGCACCGGTGTAGGCACCCTTGCGGTAGCCGAACAGTTCGCTCTCCAGCAGCGCGGCAGGGATGGCAGCACAGTTGAGAGCCACGAAAGGCTTCTGGCTGCGACGTGACAGGCGGTGCAGTTCCCGGCACACCACTTCCTTGCCGGAACCGGTTTCGCCCTGGATGAGCACCGAGGCATCGCTACCAGCGCAGGCCTCCATCAGCTGGCGCAGCTGCACGATGGGTTGGCTGTCTCCGAATACCGCGAGCATAAAGCCACTACTGTCAGGAATGTGACAGCAGTATAAACAGTAGCGCCTGTATCGCAGCCGTTACGGCCGACTATTCTTGTACTTGTTTGTAACGCGACTACAGGCTGCCTGCAGGGGAGCAGCCGGCTGTTGCACGCTATTGGGCCTGCGTGGCCAGCTTGGCTGGAATCAGCGCCCAGGCACTTTCCAGACGTCCCAGCAGCTCGCGCGCTTCGCGCAGTTTGTCCACATCATTGTCGACATGGGCGCGCACCAGCAGGCGCAGGCAATATTCATAAATGGCATCCAGATCCTTTGCCAACTCACCACCCTGGTTGAAATCCAGCGTGCTGCGCAGGGCATGCAGGATTTCCTGGGCCTTGCCCAGCGCTTTGCCCTTGGTTTGATACTGCCGCGCCAGCAGATAGCGTTCCGAATCACTGAGCGACTCCATCATGGCGCGGAACAACAGCCCTACCAGCGCATGCTGGTCGGCAAATTCAATCGTGGCCTCATAGCCGACAGTTTCATACAGTTTAAGAGCACGGCGGGAGTAGGTGGCATTCATCAGAGGGCTTCCAGAGTGGGCTTGCTACGGCTTGCGCCATACCACAAGAGTCGTCCGTCAGCGCCAAATCTTTAGGCAAAAAACCGCTATTTCCCGGGAGATTTGCCAGTATCTGCCAGCACCCGGCGCCATTGCCTGCTGCCACATATGAAAAACCCCGGCACTGGGCCGGGGTCTTGGTTTGCTGCGCTTGTACAGACCCGACACTACAGGTCTGCTTCGAACAGTACGCCCTTCAGCGCCTCGATGTTGTGTGCCACGCGCAACGCAGCCTCGCCCGGGATATGCCGGATTACTTCGCCTGTGTCCTTGTCGGTAATGGCGACCACAAAGCGCTTGGACGCCTTGTCCACCGAAAAGCTCAGGTTGTGCTGCGAGGACTGCATGCGTTCATTGAGCGTGGAAATCGCCTCCTGCAGACGTTTCTGCAGTTTGTCCATATCAGACGCTGTCTCGTTGCGAGTAGCCTCCGACTTGGCGGCAAGTTCCTGAATGCCAACCTTGGGTTGGGCGGGTTCAGGCCGGGGCGCCACAGGCCGCTGGTCAGGAGCTGCGGCTCCACGACCGGGGTTGACTGTGTCGATGGTGGCCATGACTTATCCTCAGTAATGGGCCCTGCAGCAGCCGGCTTCAGCCGGTTGCCAGCAGGGCCGAGGGCTCAGCTTACTTCAACAGCGCCAGCACGGACTGCTTGGCCTGGTTGGCCTGCGCCAGCATGGCGGTACCGGCCTGCGAGATGATCTGGGTACGCGCCAGTTCCGTGGTTTCCGCGGCATAATCGGCATCTTCGATACGCGAACGGGAGGCCTGGGCATTTGCTGACACGTTGGTGAGGTTGTCGGCGGCGTATTGCAGACGGTTCATGGTGGCACCCATTTCCGAGCGGCCCGTGTTCACAGTGGCTAAGGCCGTCGTCACCGCGGCCATCGCCGAGTTGGCATTTGCCTGCGTCGTAACAGCGCTCTCGCGAATCCCACCAAGCAGACCCCCCTGACTGGTGCTAATCGCAAATGGCGTACCGTTAGCGCTCGCCGTAAAGGTCAAAACACCAGCCGCTGCGGCGCCTGTCATGCCAGTGACACCACTGGCACCACCCAGACCAGCAAGTATAGCGGCAGCAATTTCATCCACCGTCTGCACTGTAGCAGCACCTGCCGTAACCTTATGGACAAAAGATTTGTCGCCAACGCTTACTGAAATCACATCACCCAACGCCGGGGTACCGGCAATCGTCAATGTGGATATCTGCGGGGCAGGGGTGGCATGACCCGGACCAGATGCGCTCTGGGTTGTTGCCGCTGCAGCAGTAGTTCCTTGAGTAGTGCTGTTAGTC
>JBIIWP010000126.1:0-7926 GCA_044338855.1 Pseudohongiellaceae bacterium | reverse complement strand
TGGATCTTGTCCAGCATCTGCGGGTACTTGTTGTGTACCAGCATGGTGAGGTCGCCGCCGTCGTCGAGGATCATGTTGGCGTCCCAGGGCTTGCCGTTTTTCAGTACAGTCTGCTCCAGGCACCATTCATATTCTTCTTCGGTTTCACCTTTCCAGGCGAAAGTGGGGATGCCGGCAGCGGCCATGGCGGCAGCGGCGTGATCCTGCGTGGAGAAGATGTTGCAGGAGGACCAGCGCAGTTCGGCACCAAGGTCGATCAGCGTTTCCATCAGCACGGCGGTCTGGATGGTCATGTGAATGCAGCCCATGATGCGGGCGCCTTTCAGCGGCTTGGTCTTGCCGTACTTCTTGCGCAGCGTCATCAATGCCGGCATTTCGGTTTCGGCCAGTTCGATTTCCTTGCGACCGAAGCCGGCAAGGCCGATATCGGCCACTTTATAGTCTTTTTTGCTCATTCTGGATTCCTGATTTGGTGATGATGTAGGGGCGGGCCCCCGCGCCCGCCCATGGTTCGATTGGCGCGAAAACACGGGCGGGCGCGGGGGCCCGCCCCTACGGGGGTTATTTGATTTTGGCGTCGGCGCGCAGTGCTTCGGCCTTGTCGGTGCGCTCCCACGAAAATTCCTTGCGGCCGAAATGGCCGTAGGAGGCGGTGGGCAGGTATACGGGCTTCAGCAGGTCCAGCATCTTGATAAGGCCGGCAGGCTTCAGTTCGAAGTGCTTGCGTACCAGCTTCATGATCTCGGCGTCTGCGATCTTGCCGGTGCCGAAGGTGTCGACCAGTACCGAGGTGGGCTCGGCCACGCCGATGGCGTAGGACAGCTGCACTTCGCACTTGGTGGCCAGTTTGGCGGCCACGATGTTCTTGGCGATGTAGCGTGCCAGGTAGGCAGCCGAACGGTCCACTTTGGAAGGGTCCTTGCCGGAGAAGGCGCCGCCGCCGTGACGGGCGTAGCCGCCATAGGTGTCCACGATGATCTTGCGACCGGTGAGACCACAGTCACCATAGGGACCGCCGACCACGAAGCGACCGGTGGGATTGATGTGGAACTTGGTTTTCTTGTCGATCCACTTGGCGGGAATGACCTTCTTGATGATCTCCTCCATCACGCCTTCCTTGATGTCCTTGTTCTTCACGTCATCCGTGTGCTGGGTGGAGAGAACCACCGCATCGATCGAATGTGGCTTGCCGTTGACGTAGCGGAAGGTGAGCTGGCTCTTGGCATCGGGCAGCAACCAGGGCAGCACTTTGCGCTTGCGCATCTTGGCCTGCTGCTCGACGAGACGGTGGGCATACTGGATCGGGGCAGGCATCAGCGCGTCGGTTTCGTCACACGCGAAGCCGAACATCAGGCCCTGGTCGCCGGCGCCCTGTTCCTTTTCCTTGGACGAATCCACACCCTGACCGATGTCGCGCGACTGTTCGCCGATGGCGTTGAGGATGGCGCAGGTCTTGCCGTCGAAGTATTTGCGCGAATCGTCGTAGCCGATGTCGCAGACGACTTTGCGGATGATTTTTTCGTAGTTGATGTTGGCTGTGGTGGTCACCTCGCCGGCGACCACAACCATGCCGGTCTTGATGAGGGTTTCAACCGCAACACGCGACTTGGGATCCTGGGCCAGCAGCGCATCGAGAATGGCGTCCGAGATCTGGTCGCACATTTTGTCGGGGTGGCCTTCGGAGACGGACTCTGAGGTAAACAACACTGCTTCTGACATGGTGGTTCCTTTCTTTTGATTGTGGTGTCGGTTGGTTTTTATTATGCCTTTCTGACTGTCCTGCTTTTTTTGTGGCTCTGCCCGGCTTTGTTTTTCAGGGTCCGAATGTAGCACTGCCTCCCGGCAAGGTAAACAGCCACAGCCGGGCCGGAAATGGCCGGAAAAACAGCAGTTCCGGCGCTTCCGGCGAGTAGCAATCCCGGCCTGCCTGTTGGACAATGGCGGCCCTTGCCGAACCCTGCTGGCCGTGTGCCTGCAGGGGTTGTCGGCACATCAGGGGCAAGCGAAGGTTTACGGGGTTCCAGCGCCCGGGGCCTCGACGTATGGGCAAGCGAGGAGAGCAGCATGCAGGGCACCACCGGCGCAAACAACGCGCGTGAACGTCTGGCCAGTCGCAGGGACTGTGCCAATGCCATTCGTGCACTCAGTATGGATGCCGTGCAGAAGGCGAAGTCGGGTCATCCCGGGGCCCCGATGGGCATGGCCGACATCGCCGAGGTACTCTGGCACGACTACCTGCAGCACAATCCCTCGAACCCCAACTGGATCAACCGCGACCGCTTTGTGTTGTCCAATGGCCATGGTTCGATGCTGATTTATTCGTTGCTGCATCTCACCGGCTACGACCTCTCGATCGACGACCTCAAGCAGTTCCGCCAGTTGCATTCGAAGACTCCCGGCCACCCCGAGTACGGCTATACCCCCGGCGTGGAAACCACCACAGGTCCGCTGGGCCAGGGCCTGGCCAATGGCGTGGGCATGGCTATCGCGGAGAAGACACTCGCCGCCCAGTTCAACCGCGAGCAGTTTGACGTGATCAACCACCATACCTATGTGTTCGTCGGCGACGGTTGCCTCATGGAAGGCGTGTCGCACGAGGTCTGCTCGCTGGCCGGCCGTCTGGGCCTGGGCAAGCTCATCGTGTTTTACGATGACAACGGTATTTCCATCGACGGCCATGTTGAAGAATGGTTCGCCGACGATACCGCCAAGCGCTTCGACGCCTACAACTGGCAGGTGCTGCACGCCGATGGCCACGATCCGGCGCAGATTGCTGCGGCGATCGACGCCGCGCGTGCCAACACGCAGCAGCCCGCGCTGATCATCTGCAAGACCATCATCGGCTTCGGCTCGCCCAACAAGCAGGGCAAGGAAGAATGTCACGGTGCGCCGCTGGGCGAGGACGAGATCCAGGCCACCCGCAAGGCGCTGAACTGGCTGCACCTGCCCTTCGACGTGCCCACCGAGGTCTACCGCACCTGGGATGCACGCGAAACCGGCTTCCAGGCCGAATCCAAGTGGAAGGAAATCTTTACGCATTACGAGGAAGAGCATCCCGAACTGGCCATGGAGCTGATCCGTCGCATCAAGCAGGAATTCCATGGCGACTTCGAGAAACAGGCCGACGCCTGGATCCGCCAGTGTCACGACAAGGGCGAAAGCATTGCCTCGCGCAAGGCCTCGCAGAACTGCATCGGTACCTTCGGCAAGCTGCTGCCGGAACTGTTGGGCGGTTCGGCCGACCTCACCGGCTCCAACCTCACCAATTGGAGCGGCAGTGAACCCATCACCCGCAACGCTGCCGGCAACTACCTCTATTACGGCGTGCGTGAGTTCGGCATGGTTGCCATCAACAATGGCATTGCCCTGCACGGCGGCTTCATTCCCTATGGCGGCACCTTCCTCGTGTTCATGGAATACGCGCGCAACGCCGTGCGTATGGCCGCGTTGATGAAGCAGCAGAACATCTTCGTATTCACACACGATTCCATCGGCCAGGGCGAGGATGGGCCCACGCACCAGCCCATCGAGCAGGTGGCCAACCTGCGTGGCACGCCCAACATGAGCCTGTGGCGCCCCGCCGACGCGGTGGAAACCGCCGTGGCCTGGAAGCAGACGCTGCTGAACCGCAAAGGGCCCACCGCACTGATCCTGTCGCGCCAGAACCTGCCGCATCTTGCCCGCAGCGAAGCGCAGCTGGGCGATATCGCGCGCGGTGGCTACGTGCTGCTGGACTGCGCCGGCACGCCGGACGTGATCGTCATTGCCACGGGCTCCGAAGTTGCCATCGCGCTGGAAGCGGTGAAGCACCTGCAGGCCGAAGGCACCGCAGTACGCCTCGTATCGATGCCCTCGACCACGACCTTCGATGCACAGCCGGAGTCCTGGAAGCAGATGGTATTGCCGCCTGAAGTACGCAAGCGCGTAGCGGTAGAAGCCGGCCATACCGACGGCTGGTACAAGTACGTAGGCCTCGACGGCAAGGTCATCGGCATGACGTCCTTCGGCGAGTCCGCACCGGGCCCCGCCGTGCTGAAGCACTTCGGGTTCACGGCTGACCACATCATCGATACCGTCGAGGAACTGCTCTGAGCACGCGTCTTGCCATCAACGGTGTTGGCCGCATCGGTCGCAGTGTGTTGCGTGCCTACTTTGAGCGCGCTGCGGCGGCGGCGGATGACGATCTGGAGCTGGTGGCCCTCAACGAAATCGCCGACCTGCAGACGCTGGCGCACCTGACGCGCTACGACAGCACGCACGGCAAGTTCCCCGGCACGGTGGAAGTCATCGGCAGCGCGCTGCTGATCAACGGGCGCCGCATTGCGGTGTCACACACGGCTGCCATCGGTGCCCTGCCCTGGAGCGAACTGGGAGTGGACCTGGTGCTGGAATGCACCGGTGCCTTTACGGACCGCGCCACCGCAGAGCTGCACCTGCAGCAGGGTGCCAAACGCGTGTTGTTCTCGCAGCCGGCCGAAGGCGATGTGGACGCCACCATCGTCTACGGCGTGAACCACCAGACGCTGCGCGCCAGCCATACGATCATCTCGAACGCTTCCTGTACCACCAACTGCATCGTGCCGGTGATCGAACTGCTGCAGGCGGCCTTTGGCGTGGAGCATGGCGTCATCACTACGATCCATTCGGCGATGAACGACCAGCCGGTGCTCGATGCCTATCACCACACGGACCTGCGCAAGACGCGCAGCGCCTTCCAGTCCATCATCCCGGTGGACACCGGGCTGGCGCGCGGTATCGACCGCATCCTGCCGGCACTCGCCGGCCGCTTCGAGGCGCAGGCGATGCGCGTACCGGTGGTCAACGTGTCGGCCATCGACCTGTCGGTGCTGCTCGGCTCAACCGTTACGCGTACGCAGGTCAATGACGTCATCAAGCAGGCTGCCGCCGCCTTCACGCCGGGTGTGCTGGGCTGGACTGAAGAGCCGCTGGCCTCCTGCGACTTCAACCACGACAGCCGCTCCGCTATCGTGGATCTCAGCCAGACACGTCTCAGCGGCGGTCGCCTGCTGAAGGTGCTGGTCTGGTTCGACAACGAGTGGGGCTTCGCCAACCGCATGCTCGATACCGCCACCCACCTCGCCCGCCTGTAGGGGCGGGCCCCCGCGCCCGGCTGCGGTCCGAGCGGCAATCGCAATAGACGCTCATCGCGGCAACGTTTATCCTGCCCCGACTCGCATATATCGAAGTCCAGTCCATGGACCACTGTCATCCACGCGGTAAAAATTAAGGGGAAGTCGCATGAAAGTCGGATCGCTACGATCATTGGTTTTGTCGGTTGCCTTGGTGGCGACACCGGCCATTGCGCAGGACATACCGGACATCGGCTTTGAAAGTGTCGGTCGTGGTCGACCCCTCGCTGCCAACGCGCAGAGCATGGAAGACGTGGGACCCGATCGTGTGTTCGTGCCGGGACAGCCGCGCACCGAGGCGGCACTGTACGGTTTCCGTCCGCCCGAACTCCCCCCAGGCATCGAGCCCTTGCCGGTTGATCTGTTCACCAGCACGGACTTCTACCTCGACAAGCACTTGTGGACCGATCCGCGCTACTTCCGCTGCAACAGCCCCTATGCCACCGAAGTGCAGCGCGGCATTCTCAGTCCGCCACCACTGACGGAAGACACGGCGCTGGGCCCCTGGGGGTATTGCGACAAGGACTACCCGCGCGAGGCCATCGTGAGTCCTTACGGCTTCAAAACTGCGCAGGAGCATTACGCAGCACTGCTGGCCGAGACGGAGCAGCGCGGCGGCCCCGACGAATACAGCTTCGAGAACTTTCCTGCGGCTGAATGGAACGGTGTCTACCAGCGTCCTTCCACTTCACAGAACCAGGAGAACTGGTACTGGGGACGCCACAACCAGATATCCACGATGCTGTCGCTGCTGACGCCGGAATACCAGCAGCGCTTTGTGCAGGAGGCCTACCACCAGGTGCGTGGTCATGCGCTGTGGCCTTCCACGTTCTGCTGGCCGGAAGGTTTCATGCGCCGTTACTACATGTTCGCGGTGTGGGAACAGTACTTCGTCGCCACGCCCGACGTGGTGCAGATTACGGCCGGTGTTGCTGACAACTTCATCACCACGGTGCACGTCGGTCGCGAGTTCAACATGGAAGATCTGTCCTCCGGCGGTGTGCCGCGCCTGGGTGCCGCCGTGCCGCGCTGGTACGGTGAGACCATCGGCTTCTGGGACGACGAGGCGCTGATTACCTGGACCAGCAACGTGCAGGGCTGGAAAGCCCACTCGGCGCCGGAATTTTCCAGCAAGCTGCAAACCATCGAGATCTATACGCCGAACCGCGATGCCGACGGCAAGTTCCTCGGCCTCAACCACGAAACCATCCTGTACGATGAAGAGTCGCTGGTGGAGCCGGTCCGCATCGTGCGTAATCTCAGCAAGATCAACGACCATACCGATGCCGATGAGACACCCTACGTCTTCATCGAATGCCTGCAGACGATCTACAACCTCGACGGCATCAACACCCCGATGTCACCCGGCACCGTGATCGAATATGAACTGCCCGACATGTACGGCCGTCCGTGGGATGCCATCTGGCGCCAGTATTTCGAGCAGGGCATGACCGGACCGGAAGACAACACGGAAGACCTGTTCAACTTCGAATGACGGGATTGGCAGCCGGTCTGCTGCAACGCAAGCGTTGCGCCAAACCGGCTGCCCTGGGTCTCAGAAGCCGTACTGCAGGGCTACGCTCGCGGTACGCGGCGCGCCGATCGACAGATTGGGCTGCGACGGCGAGAAACCTGGCAGGGCAACTGCTCCCGTAGTGGAACCGATGTTGCCGAAGAACTCCTCGTCGAACAGGTTGTACACGTTAAGACGTGCGAGCAGCGTGTTACGGCTGCCGACATCGAATGCGTAGCTGGCGTTGAGGTGGAACAGGACATAACTGTTCACTGTGGCATCATTCAGGTCCGTGCTGAAACGCTCGTCTACCCACTTGCCTTCGAGGCCTGCATTGAACCTGTCGCCGGCGCGGAACTCCATGCGCAGGCCGTAAGTCCATTCCGGCGTCTCCACCAGCTTCTTGCCTGCCGTGGGCAGCACCGTGGTGGCGCTGATGCGCAGGTTGTCCTGCAGTTCGCTGTCGTTCCAGGAGGCCGAGCCGCTGAGCGTAAGGCGCTCGCTCAGGACCCACCCGGCCTGCATGTCCAGCCCCTGCAGTTCGACATCACCCACGTTGCGGTCCACGCTGAATCCAAGCTCCTCGTCAAAGGAACTCACGATGCGGTTCCTGTATTCGGTACGCCACACTGTGGCAGAAGCCAGCACAGCCTCATGGCGCAGACGCCAGCCGACGTCGATGGCGCTGGATTCCTCCGGGTCGGGATTGGCGCGACCGATGCTGCCATCAGCCTGGCGGCGCACCGAATAGAGGTTGTCGGTGCGCGGTGCCGACAGCCCGCCCGCGTAGGAGGCAAACAGTGTGTTGCTGTCATTCAGGTCAAAGGTGAGGCCGACGTTGGGCAGCACATCGTCGAACTTGACCTTGGCAGCAAAGGGTGCAATGTACTCCGTGGTGGCGCCGCCAAAACGCATGTTGCCGTTGGGCAGCGTGCTGGCTACAGGCTGAGTCGTGCACAGCACGTTGTTTGAACCGTTCTGTGTGTGACAGTACTGGTTCAGTTCGCGCTCGAAGAAGGGAGTACGGAGACCGAGGGTCACCGTCATGCGGTCATCGAACAAGTCGCTGACATATTCGACCGAGTACTGGTTGAGTTCGGCGATGGAAAAACGGTCACGTCCGCGCATGATGCTGCTACCGGCAGTGGGTACCGGCCTGCCGTTGCGGCCGCCGAATACGTCTTCCGGGTTGCCTGCACTATCCATATAGCCAAAGGCACCGGTCTGACGATGTTCGCCGTAGTCCCAGGCATAGGCAAAACG
>JBIIWP010000125.1:0-7981 GCA_044338855.1 Pseudohongiellaceae bacterium | reverse complement strand
GAGATTGGTGATGTAGGGGTTACCACTCTCGCATTCGGCGCTCCTTTTGCGTACGCCCCAGAGTGGAGTTACTCAGTCGGAGCCCAGTATGACCTGCCTTTGTCAAATGGTGCGGACATGACATTCCGTGCAGACTACGGCTGGAAGGACGATTACGAGCGTGATGCGGCAGTAACCCGGCAGAGTAATTCTCCCGAGCCCGCCTATGGGCTGCTCAATGCGCAGATACGCTATAACAAGGTTGTGCCAAATGGAGAGTGGGCTGTTGCACTTTACGGTACCAACCTGACGGACAAACGTTATGTAGATGGCGGCTTCGTATCGGCCGGCCTTGGTGTGTCACTTGATACCGTCGGGCCGCCACGTGAATACGGCATCAACCTTGAATACAACTTCTGAGTTTGGCATTTGACCCATGACAGCGGGGGTATCGACAGATGCCCCCGATGTTTGGATCACTCCTGCCATAACTGCACATTAAAGGATTTTTGCTGCTGGAGCGTCGATGAGCGCCCAGTACAATACTGCGGAGCCGATGATGGCAAATTCATTAGACATTTCAGTGCAAAGCGGTCTTGATCGTCGTGGATTCATGTTGGGCACTCTTGCTGCTGGAGCCGCAGTGGGTGTCCTCGCTGCTACAGGAGCCGATGCCCAGATACGCCAGGATGCGGATGCTTCTGAGAGGGCTGTGCCCGGAGAATCTGTACAGACAACTCTTGGCAATGTTCGTGGCATGCGTGAGCATGGAGTTCACGTGTTCAAGGGTGTGCCTTATGCAGCGAGCACGGCAGGTGCAAATCGGTTCAATCCGCCGGTGCAACACGCTGGTTGGACCGGCGTGAGGGAAGCTTTTGAGCTTGGTCCTCGTTGTCCTGTTCCGCAATCTACAGCACAGGCCGAGTTTGTGGTGATGGATCGGCGAGAGCCTGCTGGAGAGGACTGCCTGTGTCTGAACGTCTGGTCGAATGGTCTGAATGACGGCGCACGTCGCCCCGTGATGGTTTGGCTGCATGGCGGTGGTTTTCGTGGTGGATCTGCCGGCCACAAATGCTATGACGGATTGCAACTTGCCAGGAAGCACGATGTGATTGTCGTGGGCGTCAATCACCGCATCAATGCATGGGGTTACCTCTACCTCGCGGGTCTTCGAGATGGGCGGTTCGAACAGGCCAGTAACGTTGGCATGCTGGATATTGTGGCATCGCTGCAATGGGTCAAGGACAACATTTCCGCATTTGGTGGGGATCCTGGAAACGTGACAGTGTTTGGCCAGTCAGGTGGTGGTGGCAAGGTCAGTACGCTGCTCGGCATGCCTGCTGCCAAAGGATTGTTTCATCGCGCAATCGCGATGAGCGGATCCCAGGTCAGAAGTACGGAAAGGGATGAGGCAACAGACATGGCAGAGCGATTTCTGGCTGTGTTCGATATCCCGCGCAATGATCCCGCGCGTATACTGGAGTTACCCTACTGGCAGATCCGCAATGCCATTGTCGCCAACAGCCAGTTCAATTGGGGACCCGTAATGGATGGCTCTTCGATCCCGGAGCATATCTTTGATCCCGTGGCGTCATCGCTGACAAGCGAAGTTCCCTTGATGATAGGCTCGATGGAGACCGAGGTTACGTGGACGGTTGCGCAGCAATTTGATCCTCTCGATGACGCTACATTGCTCCAGCAAACCTCTGCCTTGTTGCGACGCAGTTCAGCCGATACTGAACGGGTACTGTCTGTCTACAAGCGCGGAAGGCCCCAGGCCACGAACCTGGATATTTACCTGATTCTGGCGTCTGATGTATCAAATTTCCGCACAGACACTGATATTCAGGCAGAACGTAGAGCTGCGCTGAATGCAGCGCCAGTATATAAATACTACTTCGATTGGTATTCGCCGGTTGCCGGTGGCAATCTGCGGTCAATGCACACCATGGAAATTCCGTTCTTCTTCGACGATGTCAAGACAGCAGTTTCACTGATCGGCGATGGTGTGGAGTTGCAAGGTATGGCTGACCAGATATCTGGCGCCGTTGTCGCGTTTGCCAAAAACGGCAACCCAAACAGAAACGGTCTTCCCTACTGGGCGCCGTTTGACAGTACCAGCCGTGCGACGATGTTGATGAATGCGGATATGCGCCTCGTCTCAGATCCCTACATGGACGAGCGCTTGATTCGTGCAGAAGTATTGGGGCTTTGAATTGACCGGCGTCTATAACCTTTCATAGTGTCGGCTTGATGGTTCCGCTGGCCCGCGCGCACCCGGCTTTTGAGCCGGGTTATTGGACTTTGGCCAATAATCTCAAGACGATTAAAAACATCACCTCGAAGTTAATTCTTGAGTAACTCGCGAGCTACGTCCTAGCTGAAAGGCCCTGTAGAGATATTTAGCGCAGGGAGTCTATTGTCGCAATCAGACACTCTGCTTGAATCGTCATAGAGTCCGTGACGTGGACTAGTCGGTGCGTGCCTACCCAATATGCAAGCCACCTAAGCGACCACGAAGGCATAGCATCACGCACTGCCGGTGTTTTTCACATGATGCCCACCTCCGGCTGGGACACGGGGTGCTAGGCACCCCAAGCGGCTAACACTGCCCGTAACGCGGGTCAGCACCAGCCTCGCAATTCAGTGGACAGTTCGGCCCCAAGCCCAGAGCCATGCCGATGTCTCATCAGAAATAACGATAAATGTTCGTGCAGATTAGTATGCAGTGCCGCCAGATGGAACCAACCTGACAAAGTGGGGGCGCCCCGGGGGGTGGGATCAGCATACGGCCGTTTCGACGTCCCCCGTCCTCAGTAGCACTTGGCTTTAGAGTCCGAGGTCAACTGTAACAGCGTTCATGGCCAGCTGTCTTGCATAGGCTGCTAGTGTTAATCCTCCCAAAGCCTTCTTGGGTCTCTCTTCGTGTTGGTCCTTGCGCCATGCGCCTATCACTACCCACACCAAGTCTGACCTTCCAAGTAGGTTTTTTCCACCAAGGAACCAAACCAACAAGGTGGGGGCGCAGACCGAGTGGCATTTGCAACCCTCAACCTTTGGGACGATTACCGGGGATGCTTGACACAGGGTTTACCATTGAGCCTTTGAATGGGGCCTGCCATGAAGCCCACAGAAATAGCCCACAAGCCAAGACCAGTTCCCCAGCAGTCCACACCTACCCCGGGGAACAAAACCGATCGTGAGCGATTTGAGCGCGCCAGGCAGGCTTTGTATGAGTATTGGAAGCTGAAGTAAGCGCCCCACTAGCCGTTTTGGCCGCATCTAGTTTGGGCATGTTTTTGGGTATGCTGAAATGAAAAACGCGCCAGAAGGCGCGTAATCATTGACTATCTGGCGGAGAGGGGGGGATTCGAACCCCCGATGAGCTTTTGACCCATACACCCTTAGCAGGGGCGCGCCTTCGGCCTCTCGGCCACCTCTCCAAACAAGCGCGCAATAGTACACACTGCCACACTCAAAAACCAGCCAGAATGTTGGTCAAATTCAGGAATTTCCGTCGCCGGGTTTGGGGGCTTCACCACCCTCGTTTTCTTTCCGGATGCGGTCATAAATTTCTTCCCTGTGTACCGCCACGTCCTTCGGAGCATTCACGCCTATACGCACCTGGTTGCCTTTAACACCAAGCACGGTAACGGTGACATCGTCACCCACCATCAGAGTTTCACCAACTCTGCGAGTCAAGATCAGCATCGCTTACGTCCTCCCTCACACGCCGAAGTCCTTTTGGGAATGCCGGTGTGCCACTTGCTACATTTGAATTCAGTCTGGAACCCGAGCCACTGCCTTGTGGGCAAAATTTCAAAAGGGTACAGACTGTTTCCTGTCTGTCAGGAAGGATCCTTCAACCCAAAAGCGGAATGAAGCGCCCTTACTGCCAGTTCAAGATACTTTTCCTCGACCACGACCGAGATCTTTATCTCCGAGGTCGTGATGAGCTGGATATTGATGTTCTCGGCGGCGAGCGCACCGAACATCTTGCTGGCGATGCCTGCGTGCGAACGCATGCCCACACCCACCAGTGAAATCTTGGCTACCTTGTTGTCTATCGCGACCGTCTCGGCACCGATTTCCCTGGCAACCTGTTCGCAGATGCGCGCCGCCTTGTCGCCGTCCTTGCGTTGTACGGTGAAGGTGATGTCGTTGGTTTGGTCACCGCCGACATTCTGCACGATCACATCGACTTCGATATTGGCGTCGCTGATCGGGCCGAATACCTTGAAGGCCATGCCGGGAACATCAGGTACGCCGAGAATGCTGAGTTTGGTTTCGTCCTTGGTGAACGCAATACCTGAAATTACCGGATTCTCCATGCTGGTGTCGTCCTCTGAGACAATTAAGGTTCCTGGACCATCTTCAAAACTGGACAGTACCCGCAGGGGTACGTTGTATTTGCCTGCAAATTCCACCGAGCGGATCTGCAGGACTTTCGCCCCGAGGCTGGCCATTTCCAGCATCTCCTCAAAGGTGATGCGGTCCAGCCTTCTGGCTTCGGGAACCACACGGGGATCCGTGGTGTAGACACCGTCCACGTCGGTATAGATCTGGCATTCGTCCGCCTTCAGCGCCGCAGCCAGAGCCACTGCCGTAGTGTCGGAACCGCCGCGTCCCAGTGTCGTGATATTTCCCTGTTCGTCCTCCCCCTGGAAGCCCGCAACTACTACCACGCGCCCTTCTGCCAGGTCCTTGCGCATGTTGGCATCGTCGATACTCACGATGCGCGCCTTGGTAAAAGCACTGTCTGTCAGGATGCGCACCTGGCCACCGGTGTAGGAACGTGCCGGGCAACCGATTGCATCAAGCGCCATGCTCAACAACGCGATGGTGGTCTGTTCGCCGGTGGACAGAAGTACATCCATCTCGCGGGCATTGGGCTCTTTCTGCAGCGCAGAAGCCATCTCCACCAGCTTGTTGGTGACGCCGCTCATGGCCGACACCACCACCACCAGATCGTGACCCTCGCCACGATATTTGGCGACCTTGCGGGCTACATTCTGGATGCGCTCGATAGTACCTACCGAGGTGCCACCATACTTCTGAACAATTAATGCCATTTTGCCATCATTCCATTAAGGTTGACTATAAGGGTTCCGACCTCGAGGTCATAATATTTTCATAAAGTCTGCAAGATTCAGTTGATTGCCAGACGGGCCGTCAACTCCGGTATCACTGCAGCCAGCGCCAGCGGCAGGCCGTCTGGATTGCTGCCCCCGGCCATGGCCTGATCGGCGCGCCCGCCGCCCTTGCCTGCCACATGGACTGCCAGGGCCGACACCAGGTCTCCAGCTTTTATACGTGACGTAAGGTCCTGGGAGACCGCCACGATCAGGCTCGCCTTGCCCGGTTCACGCTGGGCCAGCACCACGATACCGCTGCCGAGTTTGTTGCGCAGTTGGTCGGCGGTGTCGCGCAAAGCCTTGCCGTCGAGCCCCTCCACTTCGCTGACCAGTACCTTCACCCCAGCCACAGTGGCGACCTTTGCCAGCAACTCGTCGCCAGCGGCGGAAGCAAGCTTGCCTTTCAGCTGCTGCAGTTCTTTTTCCAGAGCTTTGTTGGCGGCCAGCAGTTGCTGCACCTTTTCCACGACATTATCGCCCGAGGCCTTTACCACTGCCGCGATGCTGTCGAGGGTTTGCTCATCGGCGCGAACCTTCTGCAAGGCGCGGGTACCGGTGACCGCTTCGATGCGCCGCACGCCGGCAGCGATACCGCCTTCCTGCACAATTCGAAACAAGCCGATATCCCCGGTGCGGCTCACATGCGTGCCACCGCAAAGTTCTATCGAAAACACTTTAGATATCCCACCTATCTCCTTGTTACCCATGGATATTACGCGAACAGTTTCACCATATTTCTCCCCGAACAAGGCCATCGCGCCATGAGCCCTGGCGGCGTCGATGCCCATCTCCTGGCGACTTACCTCGGCATTGGCCAGAATCTGTTCGTTGACCAGGGTTTCCACCGTTTCGACTTCCGCCGGCGTCATGCCCTTGTTGTGGGAAAAGTCGAAGCGCAGTGAATCGGACGTCACCAGCGAGCCCTTCTGGGTGACATGCTCACCGAGCACCTCGCGCAGAGCGGCGTGCATCAGGTGCGTGGCGCTGTGGTTCAACATGGTCGCGCGCCGCAGGGCTGTGGTGACCACGGTACGGAGGGAAGCACCCTGGGTAAGGGCCCCTTGAGTCACCTCCCCGATGTGGAGGAAATGCTTGCCCTGCTTGCGGGTGTCCACGACCTTGAACTCGACACCCTGACCGAGCAGGAAGCCCTGGTCGCCGACCTGGCCGCCGCTCTCGGCGTAAAAGGAGGTCCGATCCAGCAGCACCACGCCCTGGTCGCCGGTGGCGAGGCTGCTTACCGGTTTGCCGCCCTTGAACAAGCCCAGCACGCTGCCGCTGCTTTCCAGCGACTCGTAGCCTTCGAAACTGGTTTCGCCTTCGAGACTGATGGCCAGCGCTTCCTCGGCGTCGAACTTGCTGGCGGCACGCGCCTGCTTCTTCTGGGCTTCCATCGCCAACTCAAAGCCTTCGTGGTCCACGCTGAGGCCCTTTTCGCGTGCAATATCGGCGGTCAGGTCCACGGGGAAGCCATAGGTGTCGTAGAGCTTGAATACGGTTTCACCGGGAATCACCGCGCCCTGCAGGGTGGCAATGGCCTCACCCAGCATGGCCATACCGTTGTCCAGCGTGCGCGCGAACTGCTGTTCTTCGCCAAGCAGAACCTCGGCCACACGGGCCTGGGCCTTTACCAGCTCCGGATAGGCGAGGCCCATCACAGCGGACAGCGGAGCCACCAGCTTGTGGAAGAAACTGTCACGCATACCCAACTGGTGACCATGGCGGATGGCGCGACGGATGATGCGGCGCAGCACATAGCCGCGCCCTTCGTTGGAGGGAATCACACCGTCACAGATCAGGAAGGAACAGGAACGGATGTGGTCGGCAATGACCTTCAGCGAGGTGTGCGCCAGATCCGTCACCCCCACCACCTCAGCCGCCGCCTTGATCAGCGGGCGGAACAGGTCGGTGTCATAGTTGCTGTGCACACCCTGCAGGATCGCTGAAATACGCTCGAGGCCCATGCCGGTGTCCACCGAAGGCTTGGGCAGCGGCGTCATGCTGCCGTCGGCACTGCGGTTGTACTGCATGAACACGAGGTTCCAGATTTCGATGTAGCGGTCGCCGTCTTCATCGGGACTGCCGGGAGGGCCGCCCCAGATGTGCGCGCCATGGTCATAGAATATCTCGGTGCAGGGACCGCAGGGACCGGTATCACCCATGGACCAGAAGTTGGATTTCTCCCCCATGCGCGAGAAGCGCTGCGGATCGACGCCAATCTGGTTGATCCAGATATCCTCGGCTTCCTGGTCTTCGTGGAACACGGTGACCCAGAGCTTTTCTTTCGGCAGGCCCAGCGTCACGGTGAGAAAGTCCCAGGCATAGCGGATGGCGTCGTGCTTGAAATAGTCGCCGAAGCTGAAGTTGCCCAGCATCTCGAAAAATGTGTGGTGGCGCGCGGTGTAGCCGACGTTCTCCAGGTCATTATGCTTGCCGCCGGCACGCACACAGCGCTGGGAACTGGCAGCGCGCACATAGGGGCGCTTGTCCTGGCCCAGAAACACGTCCTTGAACTGCACCATGCCCGCATTCGTGAACAGCAGCGTGGGGTCATTGCCGGGGATCAGTGGCGAGCTGGCCACAACGGCATGACCCTGGCTCTGGAAGTAATCCAGGAATGCCTGTCTGAGCTGCGAACTGTTCATCATAGGAAGCGATCCGTTGGCGGGGTAGCACAGGTCGTTATGTACCCTTGAAGGGCGCGCATTATATACGCTCACCCCGGCAAAGGCAGCATGGCTGGTAACGCAGGCAGCGCTCAGTACGAACTTGCCGCAGGCCGAAAGATCGGCACGGCCTATTGCAAGCCGGGGGCACTGCCAATTTCCCATGCCGTACGAGGCTCGTTACCATGCTGTGGAAAGTCG
>JBIIWP010000124.1:0-8040 GCA_044338855.1 Pseudohongiellaceae bacterium | reverse complement strand
GCAGCGCGGCCAGGTTCGTGGCGAAGTTGAGTGTCTTCGCGACGGCCGTTGCCTGCAGCAACTTCTGTCCCTGCAAGGCGACGCCGGCGAATGAATAGAATGAACCGGTGCCGGGCCCGAACATGCCATCGTAGAGGCCGATCAGCGGCACTACCGTGCGGCGGAACAGTACCGGTGACAAGCGCACTGGATGCACTTGCTCCAGCAGCTTGCCGCTGACGAGAAAGTAGACCGCGATCACCACCAGTACCAGCGGGATCAGCAGGTCGAGCCTGGTGGTATCCAGCAGTTGCACCAGGGTGCTGCCGCAGGCCGCGCCCACAAATGCCGTCAGCATTGGTTGCCGTACTTCACTCCAGCGCACGCGCTTGTGCCTCAGCATCATGACGGTGGCAGTGGCCGTGCCCATGCTGCCCTGCAGTTTGTTGGTGGCCAGCGCCTGCAGCGGCGGCACTCCCGCCAGCATCAGGGCCGGCAGCGTAATCAGCCCGCCACCGCCGGCCAGGGTGTCGAGGCAGCCGGCCACGAGCGAAACCAGCAGCAACAGCAACAGGAGTTCAGGCGAAAACAGCAGAGTATCCATGGGTGGGGCCGGACGGAGGAAAGGCGCGCAGTTTACTGGTCGTAGCCGCGCGGAGGAAAGTGGGTCTGTCGCGTCGGGGTGATGTCCAGCACCTCGCAGACGGCGTCGGCACAGCGCCAGCGGATGTTGAGGTCGTACAACAGCATCGCAAATTCGCGCTGGCTGTCCTTGCGGACATGCTGGGCTGGACGCGGGTCCTGCTCCAATACCTTGGTGATGAGTGTTTCCAGGTGCGGATGCTGCTGTTGCCATTGCTGCAGTTGCGTGCGGGCTGCTGCCGTAAAGCAGACGTCGAGGGCCTTGCCCGGTGTGCTGTCGGCAAAGCCGCCGCGCGCAGCGGGCAAGGCATCGGCGTAGGGCACATACGGCTTGATGTCGAGGATGGGCGTGCCGTCGAGCAGATCGAGACCGCGCACTTTCAGGATCAGGTGCTTGCCGCGTTGCTCGACGCCGGCAAATTCAACTACGGACAGTCCGATCGGATTGGGGCGGTACATCGAGCGTGTAGCGAACACGCCCACGCGTTCGGTGCCACCCAGCCGTGGCGGCGTCACTGTGGGGCTCCAGCCCTGCGCGGCCGTTTCATGGAATACGAACATCAGCCACAGGTGAGAGAACTGTTCGATGCCGCGCAGGCAGTTGGGGTCAGCAAAGGGCTCCAGGAAATGCACTTCGCCTTCCGCTTCGGGTACCAGGTTGGGCTGGCGCGGAATGGCGAATTTCTGCCGCCACGGGCTGCGGACGATGGCAATGGGCTCGACATTCATCGCAGGGGACGGCTCTGGATGAAGCGGTAACCCACGCCTGGCTCGGTCTCCAGGTAGCGCGGATGTGCTGCATCGTCCTCCAGCTTCTGGCGCAGCTTCTGGATCACGTTACGCAGGTACTGGGTGTCCTCGACGTGGGTCGGCCCCCATATCTGCTGCAGCAAAGACGTCTGCGTGACGAGGTTGCCGCCGGCCTGCAACAGGTGCAACAGCACGGCCCATTCCTTGCGGGTGAGCGCAACGGGTTGGCCGCGCAGCAGCACCTTGCGCTCCTTTTCATCCACCAGCAGCTCGTCGTCCTCGTAGTGCAGCGCTTCATTGCGCAGAACCTGACCGGACAGCGCCAGGATGCGCCGGATGCGGGCCAGCAGTTCGTTCACGCTGAAAGGCTTCACCACGTAATCGTAGGCGCCCATGTTCAGGCAGGCTACTTTCTCGGCTTCCGACGCGCGTACCGACAGCACCAGCACCGGTGCCCGCGTCTCGGCGATGATACGCTGCAGCACGTGCTTGCCGTCGAGGTCCGGCAGGCCGAGATCGAGGATGACGAGGTCCGGATGAGCCAGTACGGCCTGGTTGATGCCTTCCTGCCCGGTGTCGGCACCCAGTACCTCATAGTGCTGCGAGCCAAGGCTGATGCGCAGGAATTTCTGGATCTGCGGTTCGTCGTCGATGATCAGTATGCGGGTCATACAGTTCCCCCGACATCCGCCGGAGCAGTGGGCGGCGGCAGCGGCAGGGTCAGGCATACGCAATGACCATAACCCGGCTGTGGCTCGATGATTTCGGCTTCCCCGCCATGCACGCGGAAAATACTGCGGCAGATGCTCAATCCCAGGCCGGTGCCTTTCTCGTAGCAGTCGCCGAGGCTGAAGGTGTAGAAGGGATCGAATACAGCCTGCCATTCCGCGGGTGGCAGTCCAGGGCCGCGGTCACTGACACGGATGCGCAGCCTGCCGTACGCTTCGTTGCCAACTACATCGGCGTCCACGCGGATCTCCTTGTCGGCACCAGCCGCCTTGATGGCGTTGTCGATGACGTTGAAGAGCCCCTGTTCGATGAGTGCAGCATGGACGTGGATCGCCGGCAGTTCTCCAGTGACCTGCAGCGTGAGTTTTGGCGTGGTGACCAGGCGTGCGATGCGGCGCGCCACCACATGGTAGATTTCCTCGAAGGAAACCCAGTCCCGCGACAGCGAGAGCTTGCCGTGACCGAGCCGGGTCATGTCCAGTAGGTTCTGGATGTAGGCTTCCAGTCGCTGTGATTCGCTGATGATGCAGTCCAGCAGTTCGGCAGCATCGCTGCTGCTGAGATCCTGGCGCAGGTCGCGCAGGCTGGTGGCAGCGCCAATCATCGTGACCAGCGGGGTCTTGAGGTCGTGTGATACCGAAGACAGTAGGGCGGAACGCAGTTTTTCTTCGTCGCTTTCGCGCTCTGCGCGTTGCAGTGCGCGCGTGGTTGCCAAGCGCTGCAGGTCACTCTGTACCTGCTCGCGCAGACTCGACAGCATGGCCTCATGATCCGGATGCAGCGGCGCCGTGCTGGTGCTTTCCCAGTGCAGCGCCATCGCGCCGCTGCCAGGGTCGCGTTGCAGTGTGAAGCGCAGGCTGCGACCGAACAATGAGCCGAACAGTTCATCCAGCACGGCAGGGAGCTCTGCTTCTGCCTGCAGTTCCTGCTGGCGGCGATGCAGTTTGACCTGGGCGCCAAAGAATTCCTTCTGGACCTGTAACTGCTCCAGCTGCCGGTTCAGCTTGCCGGCAATGCTGCCGGCGATGAGGGCAAAGCCCATGAAGACGCCGGCGGCCAACAGCTCCGGCACGTGGCTCATGTAGAAGCTGAAATACGGCTCGGCGTGGAAGAAATTGAACAGCAGGAAACTTGCAAGCGCGCCGAGGATCACGGTCAGCTGGCCGCATTGCAGAGCTGTGAACAGCACGGCGCAGAGATAGAGCAGCAGCAGGGTGGACTGTGACACCAGCGACCCCGGCAGAAAGCCGAGTGAGGTGATCAGCAGGGGCAAGCCGAGCCAGTAGGGGAGTTGCCACACGAGGCGCGCCGGCCGACTGCTTACCATTTCCAGAACTCGCGCGTAAAAATGATCACAAGGGTGAGGTATTCCAGTCGGCCCAGCAGCATGTCGGCGCACAGCACGTACTTGGCAAAGTCCGGCAGCGTACTGTAATTGCCGACCGGGCCGATTGTAGCACCGAAGCCCGGGCCCACGTTCATCAGGGCGCTGAGGGTGCCGGTGATGCTGGTCACGGGGTCGAGCCCGCACAGGGCGAGCAACGAAGAGCTCACGCACAAGGCCACGATCACAAAGCAGAAAAACGCCAGTGAGCCCAACAGCACGTCATCGCGGATCGGTCGTCCGTTGTACTGCCGCGACAGCTTCACCTCGGGGTGCAGGGCGGAGCCGATGTTCTCCCGCATGAAGATGAACAGCAAATGGTAGCGGAACAGCTTGATACCGCCCGAGGTCGAGCCGGAAGCGCCGCCGCTGAACATCAGGAAGCACATGATCATCACCGGGAAGCTGCCCCACAGTCCGTAGTCTTCGCTGGCAAAGCCCGTGGTGGTGGCGATGGACACCACGTTGAAGAAGCTGCTCTCGAGCACGTCCAGTACGTTGGTGGCACCCGTCTGCTGCAGCCGCCAGCCGGCAATCAGCAGCGCTGAGCCCAGTGTCATCAGCAGCAGATGCAATACCTGGGGATCCCGCAGCATGCCAGGATTGCGATTGGAGATGCTCACGACGATGGCGAGAAACGGGCAGGCACCGAGCAGCATGAAGATGCTGCTGACCAGTTGCAGGTGGCCATCGTCGTAATGGCCGAAGGAATTGTTCCACATACCGAAGCCCCCCGTGCTGACGGTGGCCATGGTGTGGTTGACCGCCTCGAACCAGGGCATGCCGAAGCCCAGGTAGCCCAGCAGGCACAACAGGCTGATCAGCAGGTAGATTCGCACGATGTGGACGGCGATGACACTGATGCGTCCGATCTCGAGCTGGTTCCATTCCGAGAACTCGCTGCGGAACAGTTTCATGCCACCGCCCTTCAGCGAAGGGAGTACCGCTACTGCTACCAGGATGATGCCGATGCCGCCGATCCATTGCGTGACGGAGCGCCAGAGTAGAAGACCAGCCGGCAGTGCTTCGACGTCTGCAAAAATGGAGCCGCCCGTAGTGGTGATACCGGAGATGCTTTCGAACAAACTGTTGCTGAAGCTGATGCCGCGGTCGGCCAACAGGAACGGCAAGGTGCCGGTGAGGCTCAGCAGCATCCAGTTGAAGGCGGTGGCCATGAACAGGGCTCGCGGCTGCAGATGGCCGATATGCCCGCGCGCCAGGGCGTGCAGCAGGGCCGCAAGACCGAAGCAGATACCGGCGCTCAACACGAAGGGGAGGCAGGCTTCGAAGGATCCCAGGCTCACCAGCAACGGCAACAGCATGCCGCTGCCCCACATGAGCATGACAAAGACTCCAATGCGAAATCCCGGTTTGAACAGTTTCATGGCACCTCCAGCGCGTGCGCATCCTGCGCCTGGAGCGCATACCCACGCCATCACGCCCGAGAGGTTCCAGTAATTTTTGCGTCATTTTGCAGCCTTTCTCCGAGCCGGGATTTTCTGCGACAATGCACGCGATTTCATTTGAGGAAGCCCTTATGCAGATTGCCGCCGATTGCGTTGCCAGTTTTCATTACGTCTTGAAAGAGGCCGCCGGCACCGAGCTCGAGTCCTCTGCCGGTGCCCAGCCCATGACCTACCTGCACGGCCATGATTCGCTGTTGCCGGGTCTCGAAGAAGCGCTGGCGGGCAAGTCCGTGGGTGACAAGTTCACGGTGACGCTGCCCCCGGAAAAGGCCTTCGGCGAACTGCGCGAGGACAGCGAGCTGCGCGTGCCGATCAGCCAGTTGCAAGGCGCCCGCAAGTGGCAGCCCGGCATGCAGGCGGTGATCCATACCCAGCATGGCCACCAGCAGGTCACGGTGCTGAAAGTCGGCCACACCATGGCCACCGTCGACACCAACCATCCGATGGCGGGCAAGACGCTGGTGTTTGATGTGGAAGTGACGGAAGTGCGCCAGGCCTCCCATGAAGAGCTGACGCATGGTCACGCCCATGGTCCCGGCGGCCATCACCACTAGTCATGGACAGCTTCCTGTTCAGTGACGGCATTTCGCATGTCATCCAGCTGGCGGTAGCGCCGGTATTCCTGCTTGCCAGCATCAGCGGCGCGCTGAACGTGCTGTCGTTGCGCATGGGCCGCATCATCGACCGTGGCCGTCGACTCAATGAGGTGGATCCCGGCAGCTGTGGCTATGACGTGGATGAGGTGGATACCGAGCAGCGGCAGCTGGCCGAACGTGCCCGACTTACGCACCGCGCCATCGCGTTGTGTACCTTCAGTGCGCTGTTCGTGTGTCTGGTTATCGTAAGTCTGTTCGTGGATGCGATCTTCCAGTTGCGCCTGGAATGGTTCATTGCCGCGCTGTTCATCGTGGCACTGGGCGCGTTAATCTTCGCGCTCGTCACCTTCCTGCGCGAGATTGGCCTGGGCACTAATGCCTTCCGCTTCGGGCGCTACAACATGGGCGACCGCAATTTCTGGAAGAAGTGAGAGGTTGGTGCTGCTCTTGCCGGCACTACCCTCACACCAGTGAGTCGGCCACCAAGCGCTCCAGACTGTGATCGCGGCGGAAGCCTTGCGCTTCCGCCAAAGGCAGTTCCAGCGGGGGATAGGAACCAAAATTGAACTCGACCCAGGGGTCCGGCTGCCAGTCCACGAGGCGGCCGATGTCCGGGTCGCCCACCTGCCGGCCGATCGCATCCACCAGTTCCTGCAGGCCAACCCACTGCGCCGGCAACATGAACGTGCGGCTTTCGCCGAACTCGTGTGTCGCGGCATGCAGGAGGTTGCGGACGCAGCAGCCGACCGACATCAGCCAGCTGCGGGCGGCGGGTGACACGGGGCAGCGCACGGGCCTGCCGGCACTCAATTCGCGGATTACATCACTGAAGAAAATGGAGACGGCGCCGTTCGGTTCCGGCGGCCGTGTGACGATGCCGGGCAGACGCAGCGAACAGCCGCTGAGCCAGCCGCGGCGGATGTACTCGTTCAGGAGCACCTCACCGACTACCTTGTAGGCACCATAGCTCAGGGTGGGGCAGGGCGGCGTGGCGTCGGTGAGCAGTGCCGTCTGCGGCTTGCCATAGACCGCAATCGAGCTGGCGAACACCAGCTTGCAGGGCCTTGCCTGAGCACGCAGCGCGTCCAGCAGGCGAATCATCCCGTGCACGTTCACTTCCATGCCGAATTCCGGGTTGCGTTCGCACAGGCCGCTGGGAACGGCAGCAAGGTGGAACACGAGGTCGGCGGGTACCTCCAGGCACTGGTGCAATACGGCAGGGTCGGAATAGCTGCCCACAAAAGGCCGAACCCGCGGATCCTGCGGCAGTTCTTCCAGCGCCAGGTCCAGCACGCTGAGACGCGAGATGGGAGTGGCGCTGGCCAGTTGTCCCTGCAGCAGGGCGCGGGTGAGGTGCTTGCCAATGAAGCCGTTGGCACCGGTGACAATTACATGCATGGCCTGGCCCCGTTGCGGTTCTCAATAAACGTCGCGTTGATAGCGTTTTTGCTGACGCAATTGCACCAGGTACTGGCGTGCCGCAGAGGTATCCATACCGCCCTGCTGTGCGACTATGTCGAGCAGGGTGTTCTGGACGTCCTCAGCCATGCGCCTGGCATCCCCGCAGACGTAGAGGCTGGCACCGTTTTCCAGCCAGCGGAACACTTCCGCAGCCTGCTCCTGCAGGCAGTGCTGCACATAGCGCTTGTCGGCCTGGTCGCGCGAAAAGGCCAGGTCCAGGCGGGCGAGTACACCGCTCTGGCGCCAGGCTTCCAGTTCGCTTTCGTACAGGTAATCGCTGGCCCGGCGCGGGTTTCCGAAGAGCAGCCAGTTTGGGCCGCTGGCGCCACTGGCGGCACGCTCCTGCAGGAAGGCCCGGAACGGGGCAATACCGGTGCCCGGGCCGATCATGATCACGGGGGCAGTGGCGTCTGCCGGCAGGCGAAAATTGGGATTGGGGACGGTGAACACCGGGATCTGTTCCCCGACCCGTACCCGGTAGCCGAGATAGACCGAGCCGGCACCCTTGCGCAGTTCTTCATCCTGGCGATACAGCACCTGGCCCACGGTCAGATGGAGCGTCCTGGCATCGACGCGCGCGGATGAGGCGATGGAGTATTGGCGCGGCATGAGGTGGCGGAAGCAGGTGATAAAGGCAGCGGCGCTGATGTCGCCGGGGAACTGCTTCAGCACATCCACGACCTGGCGCTTGTCGAGGTAGCTGCGCAGAGCCTTGGCGTCTGCCGCCAGTGCCTGCAGCCCAGGGTGCCCCGTGGCTTCCGCATAATGCTTGATGAAGCCGGGATTCGCCTGCGTAATTTCCAGGACTTCGCTCAGCAGCGTGGTCAGCGAGAACAGCTTGCCGTCCAGCTCGATCTTGTCGTCGCCACTGAGGCCTGCCAGCGCGAGCAGCTCGGCGACCAGTTCCGGGTCATTGTGGATCCAGACCCCCAGGGTATCGCCGGGCTGCCACTGCATGCCGGAATCGCCCAGATCAATTTCAATGTGACGTACATCCTTGTCGGAACCGGCGCCGGTGAGGCACCGCTGGGAC
>JBIIWP010000043.1:0-24256 GCA_044338855.1 Pseudohongiellaceae bacterium | reverse complement strand
AAGGAAAAGTTTGAACGCAAGAAAACCCACGTAAACGTCGGCACTATCGGCCACGTTGACCATGGCAAGACCACGCTGACAGCGGCGCTGACGCGCGTATGCGCCGAAGCTTTCGGTGGCACAGCCCGCAACTTCGATCAGATCGACAACGCTCCTGAAGAGCGTGAGCGCGGCATCACGATCAATACCTCGCACGTTGAATACGACTCGAGCAAGCGTCACTACGCGCACGTCGACTGCCCTGGCCACGCTGACTATGTGAAGAACATGATCACGGGTGCTGCGCAGATGGATGGCGCTATCCTGGTGTGCTCCGCTGCTGACGGCCCGATGCCGCAGACGCGCGAACACATCCTGCTGTCCCGCCAGGTAGGCGTACCCTATATCGTCGTGTTCATGAACAAGGCCGATATGGTTGACGATGCCGAGCTGCTGGAACTGGTGGAGATGGAAATCCGCGAACTGCTGTCCATGTACGAATTCCCCGGCGACGACACGCCGATCGTTATCGGCTCTGCGCTGATGGCGCTGGAAGGCAAGGACGAAGGCGGCATGGGCACCAGCGCAGTGCGCAAGCTGGTTGAAACCCTGGACGCCTACATCCCGGATCCGATCCGCGATGTCGAGAAGCCCTTCCTGCTGCCGATCGAAGACGTGTTCTCGATCTCTGGCCGCGGTACGGTTGTAACCGGCCGTGTAGAGCGTGGCATCGTGAAGGTAGGCGAAGAGATCGAGATCATCGGTCTGAAGCCCACCATCAAGACCACCTGCACCGGCGTTGAAATGTTCCGCAAGCTGCTGGACGAAGGCCGCGCTGGCGAGAACGTTGGCGTCCTGCTGCGTGGCACCAAGCGTGAAGAAGTTGAGCGCGGTCAGGTACTGGCCAAGCCCGGTTCGATCACGCCGCACACGAAGTTCGAATCCGAAGTGTACATTCTGAGCAAGGAAGAGGGCGGCCGTCACACGCCGTTCTTCAAAGGCTACCGTCCGCAGTTCTACTTCCGTACGACTGACGTGACTGGCGCTGTTACCCTGCCGGAAGGCGTGGAAATGGTAATGCCTGGCGACAACATCAAGATGGTGGTTGAGCTGATCAACCCGATCGCGATGGACGAAGGTCTGCGTTTTGCAATCCGCGAAGGTGGCCGTACCGTTGGCGCCGGCGTAGTAGCCAAAATCATCGCGTAAACCCGGTAGGGGCGGCCCCTGTGGTCCGCCCGCTCAGGGGTGCGGCATTCACGGCAGAGCGGTTGGTGCAGTCTGGTAGCAGTTGTACGGGTGCACCTCCCGTCCCGCCCGCCCGATGGCAGGCGTGACACCGTGTCCGCCCGCTCAGTCGCCAAGTACACCGCAAATATATTGATACCAGCGCCAAAAGTCGCTTGACACCCCCGGGGTCGCTTCTTAGAATTCGCGCTCTTTTTCCGGCAGCCCCGAAAGCTCGGGTCCGCCTCGTTCTTTAACAATGACAGGAGATGTTGGTCGCATGCAGAACCAGCGCATCAGAATTCGTCTCAAGGCTTTTGACCATCGCCTTATTGACAAATCCACCCAGGAAATCGTGGAAACCGCCAAGCGCACAGGTGCGCAGATCCGCGGTCCGATTCCGATGCCGACGCAGACCGAGCGTTTCACCGTGCTGATTTCCCCGCACGTGAACAAGGACGCTCGCGACCAGTACGAAATCCGTACGCACAAGCGCCTCCTCGACATTGTTGAGCCCACCGAGAAAACCGTAGATGCCCTCATGAAGCTGGATCTTGCAGCAGGCGTCGAAGTACAGATCAGTTTGGGTTGAGATTGGCTTCGGGCGGTTCTAAAACCGCCTGAATCAAAAGAAATTTGCCTCGGCAGTCCCGAATGGGAGCTGTGAGGCAGGCAGTAACAGAGCCGTACTAGTGTCTGCACTTCTAACCTGCTGGCACGTTAAATACAGCTAAGCGTTGCGCCAAGCCCTCCGGGCCGGTGCAGCATACATATCATGGTGTAATGCGAAAGCAGCCATAGTGGGTTTCAGCCCCATACACGATGGAGTTTACAAATGTCGATTGGCTTAGTCGGTCGGAAAAGCGGTATGACCCGCATTTTCACCGAAACAGGTTCCTCTATACCTGTCACAGTGGTTGAAGTACTTCCGAATCTCGTCACCCAGGTGAAGACCGCGGAGACTGATGGCTATTCCGCCATCCAGGTCACCTCGGGCTCCAAAAAGGTTAATCGCGTGACCAAGGCTGAGGCCGGTCACTTTGCGAAAGCCGGTGTCGAGGCGGGTCGTGGTCTTTGGGAATTCACGGCGGCAGCCGACGAAGTGGCCGGCTTTGCGCTGGGCGCCGAAATCAATGTCACGCGTTTTGCCGAAGGTCAGATGGTAGACGTTACTGGCGTCACCAAGGGCAAAGGCTTCCAGGGCGTTATCAAGCGCTGGAATTTCAGCATGCAGGATGCCACCCACGGCAACTCGCTGTCCCATCGTGCCCCTGGCTCGATCGGTCAGAACCAGAGTCCAGGTCGTGTATGGAAAGGCAAGAAGATGGCGGGTCACATGGGCAACGTCCAGCAGACCACCCAGAACTTGCAGATCGTCCGCGTGGATGCAGAAAACAACCTGCTCCTTATCAAGGGTGCCGTTCCTGGTGCCACCGGCGGTGATGTCATCATCTCCCCCGCCTTGAAATCCAAGAATTCTTCCGAGGGCTAAGCAATGGATCTTCAAATTGTTTTGCCTGGATTGAAGGCAGCCAAAGAAACCGTATCCGTATCGGATGAGGCGTTCGGCAGGGACTTCAACGAAAGCCTGGTTCACCAGGTGGTCGTGACCTACCTTGCTGGCGCACGTCAGGGTTCTGTCAAGCAGAAGACCCGAGCCGAAGTCAGTGGTGGTGGCCGCAAGCCGCACCGCCAGAAAGGTACCGGTCGTGCACGTGCCGGCTCCACGCGTAGCCCGCTGTGGCGCAGTGGTGGCAAGACCTTCGCTGCCGTTCCCCAGGACCATTCCAAGAAAATCAACAAGAAGATGTACCGCGGCGCCATGCAGTGCATCGTGTCCGAGCTGATCCGTCAGGGTCGTCTGGTTATCGTTGATGATTTCAAACTGGAAGACCACAAGACCAAAGGCCTGTTGGCCAAGCTGGGAGAGTTCCAGTTGGACAACGTGCTGATCGTCAGCGAGCAGGTTGACAAGAACCTGTATCTCGCCGCGCGCAATCTGCATGGTGTGGATGTGATGGACGCTGATGGCGTTGATCCGGTAAGCCTGATCGGCTTTGAGAAAGTGCTGGTCACCGTGCCTGCCTTGAAGAAACTGGAGGGCCTGCTGGTATGAACCAGGAACGTTTGCTCAATATCATTTTTGGACCGCACCTCTCGGAAAAGACTGCAAACATTTCCGAGCAGAATAACCAGGTCACCTTCAAGGTGGCTGGCGATGCGACCAAGTCCGAAATCAAACAGGCCGTTGAAAGCCTGTTCAATGTCCAGGTCCGCGATGTGCAGACCCTGAACGTCAAAGGCAAAACCAAACGTACTGCGCGCGGCAAGATCCGCAGCCGCAGCGACTGGAAAAAAGCCTATGTCCGTCTGGAGCAGGGTCAGCAAATTGACTTTGCCGACAAGGCTTAAGCGAGGCTCGGGAGAAGGTTATGGCAGTCATCAAATGTAAACCCACTTCACCAGGTCGCCGCTTCGTAGTCAAAGTGGTCAACCCGGAGTTGCATAAAGGCGCACCGTACCGTCCACTGCTCGAGTCGCAGGACAAGAACGGTGGCCGTAACAGCATGGGCCGTATCACCCAGCGTCATCAAGGTGGTGGTCACAAGCAGAAGTACCGCATCGTCGATTTCCGTCGCAACGACAAGGACGGCATCCCGGCAACCGTAGAGCGTCTGGAATACGACCCGAATCGCACCGCCAACATTGCGCTGCTGTTGTATGCCGATGGTGAGCGTCGCTATGTAATCGCGCCCCAGAAAGTCAGTGTTGGTGACCAGCTGCTGAGTGGTGCCGACGCGCCGATCAAGCCGGGCAACACCTTGCCGCTTCGCAACATTCCGCTGGGTAGCAACGTCCATTGCGTGGAAATGAAGCCGGGCAAGGGTGCGCAGATCGCACGCGCTGCCGGCGCCTCCGTGCAGTTGATCGCGAAGGAAGGCCAGCACGTGACCCTGCGTCTGCGTTCGGGTGAAGTTCGCAAGGTTCCTGCTGATTGCCGCGCAACCCTGGGCGAAGTGTCAAACCATGAGCACAACCTGCGTTCCATCGGCAAAGCCGGTGCCATGCGCTGGCGTGGCGTCCGTCCCACCGTTCGCGGTGTGGTAATGAACCCGGTCGACCATCCGCACGGTGGTGGTGAAGGTCGTACTTCCGGTGGTCGTCATCCGGTATCCCCATGGGGTACTCCGACCAAAGGTTACAAGACCCGTACCAACAAGCGCACCACCAAGCTGATCGTACGTCGCCGTAACGCAAGTAAATAATTGTAGGGGCGGGCCCCCGCGCCCGCCCGATTGTTCGGGGCAGCCACAGAGTGCCCCGCAATGAAACAGAGACAACGAGAAAGGGTATTACAGTGCCAAGATCACTCAAGAAAGGTCCGTTCATCGATCTGCATCTCATGAAGAAAGTGCAGGCAGCTTCGGACAAGAATGACAGAAGGCCGATCAAGACCTGGTCGCGTCGCTCCATGATTGCGCCGAACATGGTAGGCCTGACCCTGTCCATCCATAACGGTCGTCAGCATGTTCCTGTGCTGGTTTCCGAAGACATGGTCGGACACAAGCTGGGTGAATTCGTACTGACCCGCACTTTCCGTGGTCACGCCGCAGACAAGAAAGCCAAGTAATCCGGCTTCGGTCAGCAACGGCGAACTAGACAATAGAGGTAAGCGAGATGGAAGTTTCAGCAGTATTAAGAGGTGCCAGGCTTTCTGCCCAGAAGGCACGACTGGTAGCTGACCAGATTCGTGGCAAGAAGGTGGGCGAAGCCCTCGACGTGCTGTCGTTCAGCACCAAGAAAGGCGCAGCGATCATCAAGAAGGTACTGAACTCTGCAATCGCCAACGCAGAGCACAACCAGGGCCTCGATATCGACGAGCTGAAGGTGTCCACCATCTTCGTAGACGAGGGCGTATCCCTCAAGCGCATTATGCCGCGCGCCAAAGGTAGAGCAGATCGCATCACGAAACGCTCTTGTCACATCACCGTTAAAGTTGCAGATAAAGAGTAGGGGAGACCATGGGTCAGAAAGTTCACCCGACCGGTATTCGACTGGGCATCGTCAAGCGTCATACCTCTGTTTGGTATGCTGGCGGCAAAGATTACGCCAGATACCTTCTGGAAGATCTCGAAGTGCGAGCTCTCGTCAAGAAGCGCTTGGCTGCTGCCTCCGTTTCCCGTGTAGAGATCGAGCGTCCGGCCCAGACCGCACGCATCACCGTATACACCGCGCGTCCCGGCATCGTCATCGGCAAGAAAGGTGAAGACGTCGAGAAGCTGCGTGCCGAGCTTGCTGCCAAGATGGGTGTGCCCGTCAACATCAACATCGAAGAGATTCGTAAGCCTGATCTCGATGCCCAGCTGGTTGCCGACAACGTCGCGCAACAGCTCGAGCGTCGCGTGATGTTCCGCCGCGCCATGAAGCGTGTAATGCAGAACGCCATGCGCCAGGGTGCTGAAGGTATCAAGGTGCAGGTTGGTGGTCGTCTTGGCGGTGCCGAGATCGCACGTACCGAGCGTTACCATGAAGGTCGTGTGCCCTTGCACACCCTGCGTGCCGACATCGATTACGCTACCAGCGAAGCCCATACCACGTTCGGCGTCATCGGCGTGAAAGTATGGATATTCAAGGGCGAGATCCTGAATGCAGAAGATGTGCTGACTGGCGCCGACAAGAAAAAGGCTCCACAACAGCAGTAGGGGCGGGCCCCCGTGCCCGCCCGTCCGCACCGCTAACCCGGCACCGGACAAAGAAATATGAAATTGGGTAACTGATTAGGTAGCTGGAAGGGCGCTGGTCCACCAGCCCCGGACGCCGGAACCTGGCGCAGGTTTGAGGAAGTGAGACATGTTACAACCGAAGCGAACTAAATTTCGCAAAATGCAGAAAGGCCGCAACCGCGGGCTGGCCCAGCGTGGCAGTACTGTAAGCTTTGGCGAGTACGGGCTCAAAGCCGTTGGCCGCGGTCGTCTGACCGCCCGTCAGCTTGAAGCCGCCCGTCGCGCGCTTACCCGTCACATCAAGCGTGGCGGCAAGGTCTGGATCCGTGTGTTTCCGGACAAGCCGATAACGCAGAAGCCGCTCGAAGTACGTCAGGGTAGCGGTAAAGGTAACGTCGAGTACTGGGTAGCGCAGATCCAGCCCGGCAAGATCCTGTTCGAGATCGAAGGTGTAGAAGAGCAGATTGTCCAGGAAGCTTTCGCCCTGGCCGCTGCCAAGCTCCCCTTCGCGACCAAAACTGCTAAACGAGTGGTGATGTAATGGCCAAGGTGCAAGTGAGCGACCTCAGAAGCAAGTCCTCCGCAGAGCTGCAGGAAGTCCTGCACAGCCTGTTGAAGGATCAGTTCAACTATCGCATGCAGAAGAATACTGGCCAGCTGTCGCAGCCGCATCTGCTGTCCGGCGTGCGTCAAGACATTGCCAGGGTAAAGACCCTGATCAGCGAAAAAGCAGGTTCATAAGCCATGACCGAAACGAAAACCGAGAACAAGGGCCGTACCATCAGTGGCAAGGTCGTCAGTAACAAGATGGACAAGTCCATCACTGTGCTGATCGAGCGTCGCGTGAAGCATCCGGTGTACGGAAAGTACCTGACCAAGTCCACCAAAGTGCACGCGCATGACGAAGCCAATGCCTGCCGCGAAGGCGATACGGTGACTGTGCGTGAAGTGCGTCCGATCTCCAAGACCAAGACCTGGTCGCTGGTAAGCATCGACGAGCGCGCTGCCGAAATGTAATTGCGTTGCCTGCGCGTGGCGCGGGTATCGCGGATGGCATAGGCACAACGGGCTGCAGGCGTCTCGATCTGATGATCCGGCGCTCTGCAGTACGAACTGAATAGAGATATATAGTCCCTCCGGGACCCGGGAAAGTACCATGATTCAAGTACAGTCTTATTTGGAAGTAGCCGACAACAGCGGTGCCCGTCGTGTCATGTGCATCAAGGTGCTGGGTGGCTCGCATCGTCGTTATGCCCGTATCGGTGACGTCATCAAGGTGACGGTCAAAGAAGCCATCCCGCGTGGCAAGGTCAAGAAAGGCCAGGTGCTGAACGCACTGGTGGTGCGCACCCGCAGCGGCGTCCGTCGCCCGGATGGTTCGTTGATCAAGTTCGACGACAACGCAGCAATCCTGCTGAATAACCAGGAAGCTCCGATCGGTACCCGCGTGTTCGGACCGGTCACCAGGGAACTGCGCAACGAGAAGTTCATGCGAATCATTTCGCTGGCTCCCGAAGTACTCTAAGCAAATAATCGTAGGTGAGGGCCCCCGTGCCCTCCCGTATCCGGCTAGCCCCGGGATACAAATCGAAGAGGTTGAAAACAGGCAATGCAAAAGCTCAAACGTGATGATGAAGTGATCGTTATCGCCGGCCGCGACAAGGGCAAGCGTGGGAAAGTTACCCGCCTGCTCGGTAACGGTCGTGTGATCGTCTCCGGCATCAATATGGTCAAGCGTCACACCAAGCCTAACCCGAACATCGGCAAGCAGGGTGGCATCGTCGAGAAAGAAGCTGGTATCGACGTATCGAACGTGGCCATTTTCAACCCGAAGACGGAGAAAGCCGACAAGGTCGGTATCCGTGTAGAGGCTGATGGCAAGAAAGTACGCGTCTTCAAGTCCGACCAGTCGCTCGTCGGCTGATCGGCAACACGTAACGGAACGTCCAAGTCAACAGTCCGACTGGCGGCGAGAATCGCACCAGCGGCACAGAAACAACAGGTTTGAACATGGCTCGCTTAAAAGAGTATTACAAAGACACGATCGTAAAGGAACTGACCACTCAGTTTGCCTATTCCAACCCGATGAAGGTGCCCAAGATCACCAAGATCGTACTGAATATCGGTAGCGGTGAGTTCAGTGACAAGAAAGTCCTCGACAACGCGATGGGTGACCTGGAAAAGATCACTGGCCAGAAGCCGGTAGTCACCAAGGCTCGCAAGTCTGTTGCCGGCTTCAAGATTCGTGAAGGCTGGCCCGTCGGCTGCAAGGTCACCCTGCGTGGCGAGCGCATGTACGAATTCCTGGATCGTCTGGTGAACATTGCCATCCCGCGTATTCGTGACTTCCGCGGCCTGAATCCGCGCGCCTTTGATGGTCGTGGCAACTATGCCCTGGGTGTGACCGAGCAGATCATCTTCCCGGAAATCGACTACGACAAGATCGACAAAATTCGCGGCATGGATATCACCATTGCCACCACGGCGGCGACCAACGATGAAGGCCGCGCTCTGCTGCGGGCTTTCAACTTCCCGTTCCGCGGCGAAACTCCCGCTAACGCAAAAGCCTGAGGATAGCATCATGGCCAAGACTTCAATGATCGAACGTGAAACCAAGCGTACGCGCCTTGCTGCCAAGTACGCGGTGAAGCGTGCTGCCCTCAAAGCCCTCATCAGCAGCGTAACCGCCACTGACGAAGAGAAGTGGGATGCGCAGATCAAGTTACAGAAGCAGCCACGTGATGCCAGCCCGGCTCGTCAGCGCAGGCGCTGCAAGATTACGGGTCGTCCGCACGGTGTGTACCGCAAGTTCGGCATCAGCCGTATCAAACTGCGCGAACACGCGATGAAGGGCGATGTGCCCGGCCTGACGAAAGCGAGCTGGTAATACCGGAGTCCGGTAATCCAGCAAACTCGAACTCACGGCAAACCGGGCAAGCTGTCAGCTGGCCTCAAGAGAAAGATTCGGAGATACACACATGAGCATGTCAGATCCAATTGCAGATCTTCTGACCCGCATCCGCAATGCCCAGATGGCTGGAAAGCCTTCTGTAAACTGCCCATCTTCCAAGATCAAGCAGGCCATTCTGGAAGTGCTGAAGCAGGAGGGTTACATCGCCAGCTACAGCCTGAGCAGCGACGTGGTAAAGCCGACGCTTAACATTATGCTGAAGTACTTCGATGGTCGTCCCGTTATCGAGGAGCTGATACGTGGCAGCACCCCTGGCCTGCGTTCCTACAAGGGTCACAGCGAGATTCCGGAAGTGCGTGCAGGTCTCGGCATCGCTGTAGTGTCGACCAACAAGGGTGTGATGACTGACCGTGCTGCTCGCGCAGCGGGTGTGGGTGGCGAGATTCTCTGCACCGTATTCTGATGATGGCTGTGTTGCGGGCTGCATCGGTAGCCGCACTCAATTTGCATCATTGGCATCTTTAAAAGTACTGACGAACTCAAGAGCAAGATTATGTCGAGAATAGCGAAAGCACCAGTAGCGCTGCCGAAGGGAGTGGAAGCCCAGATCGCCAATGGCGTGGTTTCCGTCAAAGGCAGCAAGGGTACCCTGACGCTGCAGCTGAGCAGTTCGGTTGTCGTCGTCAACGAAGACAACCAGCTGAAGTTCTCTGCCAATAGCGGCAGCAAGGACGCCATTGCCCAGGCCGGAACCGCGCGCGCCATCGTCTCCAACATGGTTAAGGGCGTTAACGAGGGTTTCCAGCAGAAGTTGGAGCTTGTAGGCGTAGGCTACAGGGCCAAGGCCCAGGGCACGACTGTAAACATGGTGCTGGGTTTCTCGCACCCGATTGATTACCAGCTGCCTGAAGGCGTGACAGCAGAAACCCCGACCCAGACGGAGATCTTGCTGAAAAGCGCTGACCGTCAGTTGCTGGGCCAGGTTGCCGCCGAACTGCGTCGCTTCCGCGCGCCGGAGCCCTACAAGGGCAAGGGTGTGAAGTACGGCGGTGAACAGGTATACCGTAAAGAAGCCAAGAAGAAGTAAGCACTGAGCCGCAAAACGGCGCCGTGATTTTTCAGGGCGTCAGTAGCAGCAGTCAGATATCAGCTTCAGTCATACAAGAATTCAGTTGTGTGCAGTCCTGCGGACGGCACCAGAGACAAGGCCAGCGACAGGGCCAAGAGGCAACCAGAAATGAACGAAAAGAAAGAATCTCGCTTGCGCCGCGCCAAGAAAACCCGCGCGAAAATCAGTGAGCTGAAGGTGAATCGTCTGTGCGTGTATCGCAGTCCGCGACACATCTACGCGCAGATCATCTCGCCCGACAACCAGGTTGTGGCAGCTGCCTCTTCCCTGGGCGAGAGCAAGACCGGAAACGTGGAATCTGCCCAGCAGATCGGCAAGCTCATCGCTGAGCGTGCCAAGCAGGCAGGTATCACCAAAGTGGCTTTTGATCGTAGCGGCTATCTGTACCACGGTCGCATCAAGGCATTGGCAGAAGCGGCCCGCGAAGGCGGTCTGGAATTCTAAGGTAGCGGATCGAGACTTATGGCACTGAAAAACGAAAAAACCACGAATGAAGAAGGGATGCAGGAAAAGCTCATTCAGGTAAACCGCGTCGCGAAAGTCGTAAAAGGCGGCCGCATCTTCTCGTTCACCGCCCTGACGGCTGTCGGTGATGGCAATGGCCGCGTTGGTTTCGGTCGTGGCAAGGCGCGCGAAGTTCCGCAGGCCATCCAGAAGGCCATGGAAGCGGCGCGCCGCAACATGATCAACGTGAAGCTGGACGGCACCACGTTGCAGTATCCCGTGAAGGCCAACCATGGCGCTTCCAGGATCTACATGCAGCCTGCGTCGGATGGTACGGGCGTAATTGCCGGTGGTGCCATGCGTTCGATCCTTGAACTGGCTGGCGTGCATAACGTACTGGCCAAGTGCTACGGCTCCACCAACCCAGTGAACGTGGTACGTGCCACCTTCAAGGGTCTGAAGTCCATGCGCGCACCTGAAGAGATCGCTGCCAAGCGTGGCAAGACGGTCGAAGAAATCACTGGTTGAGGTTGGTAGTCATGGCACCCAAGAAACTGAAAGTCACCCAGATCAAGAGTTCTGCCGGCGTGCTGGCAAACCACAAGGCTAACCTTGCCGGTCTGGGTCTGCGCAAGATCCGTCACTGCGTTGAAGTGGAAGACACTCCGGCAGTGCGCGGCATGATCAACAAAGTACGCCACATGGTAGTGGTTGAAGGCTGATCGTATCAGGGGTTGCAGGCTGCAGGCCGCCCCCATATCAGCAAACGGTGGCCCCATAAGGTGGCACCAGGCGTTTTTTAGGCGATAGCCGGCAGAATCCCGGCGAGTCAATTGGAGCAATACAATGCGTTTGAATACTCTGAGCCCGGCACCGGGTTCCACCCACTCCAGAAAGCGTGTAGGTCGTGGTATAGGCAGCGGTCTCGGCAAGACCTCCACCCGTGGCCATAAAGGCCAGAAAGCCCGCAAGAGCGGCAACGTGCGCCCCGGTTTTGAAGGCGGCCAGATGCCCTTGCAGAAGCGTCTCCCGAAGTTCGGGTTCTACTCGCGCATCGGCGCTGCTACTGCTGAAGTCCGTACTTCTGAGCTGGCCAGGATCGAAGGCGACGTAGTTACCATCGAAGCGCTGGAAAAAGCCAACATCATCGGCCGCAGCATCAAGCGCGCCAAGATCATGCTTTCCGGTGAAGTTGCCAAGGCCTACACCATCGACGGTATCGGCGTTACCAAGGGAGCGCGCGCCGCTATCCTGGCCGCAGGTGGCAAGATCGTGGAAGCAGCCGCAGAAAGCAGCGCAGCCTGAGCAGGATTGACTGACTCATGGCAAAATCGATGAGCCCCGGCAAGGCAGATGGTCTTGCTGAACTGAAAGCCAGGATCGTGTTCGTCCTGCTTGCGATCATTGTGTATCGCATCGGCACGCACATTCCTGTCCCGGGCATCAATCCGGATCAGTTGGCGGCATTGTTCAACCAGAACCAGGGGACATTCCTTGGGCTGTTTAACATGTTCTCCGGCGGTGCCATCGAGCGCATGAGTATCTTTGCGCTGGGGATCATGCCCTACATCACAGCGTCGATCATCATGCAGTTGCTGACAGCGACCACGCCACAGCTGGAGCAGTTGAAGAAGGAAGGCGAGTCCGGGCGCCGCAAGATCAGCCAGTACACGCGTTATTTGTCGCTGGTGTTTGCTTCCGTTCAGGCTATCGCCATCACCACCGGTCTGTTGGCCCAGTTGGCCTTCGAAGCGAATTTCAGTTTCTACTTTACCGCGTTCGTATCGCTGGTGACCGGTGCCATGTTCATGATGTGGCTCGGCGAGCAGATGACGGAGCGTGGTGTAGGCAACGGTATTTCGCTGCTGATCTTCGCCGGTATCGTTGCGGCACTGCCGTCCGCTGTGGGCCAGTCGCTTGAGCAGGTCGCTGAAGGTCAGATCCAGCCGTTGGCGCTGTTTGTAGTGTGTGTGATTGCCGCAGCAGTGGTAGCAGCAGTGGTGTTTGTCGAACGCGCACAGCGTCGCATCACTGTGAATTACGCGCCACGTCAGCAGGGTCGCAAGATGTACCAGGGCCAGAGCAGCCATCTGCCCCTCAAGGTCAATATGGCTGGTGTGATTCCCGCCATTTTTGCCAGCAGTTTCCTGCTGTTCCCTGCTTCGTTGGGGCAGTGGTTTGGCCAGAATGAAGGTTATGAGTTCCTGGCTGACATTGCGCTAGTTCTGGGTCCGGGTCAGCCGCTCAACGTGTTGTTGTTCACGGTCCTGATCGTAGCCTTCTGTTTTTTTTATACCTCCCTGGTATTCAATCCCAAGGAGATCGCCGAGAACCTGAAACGCCAGGGAGCATTCATCCCTGGTATTCGTCCCGGTGAGCACACGGCAAGCTATGTGGATGACGTGATGACCCGCCTGACCATGTTCGGCGCGGCCTATATCACCATCATCTGCCTTATGCCGCAGTTTCTGCAGACCTCGGCCAACGTGCCGTTCCAGCTGGGTGGGACTTCCCTGCTGATCGTGGTGGTGGTGTGCATGGATTTCATGGCTCAAGTGCAGTCGCACCTGATGTCGCATCAGTACGAGTCGCTGATGAAAAAGTCCAATATCGGATCATTCCGCCGCTGACAAGTGGCGGAGTGAATCGCGAGGACCCGGATAAACAGTACCCGGTTAAACAGGCCGCTTTATCAGGCCAGGAGAGAGAAATGAAAGTAAGAGCATCAGTAAAGCGCGTTTGCCGCAAGTGCAAGATCGTCAAGCGCAACGGCGTAGTCAGGGTTATATGCGCGGAGCCGCGTCACAAGCAGAGACAGGGCTGAGCCCGGTTCGGCGCCGGCTTGATTTTTGCGGGTGCTGCGTTTAAGCTTGCCGACCTTTTTTCCGGGGTCGGGGCCGGTTTTTGAAACGCAGGGCCGCAGGCAGCTATCGCTGGGCGTGACCGTCCCAACATATTGAAACCAAACAGAATTGTTATAGCTGCCCAGCAGCTGACAGATCCAACCGAATAGTTACTGGAGTGAATCTATGGCCCGTATTGCCGGTGTCAACATACCTGACAACAAGCACGTGGTGATTTCCCTGCGTTATGTGTACGGCATTGGTCCGACGACGGCCAAGAGCCTGTGCGTACAGACCGGGATCAAGCCCACTGCGAAAGTCAGCGAGCTGTCGGAAGAGCAGCTTGATTCGCTCCGCAATGAGATCGGCAAGATTACCGTGGAAGGCGACCTGCGCCGTGAAGTATCCATGAACATCAAGCGTCTGATGGATCTGGGCACCTACCGCGGCATTCGTCATCGTCGTGGCCTGCCGGTCAACGGTCAGAGAACCAAAACCAATGCCAGGACCCGCAAGGGCCCGCGCAAGCCGATTCGTAAATAAGCAGCAAAGAACGCGCCCTGGTCTCCAGGCAGCAGCAAGTTCATATCAAGGTAAACGTTAATGGCTAAACCCGCACCCCAAGTTCGTAAAAAGGCAAGGTCCTCCGTGTCGGACGGCGTGGCTCACATCCATGCGTCGTTCAACAACACGATCGTGACCATCACCGACCGTCAGGGCAATACCCTGTCCTGGGCCACTTCGGGTGGTTCCGGTTTTCGCGGTTCGAGAAAGAGCACGCCGTTCGCAGCGCAGGTTGCTGCCGAAAAGGCCGGTCGTGCTGCTGTCGAACTGTACAGCCTGAAGAACGTGGACGTGCGTGTAAACGGTCCCGGTCCTGGTCGCGAATCCGCCGTGCGAGCATTAAACGCCTGTGGCCTGAAAGTGAGCAACATCACTGATGTAACGCCAATCCCGCACAACGGCTGCCGTCCGCCCAAGCGTCGTCGCGTATAAGCGGCGACTCTGCCAACGACTGGAATATTCAAGAATCGAGACTGCGGTCGAACCGACAGCTCCACAGGAGATAGAAATATGGCCCGTTACATCGGCCCGAAATGCAAACTGGCAAGAAGGGAAGGTACTGATCTTTTCCTGAAGAGCGGCTTGCGTTCCCTGGAAGACAAGTGCAAGCACGAAACCGCACCCGGCCAGCACGGCCAGCGTCGCGGTCGTCTGTCCGACTACGGCGTACAGCTGCGTGAAAAGCAGAAAGTCCGTCGTATGTACGGCATTCTTGAGCGTCAGTTCCGCAACTATTACAAGGAAGCGGCCCGTCTGAAGGGTGCTACCGGCGAGAACCTCCTGCAGTTGCTGGAGTCGCGTCTCGATAACGTGGTTTACCGCATGGGCTTCGGCTCCACCCGCGCTGAGTCGCGCCAGCTGGTAAGTCACAAGGCCATCATGGTCAACGGGAAGACCGTCAACATCCCGTCCTACCAGGTACAAGCTGGTGACGTGGTGGCCGTACGTCAGAAATCCAAGACCCAGCTTCGCATCAAATCCTCACTGGAGCTGTCCGGTAACCGCGCGCCCGTTGAGTGGCTGGAAGTCAGCAGCGACAAGCTGGAAGGCCAGTTCAAGCACAAGCCTGAGCGCAGCGAGCTGTCCAGCGACATCAACGAAAGCTTGATCGTAGAGCTTTACTCGAAGTAAACCTGAACCTGTGAGGAATTCCATGCAGATTTCGCTAGCAAATTTTCTGACACCGCAAGTCATTCAGGTTGAGGCAAACAACCGTTGGCATTCAAAAGTGGTGCTGGAGCCGCTCGAAAGGGGATTCGGCCACACGCTGGGTAACGCCCTGCGCCGCATTCTGCTGTCCTCCATGCCGGGTTGTGCAGTGGAAGAAGTGGAGATTGACGGCGTGGTGCACGAATACAGCACCATTGAGGGTGTACAGGAAGACGTAATCGAAATCCTGCTGAACCTCAAGGAACTTTCGGTGATCATGCACTCGCAGCAGACTGTGGTGCTGAACCTGAGCAAGAAAGGCAAAGGCCCCGTTACCGCTGCTGATATCACGCTCCCCCATGATGTCGAGCTGGTCAACCCGGAACACGTGATCTGCAACCTGAACGAAAATGGTTCGATCAACATGCAGATCAAGGTTGGCGTTGGTCGTGGCTACGTGCCCGCCGATGCCCGCATCTCGCGTGACGACGAAACCCGTGCAGTAGGCAAGTTGATGCTCGATGCCTCCTACACCCCGGTAAGCCGGGTGACCTACTCGGTTGAAAACGCCCGTGTCGAGCAGCGTACCGACCTCGACAAGCTGGTCATCGAGATTGAGACCAATGGCACCATCGATCCTGAAGAAGCCATTCGTCAGGCCGCTACCATCCTGCAGCACCAGCTCAGCGTGTTCGTCGATCTGAAGAACAGCTCAGTGAAGGAAGCGCCCAAGCACGAAGACAAGATCGATCCGATTCTGTTGCGTCCGGTCGATGACCTCGAGCTGACCGTGCGTTCGGCAAACTGCCTGAAGGCAGAGAACATCTACTACATCGGTGACCTGATCCAGCGTACCGAAGTAGAGCTGCTGAAAACCCCGAACCTGGGCAAGAAGTCGCTCACCGAGATCAAGGATGTGCTGGCTTCCAAGGGCTTGTCCCTCGGCCTGCGTCTGGAAAACTGGCCCCCGGCCAGCCTGAAGGGCGACGATCGCGCCGCTTGACCAGGACGGCGGACCTCGTGTCCGCCCGATATTGAATGTTGGGGTGGACCGCCGTGTCCACCCGGGGATGTCCGGAACAATAGCCGAACATCGTTATGTACACCGATTTGAACGTTTAGGAATACAGTCATGCGTCATCGTCATAGTGGACGTCAGCTCAACAGGACCAGCTCACATCGCAAGGCGATGTTCAGCAACATGACTTCGTCTCTGGTAGAGCACGAAATCATCAAAACCACCCTCGCCAAGGCCAAAGAGCTGCGCATGATTGCAGAGCCTTTGATCACACTGGCCAAGGAAGACAGCGTCGCCAACCGTCGCCTGGCGTTTGATCGCCTGCGCAACAAGGAAAGCGTTGGCAAGCTCTTCACCGATCTCGGTCCGCGCTTCAAGACGCGCCCGGGCGGCTATATCCGCATCATCAAGTGTGGTTATCGTATGGGTGACAAGGCGCCAATGGCCTACGTTGAACTCGTTGATCGTCCGGAAGCTCCGGCTGCTGCAGACGAATAAGCCAGTGCTGCGCCAAGATCAAAAAGGCCGTCTTTGACGGCTTTTTTTTGCCTGGAATTTCCACAAAAAAGAAAGGCACCCGAGGGTGCCTTTCGTTCTGTCAGTTGCTGACGTTTCAGCGATTGATCGCGCGGCCCTTGCCCGGGGCGCCGCGCCAGGCGCGCTGGACGCCAGTCTCACCAGCTTCAGCTTCTTCGAAGCGGGCGAATTCGGCAATCTCACCCTGATCACCGGATACGCGCTGGTAAGAGCGTGCCGTGCTCTTGCCCGGAGCGCCGCCGCGGCGCTCGCTGGCAAACAAGGGCTGCGGGTCGTAGTTCACCATTTCCACGTAGCGGGCAAACAGTTCCGGCTGCTCGTCCCGGCTGATAGTCAGACGCTTGTGCGGTGGCTTACCGTTGTACTCGACCACTCTCAGGGTATCGGCATCCACGTGGGAGACCACAGTGTTGGCAAGTGCCGGCAGGGAGCCTATCAGGCCCAGGCCGAGAATGAGGGATGACATCAGGTTGCTGTATTTCATAAGATCTCCTCGTTGTCTGATCGCTGTTTTGTGATTCGCCTGTTCTGCTTGCGTCTCACATGGCGCCTAATGTAATCAAAGTCTCAGGCATGTGTAAGGGGCATTTGTGATAGGAAACCTTTTGCAAAGTCCTGAAATAGGCACCCCTATGGTGCGACAATCCCTGGAAAAGTGCGCAATTTGCACCAAGCGGGGACGCGACCAGGATTCGGGGACACTTCCTTGATCTGGAGCTTTCAAGGCACGCATCGGCACATTGACTCCGATTTCGAGAGCAACGGGCGGGCACCACTGCTGCATCGGCGTCATGGTCCGGTGCCTGCAGGCGCAAAGGCTTGGGTTGCCGGGGGCGTCAACCGGAAAAATCCGCAGACACGAAAAAGGCACCCGAGGGTGCCTTTTTTTGTTACCGCCCGGATTATCAGCGATTGATGGTGCGGCCCTTGCCAGGGGCGCCGCGCCAGGCGCGCTGCATACCGGCCTCACCGGCTTCAGCTTCTTCGAAGCGGGCGAATTCCGCGATCTCACCCTGGTCAGCCGTCACACGCTGGTAAGTGCGCGGAAGGCTTTTGCCGGGTGCACCCCGATGCTCGCTGGCGAACAGCGGCTGCGGGTCGTAGTTCACCAGTTCCACGTAGTGGGCAAACAGTTCAGGCTGGTTGTCCCGGCTAATGGTCAGACGCTGGTGTGTGGGCTTGCCGTTGTATTCGACCACTCTCAGGGTATCGGCATCCGCGTGGGACACCACGGTGTTGGCAAGTGCCGGCAGGGAGCCTATCAGGCTCAGGCCGAGAATAAGGGATGACATCAGGTTGCTGTTCTTCATAGGATCTCCTCGTTGGCTCATCGCTGTTGTGTGAAGCAGTAAATTTGGTTGCGCTTCACATGGCTTGTAATGTACTGAAAGCCCCAGACATTGGTAAGACGCGTTTGTGATAGGAAACCTTTTGCAAACTGCCAAAGTGGGCACTGCGTTGGTGCGTGCCTCTCCGTTAAAGTGCATTTTTTGCACCATGAGGGCTCTTGCGAGAGCTGCAAATTCTGTAACTAATTGAAAATAAAGCTTTATATATACATGGTATCGTTCTTGCTGGAGTTAGGCCTAGGAAACCTAACTTTGGCTGGAGTATCCGGACATGAACCTCAAGACTTGCCGCACCCTCATCATGAGCATCAGCTTGCTGGGCGCCTGGTGCAGCAGCTCAGGGGTGGTGGCCCAGGGCAATGACATCCCGATGCAGTTGATGGCCAGCGGAGCCTTCTACGTCAATGCCAGCCTCGATAGCCTCGTGAATACCGAAATGCTGCTGGATACCGGATCGGGATATGTAAGTCTCTCCGACGATACCTTCGGCAAGATCAAGGATGCACCTGGCACTATCTTCCAGCGTTTCATAACGGGTGTGATGGCCGATGGCAAGGCATCACGCGTGCCCGTCTATCTCATCAGTGAACTGAAACTCACCGAACACTGTGTGCTGCACGATGTAGAAGTCGCTGTGATGCGCAATGCCAAACGCGACATTCTTGGTCTGAGTGCACTGCGGCAGTTGCAGCCTCTGACCTTGCAGATGGATCCGCCGCTGCTGACAGCTAATTGTGGTTGAAGAGAAGAAAAAGCAGCATCGTTCGTAGGGCAATATGCAGGAATCGTGAAATCGACACCTGCAGATAGTGTTACAACTGGAACCGCTGCCTATAATCGCGGGCTTATCAATCGACGTTCCAGCATATGAATAATTACCTTGCCGCCCTGGGCTCTGTCCTGTTGTTTGGCCTCGCTCCGCTCCTGGTCTCAGCACAGACTGCCCCAGTCACCGACGGTCCCAGTACTGCCCGCAAGAGCACCGAAATTGCCCGCACCGAACTGCAGCCAGTGCTCGACGGTGTGCTGGACGATGCGATCTGGCAGGAAGCGACTGTCATCGAGGATATGCACCAGTATCAGCCGGTGGATCAAGGCCCGCCTTCCGAACGCTCGGTGTTCTACATCGCTTACAGCGAACGCTTTCTGTATGTCGCCGCGCGGCTGTATGACAGCGATCCTTCCGGCATCAGCGCGCGACAGCTGGTACAAGGACAGAACCTCGGCTTCGACGATGGCATCGAGTTCATTCTGGATACCTTCAACAACGGGCGCGGTGGTTATCAATTCCAGACCAACCCCAACGGCATCCGCAGGGAAGGCGTCTACGACAACCCACAGAATCTGAACCGGGACTGGAAAGGCATCTGGCAGGTGGAAAGCCGTATTGACGAGGAGGGCTGGACCACCGAGATCGCGATACCCTTCAATACGCTGAACTTTGACCCCAGCATGGAAGAGTGGGGCTTTACCATCGCGCGTACCATTGCGCGCAAGCAGGAAGAGATCGCCTGGTCCTCCTTCAACCGCGCCATCAACCCTACCACGACGGGTCTGATTACCGGCATCCGTGACATCCGCCAGGGCGTAGGCCTCGACATCATTCCATCCTTCGCTACCGCAGCCAACAAGAACTATGTCACGGGGGTGAGCAAGACGCGCGTGGATCCTTCGCTGGACATGTTCTACAAGATCACGCCCAACCTTACCGGCGCGCTGACCTTCAACACCGACTTTTCCGCCACCGAGGTGGACAACCGCCAGGTCAATTTGTCGCGGTTTTCGCTGTTCTTTCCTGAAAAGCGGGATTTCTTCCTGCAGGACGTCGATATCTTCAGCTTTGGCGGTCGCGGCGGCGGGGGCAACAACTTCGACAACACTACCAACGGCATTCCGTTCTACTCGCGCAGGGTTGGTCTCAGCCGGGCAGGAGAGCCCCTCGATATCAACGCAGGCGTGAAGCTGACGGGCCGTGTGGGTGCATGGAACGTAGGAGCACTGGCGGTGCAACAGGGTGATAGCCCTGGCCTAGAAGGTCAGCAGGTCTTCGTGGGGCGCGCCACGGCCAACGTCCTGAGCGAGTCCAACGTGGGCATGATCTTTACCCACGGCGATCCCACGAGCGTCGTGGACAACAGTCTGGCCGGCGTCGACTTCCGCTACCAGAACACGCGCTTCTCTGATCGCTACACTATGCGGGGCAACGCCTTCTTCCAGCAAAGCGACACCACCGGCCGCAGCGGCGACGCCAAGGCCTATGGCGTGGGAATGCAGATGAGCACCGAGGGCGACGGCTACGGCGGCAACATCGCCTACGACTATTTTGGCGAGGATTACTATCCGGGCCTGGGCTTTGCCAACCGCGTCGGTGTGGAGACCTTCCGGGGCGTTGCGCGGCGCCGGCAGTTCTTCCGTGACAATCCAGTGCTGCGCCTCGTCAACACCTTCAGCCGCTTTGAGCAGGCACGCCGCCTGGACACTGGCGAGATGCAGTCCGAAACCTTCTTCTTTCGCCCCTTCCAGATCAATACGCACCTTGGCAGTCAGGGTGGCGTGGGAGGCGCACGCCAGCGCGAGGGGCTTGAGCGTGATTTCGAAATCAGTCCCGGCGTGATCATCCCGCGCGGTGTTTATACCTGGTGGGAAAGCAACGCCGATATCCAGCTGAGCAACCAGCGCGCCTTTGCTCCCGGCGTGCAGCTGAACTGGGGCGATTTCTATAACGGCAAACGCAAGCGCGTGAACTATTCGATGGAATGGCGCCCCGATGAACATCTGTTCCTCAGCATGAGCTACGACTACCAGGACATCAGCCTGCCGGTGGGTGACTTCAAGGTGAAGCTGGTGAGCGCCAACGTCAACTATGCCTTCAATTCCAAGTGGTCCTGGATCAATCTCGTGCAGTACGAGAATCGCTCCAACTCGGTGGGCATCAACAGCCGTCTGCGCTGGAATCCCCAGGCCGGCGAAGATCTGTTCATCGTGGTGAACTATAACTTTGATGCGGACGGTGTGTTTACCGGCCTCAATCGTCAGCAGACGGAAATTGCGCTGAAGTACATAAAGACCTTCCGCTACTGAGAAGGTGGGGCGGCATCAAGCACGGTGCGAAAGCCGATGTGCGACGTGCCGAGTCCCTTGCTTTGACCCTGGCGTGCTTCGGGACGGTAGCGCATGCAGTAGTTGGCCGCGCACAGGAATGATCCGCCCTTGATCACCGCCACAGCAGGTTCTTCCGGTTGCAGTGGGTCATAGCCTTCGGGCCTGGCAGCCTTGTCCGCGAAGTTGTGCCCGGGGTAGAAGGGACTGGCAGTCCATTCCCAGACGTTGCCGATAAGGTCATGCAGGCCGAAACGGTTGGCTGTGAAGCAACCCACCGGCGAACTGTTCAGGTGGCCATCGCTGGCATCGTTTTCGAAGGGGAAGAAGCCCTGCCAGGTGTTGGCGGTGTAGTGACCGGCTGCATCCTGCGGGCCTTCGCCTTGCGCGGCGTATTCGAATTCGGCCTCACTCGGCAGGCGCTGGCCCTTCCAGCGCGCGTATGCCTCGGCGTCTTCAAAAGCGATGTGTACGACAGGATGCTGCTGAAGGCCCTCGATGCTGCTGCCGGGTCCCTGCGGCTCGCGCCAGTGGGCACCGGGCACGAACTGCCACCAGCTATTCATGGGGTTGAAGCCGTTCACATCAATGATGGGCTTGAACACGGCCGAGCCCGGGATGGGCGTCGCTGTCGGGTCGAGCGGGTTGCCGATGCCACGTTCGGCCAGCGTAACGTAGCCGGTGTCCTGCACGAAGGCAGCAAACTCGGCATTCGTGACCTCGGTGCGGCTCATCCAGAAGCCAGCGACCTCTTCGTCATGGGCGCCACCTTCCTCGACGTAGCTGTACTCTGCGCCCATCGTGAAGCGGCCACCGCTTACCCACACCATGCCCGGATGCGCCGTGGCCATGGCCTCGGTGCTGCAGGCGAGGGCGGTTGCCGCCGTACTGCCGGTACCGACATTCGCGCGCTGCCAGCCCCACGCAGCGATCAAGCCCAAGCCGAGCAGGCCACCGACAACAGCACTGGCAACGAAGGGTCTGCGCATCAGTAGATCACACCGCTGCTGTTCTGGTAGGCGTCCCAGTTGGCCAGCATCTCCTGGAATTTTTCGGGATTGCTGGCACTGAGATCGTTCTGTTCGAATGGGTCGGACGCAAGATTGAACAGGGACCAGCGACGGCCTTCCGGCGGACCGGCTTGATCCCATACCAGCTTCCAGTCGCCTGCGCGCACACTGCGGTGGCCATGCAGTTCAAAGCCCAGCAAGCCATTCTCACGCACTGTAGCGCTGTCGCCACCAAGTTGCGGCAGCAGTGACTTGCCCTGTGGGGGCAGCACCGGCTGGCCACGGTATTCAGTGCCGGGATGCTCGCTGCCTGCAAGGGCGAGGAAAGTGGGCAGCAGGTCCATCACGTGCGCGGGGCCGTTGCTGCGCGTACCCGGCGCGACCAGCGGCGGATAATGCACGAAGGCCGGTACGCGGATGCCGCCTTCAAAGCCCGTGGCCTTGTGGCGGTAAAAAGGCGCTTCGGTGGCACTGGCCCAGTTGCGCCCGTACATGACGTAGGTATTGCCGGCACCGAGATTGTCCAGGCTGTGGTCGTAGCTCTTGCCGATCTCGGCCACGATATTGGGGCGTGCTTCGGTGGCGCCGCTTTCGGCACCGTTGTCGGAGGTGAAGATGATGAAGGTGTTGTCGAACTCGCCGATCTCCTTCAGGTAGTCGATGACCTGCCCCACGTAAATGTCGAGATCGCTCACCATGGCCGCATAGATTTCCATCTGGCGTGATTCGATGGCCTTCTGTTCGTCGCTGAGACTGTCCCAGCGCGGATTGAAGCGTTCGTCCGGAATGGGCTGGGCGTCGGCAGGAATGAGCCCCAGTTGCTTGATGCGCGCGAAGCGGCTTTCATACAGCGCTTCGTAGCCGGCATCGTAGTTGCCTTGGAAACGTGCGATGGAATCCTTGGGTGCCTGCAGCGGCCAGTGCGGCGCGGTGTAGGCCAGCCAGGCGAAGAAGGGCTTGCCGTCGGTGCGGTCTTCCTCGATGTACTGCAGCATGTGTTCGGTGTAGACGCGCGTGGAGTAGAAATCGGCGTCTGCTTCCACCAGCGCGCCGTTGTCGCGGTACTTGGCATTCTGCGGACCGCGCCAGTCCCAGGGGCCAAGGTGCGCGGCGCCATCCAGGGACACGAAGGACTTTTTGAAGCCGCGTGCATGGGCGCCGTTGAAGTCATCCATGCCGAGGTGCCACTTGCCGGCCATGTAGGTGTTGTAGCCAGCATCGCTCATGAGGTCTGCCAGCGATGCCACACGGAAATTCAGATAGGCGAGGTAGCCTTCCTGGTTCTGGTGCTCGGGGCGCGAAGGTGCGCCCATTACCCCAAGACCTGACAGGTGGTTGTCCATGCCTGACATCAGCATTGCGCGCGTGGGCGAGCAGGCGAGGCCAGTATAGAAGCTCGTCAGCAACATGCCGTTGGTGGCCAGCAGGTCCAGGTTCGGTGTAGGGATCTCGCCGCCGTAAACGCCGAGATCGCTATACGACAGGTCGTCGGCCATGATGTAGAGGATGTTGGGGCGCGAGTCGACAGCGCTGGTTGCCACTGGTGCTGGCGCTGCAGTTGGTGCCAAGGCCGTTTCGGCAGGTGAGCTCGCCTGTTGCCCGCAGGCGGTCAGCAGGGCCAGACTCAGGCCAATGGTGGCAAGGCGTGGCAGGGAGTTGGACATGGGAGCCTCCGGGAAGTGGACTTCCTCTGATGTGCGTCGATACAGCTGCTAACTTACCCGAGCGGGCAGGGCGCGACAACCCGCGTAGGGGCGGACCGCCGTGTCCGCCCGCAGATCGAGTCAATCGGACCAAGGGCGGACACGGCGGTCCGCCCCTACGCAGCGTGGCTTGCATTGGCTGGGGGGACGGTCTAATTTCCGTGCAGTCCCGTATTCGCAGAGCGTCCCCATGTCAGAAGTTGTCCATTCCCCCGACACTGCCAGTGCCGAGCGCACCGTCCTCGGTCACCCGCGCGGTCTGGTCATCCTCTTCTTCACTGAGATGTGGGAGCGTTTTTCGTACTACGGCATGCGCGCCATCCTGATCTTCTACCTCACCCAGCATTTTCTGTTCAGTGACGAGCGTTCCAACATCCTGTACGGCGCCTATACTGCGCTGGTCTTCGTGATGACCATTGTCGGCGGTACTCTGGCCGACCAATACCTGGGTGCCCGCAAGGCCGTGACCTTCGGTGCCATCCTGCTGGTGCTGGGCCATAGCGGCATGGCCTTCGAAGGTGCCGGCTCACGCCAGATCATGAGCTATCAGGGCGCTGACTACGTGCTGGG
>JBIIWP010000151.1:0-5150 GCA_044338855.1 Pseudohongiellaceae bacterium | reverse complement strand
ACTTTCGATCTGGCCACCATGGACAGCTTTGTCACGCCCGGCATCAGCTTCTTCCTGCAGTTGCCAGTCAAGTACGGCAACATGGCCAGCTTCGACCAGATGCTGACTGCTGCCAACGCCATCAAGCACGCGCTTGACGGCGAATTGAAGGACGAGAACCGCAGTGTGTTGACGCGCCAGACCCTGGAACACTACAAGCAGCGCATCCGGGATTTTGAACTTTTGCTGCTGTCTTCCCGCCGCTGAACCCCGGAACCCTGCGGCCGTGGCCACCAGCGAATCCCTGCAGCGTGAACTGCAGCACCTGCGCCAGCAGATCGATTACCACAACCGCCGTTACCACCAGCTCGATGCCCCGGAAATCACGGATCAGGCCTTTGATGAGTTGTTCGCGCGCCTGCTGCAACTGGAAATTGAACACCCGGAATGCATCACACCGGATTCGCCCAGCCAGCGGGTGGGGAGTGCGCCGGCATCCGGATTCAGTCAGATCACGCACGCATTGCCCATGCTGTCGCTGGACAAGGTCTTCGACGAAGACGAGCTGAATCGTTTTGAGGAGCGCTGTCTCAAGCGTCTCGGTCGCGCGGGGCCGCTGGAATACAACTGCGAACCCAAGATCGATGGTGTCGCCGTCAGCCTCTTGTATGAAGGTGGTGTCTTGCAGCGCGCCGCGACGCGTGGTGACGGCAGCAGCGGCGAGGACATTACCCACAATGTCCGCACGATCCGCGACATCCCGCTGCGACTGTCCGGTGAAGGCATTCCCGCCGTGCTGGAAGTGCGCGGTGAGATATTCATGACCAAGGCTGGATTCGCCGCGATGAACAGCGATGCCAGTGCCAGGGGTGAGCGGACTTTCGTGAATCCGCGCAATGCGGCGGCCGGCACGCTGCGGCAACTCGATCCGCGCATCACTGCCGCGCGTCCACTGTCTTTTTATTGTTATGGCAGCGGGCTGGTCGAAGGTGGCCTGCTGTCCGGTGAGCTCTCCGGCATTTTCGGACAGTTGGATGCCTGGGGGCTGCCGGTCAATCCCCTGCGGCGCACTGTTTCAGGGGTGGCAGCCTGCCATGCGTATTGTGCCGATGTACTGCAGCAGCGCGCAGCGCTGGACTATGAAATTGATGGTGTCGTCATCAAGTTGAACAGCCTTGAGGAGCAGCAGCTGCTCGGCATGAATGCGCGTACGCCACGCTGGGCCATGGCCTACAAATTCCCCGCTGAAGAAATGGCCACCACCCTGCTGGACGTCGAGTTCCAGGTCGGTCGTACCGGCACGATTACGCCGGTGGCGCGCCTGCAACCGGTGTTTGTTGGTGGCGTCACTGTCAGCAATGCCACGCTGCACAATATGGATGAGGTGGCACGCCTCGGCATCCGGATCGGTGACAGGGTCATCGTGCGTCGCGCCGGCGATGTCATTCCGAAAATCGTCGCGGTGAGTGGTGACGGCGAGAATCCCGCCGGACGCGCCATCGTAGCGCCCGACCATTGTCCCGTGTGTGGCTCACCGGTGCAGAAGGAGGAGGGAGAAGTGCTGCTGCGCTGCAGCGGTGCGCTGGTATGTCGGGCCCAACTGATCCAGTCCGTGCTGCATTTTGCTTCGCGCGCGGCGATGGACATCGAAGGCCTTGGCAGCAAACTGGTGGAGCAGTTGGTGGAACAGAAGCTGGTGCAAGGTCTGGATGACCTGTACCGCCTTGATCTGGCGACCCTGGAGCAGCTGGAACGCATGGGCGGCAAGTCCGCACAGAACCTGCTGACTGCAATCGACAAGAGCAAGGGGAAGCCCCTGGCGCGCTTCCTGTTTGCACTTGGCATTCGCGATGTGGGTGAGGCAACCGCACTCGCGCTTGCTACACGCTTCGGCAAGCTGCAGGCCGTGCTCGATGCCAGTGCGGAAGCGCTGCTGGAAATCCCCGACATCGGGCCGGTCGTGGCAGGCCGCGTGGCAGATTTCAGCCGGGATCCGAACAACCGTGCGCTTATCGGCCGCCTGCTTGCCGCGGGAGTGGCACCACCGGAGCAGGAGCCCGTGCAGCGCGAAGCTCTGCCACTCAACGGCCAGATCTGGGTGCTCACCGGCACCCTGGAGAGCCTGGACCGTGATGCGGCCAAGGCCTTGCTGCAGCAACTCGGTGCCAAGGTCGCAGGCAGTGTCTCAGCCAAAACCACGACGGTCGTTGCGGGTCCAGGCGCCGGATCCAAGCTGGCCAAGGCAGAAGAGCTGGGCATCCCGGTTCTGGATGAGGCGGCCTTGCTGGACTTGCTTGTGCAGCATGGCGTGAATCCCTAGGACTCGCCGCTGAAAAGCCCGCCGTGGTGTTATCTGCGTCCGGCTTAATCCATGACAAACCGCAGGGAATTTGTTGTTCTCGCAAAAAGCCTCCCTGATCTGCATCAAATCCGGTATCCGGGCATCGCTTAAAGTTGCTGCAGTTTGTTCAACGAGGAGAACAAGATGCAGTCCAGGTTCAGTTATTTTCTCAAGGCTCTGGCCGTGTGTGTGGGGGGCGGCAGTGCCGTGCCGGCACTGGCGCATGAAGCGGGTGACCTGATTCTGCGCGCGGGCGCGGCCAATGTCGCTCCGGTAGAGCAGAGCAGTTATATCCGGCCTGCTGCGGTGTCGCCACGGGGCAAGGCGGGACTGGACGGGGATACCCAGCTTGGCCTGACGGCGGCTTGGCTGTTTACGGACAACTGGGGTGTCGAGCTGCTGGCGGCCACCCCTTTCACGCACACCATCAGTTTCGCCGGGGATCTTGCCGGACTCGGGTCGCTGGCCGAGGTGAAGCACCTGCCGCCAACATTGAGTCTGCAGTACTACTTCGACACGGGTAACGAGGCGTTGACGCCTTACGTGGGGGCGGGCATCAATTACACCCTGATGCTGGAAAGCCGCGCCACTGACAACGGCCGTGCCGTGCTCAACAGTGTGGGTACCGGCGGCAATCATGCCATCGAGGCAGAGGACTCTGTGGGCTATGCCCTGCAGGCAGGTCTCGACCTGGAGCTGACGGACCGCATCCTGTTGAATGCAGCGGTGTGGCACATCAGCATCGACACCACGGTGGAGGTCGCCAACCTCCTGAAGGTGGATGTGGCGGTGGATCCCTGGGTCTATGCGCTGGGCATCGGTATGAAGTTCTGATCGTACGCTTGATGCTGCAGGCTGCCTGTCGGTCATGAGGCCGGCAGGCACTGCAGAGACGACAAGGTACGCCGCTTGCGTTAAAATCTGCGCATGCAAAAAGTTGTCCGCTCCACCCTTATCTGCTGCTGCATGCTGGCACTGACGGCCTGCGCTTCCGCTCCTCCGCAAAATGCCAGCAATCTCTGCACTGTCTTTGAAGACCGCGGTGGCTGGTACAAGGCAGCGCGCAAGTCTGAACAGCGCTGGGGAGTGCCGATGGAAGTCAGTATGGCCTTCCTCTATCACGAATCCGGGTTCCGCGGCCGCGCCAAACCGCCGCGCAGGGTCTTCTTCGGTTTCATTCCCGGTCCGCGCCCGTCTGATGCCTTCGGCTACGCGCAGGCGCTGGACAACACCTGGAATGACTACCAGGTCGCTGCCGGCAACTGGGGCGCACGTCGCAGCAGTTTCAAGGACGCCGTTGATTTCGTCGGCTGGTACAACGACATGTCGTACGAGATCAACGGCATCCGCAAGGACGACGCCTACAATCTCTATCTTGCCTACCACGAAGGCAATGGCGGTTTCCGCAGCGGCAGCCACAACGGCAAGAGCTGGTTGCTGGAAACCGCGTCTACCGTGCAGGATACCGCCGTGCGCTATGGCGGCCAGCTGCAAACCTGCGAAGATCGTCTGGGTCGCAGCTGGTTCTCGAGGTTGTTCTCATGAGCTGGTGGGGCAAACTGCTCGGCGGCACTTTCGGCTTCATGCTGGGCGGTCCACTGGGTGCCTTGCTGGGTGCCTCGCTGGGCCATAACTTCGACCGCGGCATGGGCCGGTTGCAGGATGACGGCCACTACGGTGGCGGTGCCGATGTGGAGCGCATCCAGTCGGCGTTCTTCACCACCACCTTCAGCATGATGGGTTACCTGGCCAAGGCCGACGGGGTCGTCACGCAGGACGAGATTGCGTTGGCTGAATCCGTGATGCGCCAGATGCGCCTGGACCCTGCGCAGAAGAAAGTCGCCATCAGCCTGTTCAACCAGGGCAAGGACGATGGCTTTCCGGCAGGCCAGGTGCTGCAGCAGTTCCGCACCGAGTGTCATCGCCGCAGCAACCTGCTGCAGATGTTTCTGGAAATTCTCATCGCCACGGCGCTCGCCGATGGCAAGCTGAATCCCAACGAGCGGCGCATCCTGCAGGAGACAGCGCAGTCTATCGGCTATTCCAGCGCAGAGTTCCTGCACATCCTGCAGCGTCAGCAGGCCGGTGCGCACATGCACACGCAGCGGCCCGATTCTGCCTCGGCCTTGAAAGATGCCTATGCCTCACTGGGCGTGGCCAGCAGTGCCACGGACGATGACGTGAAAAAAGCCTACCGCCGCCTCATGAACCAGCATCACCCCGACAAGCTGGTGGCCAAAGGCCTGCCTGAAGAGATGATGGCGCTGGCCCACAAGAAGACCATGGAAATCAAGGAAGCCTACGAGCTCATCCGCAAGTCGCGGGCCGCTTGAGGGTTGCTACAGGGTGCGGATCTGCAAGCCGAGTTGCTCCAGCACGGCGCTCTGGCCCTTGTTGCTGACGATGCCGACGCTGGCGTTGTCACCAGTCAGGTAGCGCTCCGTTACCGCTTTCAATTCCTCGATGCTGACGTCCAGTACCCGCGCCCGGAACTGCGCGCGTTCGTGTTTGGTGCGGCCGAACAGCTCATTGTGGAAGGCCTGCTTGGCGCTGCCGGCCGGCGACGCCGGCTTGTCGAGGCTGCTGATGACGCCCAGGATGGATTCCTCCAGTTGCGCATAATCGTGTTCGGCACTCAGCATCCAATCCACGGCGCGACGGAAGTCGTCCAGAGTGTCGGCGAGGCGCGGGTCGCGATAGGAATAGAAGCGAAACGCCGCCGAGCCGCTCTCCTGGCTGGCGCCACCACCGTAGGCGCCGCCCTGTTCGCGGATGGCGCGATGCAGGAAACCGTTGCGCAGCACGCCGGCAAGTACTGTGAGTGCCGCTG
>JBIIWP010000002.1:0-74353 GCA_044338855.1 Pseudohongiellaceae bacterium | reverse complement strand
CCGGCACCCCGGTCCATCAGAGCTCGACGGTCAGATCAAAGCCTTCATCGTTCAGCTTGAAGTTGCCGTCCTTCACCGCGTACAGCCACTTGGCCGATTTGATCAGGCCGCCCAGCGGGTACAGGTGAACCTGGTTGATGCCGCACTGCGGATCGTTGGCCTGGTAGTTGGCCAGATCGCGCGTGATCTTGTCGGGCATGCGGGTGGTCATCAGCTTGGCGATGTTGGCGGCCTGGCGCGTAATCACGCGCATGGAGGGGCCGATACCGCAAGCCGTGGCGTGGGCCAGCAGGGTCTTGATGGTGGCAAGGCCGGGGATGCCGATGTGGATCGGCAGCTCATTGCCTTCGGCGCGGATGCGCTTGTCCCACTCGATGATCGGCTCGGCTTCAAAGCAGAACTGCGTGGTGATGTACATTTCGATGCCGCTTTGCTTGGCATAGGCATTCTTTTCCAGCAGCGCTGCGGTTACGTCGGCGGGCGGGATGTCGGGCGAACCTTCCGGGTGGCCGGCGATGCCGAGCTTCTTGATGCCGTACTTCTGCAGCAGGTCCAGGCGCAGGATTTCCATGGAGCTGGAAAAGTCGCCCACCGGTGTGGTCACGCCACCGCCGATCAGCAGGGCTTCTTCCACGCCACACTCGTCCTGGAACACTTTCAGGTTTTCTTCGAGGAAGGCGCGGTTGGGAGTGGAGCGTGCGGCGAAATGCGGTACCGGCTTCATGCCCTCAGCGTGCAGGCGCTTCACGGTGGCTACCGTGGTATTGATGTCGGAGCCGGGCAGGAAGGTCACGAATACCGTGGTGCCGGGGCGCAGGACGTCGCGGAAGTTTTCGATCTTGGCGGCGCCACCGGGGGTGACTTCGACGGAGCAGTTCTCGAGGAACTTGATGATGTTTTGGGTTTCGGACACAGCGAGGCACCTTTGATAAATGGACGTAAGTGGATAGATGGAGAATTTCAAACAGGAATTCTGTAAAGGCGGGCATTTTAGCCCCTGACCCCCTGTCGGGCAAACCCGCCCAGCACTGAGGTCAGGCGGCTCAAGTCCCCGGTTTCGATGCAGTAGGGTGGCATCAGGTAGGCGAGCCGCCCAAAAGGCCGGATCCAGACGCCGTTTTGCACGAAGTGGCGCTGCGCAGCGGCCATGTCGACAGGTTCCTTGAGTTCCACGACGCCAATGCCACCCAGCACCCGCACGGCCTGCACGGTGGGGTAGTCCCGGCAGGGTGCCAGCTCTGCCTGCAGCTGCGCCTCGATCGCGCGAATGCGGTCCTGCCAGCCCGACTCCAGCAGCAGTCGTATGCTGGCCACGGCTACGGCGCAGGCCAGCGGGTTGCCCATGTAGGTGGGGCCGTGCATGAACACACCGCCATCCTGGCTGATCTGGTCGGCGATGCGGCTGGTGCACAGCGTGGCGGCCAAGGTCAGATAGCCTCCGGTCAGCGTCTTGCCGAGGCAAAGGATGTCGGGGCTGATGCCGGCGTGTTCGCAGGCGAACAACTTGCCGCTGCGGCCGAAGCCCGTGGCGATTTCGTCGGCGATCAACAGCACACCGTACTGGTCACAGAGCCGGCGCGCTTCGCGCAGGTAACGTGCCGAGTAGAAGAACATGCGGCCGGCGCCCTGTACGATCGGCTCCAGGATCAGCGCAGCGATTTCGTGGTGGTGCTGTTCCAGCGTGTGGCGCAGCTCGTCCAGTTCGCTGTCCGGACAATCTTCACCGAAGGGTGTCTGCGGCGCCGCCACGAACCGCTGCTGCGGCAGCACCTGCTCGAACAGATGGTGCATGCCGGTGACGGGGTCGCATACGCTCATCGCGGCGAAGGTGTCGCCGTGGTAACCCTTGCGCAGGGTCAGCAGCTGCTTCTTCTGTGGCTGGCCGGCGCTGATCCAGTACTGGAAGGCCAGCTTGATGGCCACTTCCACGCTGACCGAGCCAGAATCACACAGGAACACCTTGTCGAGCCCCGGTGGGCTCAGTTGCACCAGCAGCTTGCCCAGCTCCACTGCGGGTGCATGCGTCAGCCCGCCGAACATGACGTGGGCCATGCGGTCGACCTGGGCTTTCAATGCGGCGTTAAGAACCGGGTGGTTATATCCGTGGATGACGCTCCACCAGGAGGACATGCCGTCTATCAACTCGCGGCCATCTTCCAGCCGGATGCGCACGCCCTGCGCCGACACCACAGGATACACCGGCAGCGGGTTCTGCATGGACGTGTAGGGGTGCCAGAGGTGGGTACGGTCGAAATCAAGGTCAATCATGGCTGGCAAGTCTCGCGGCTACGGTGGGAAAATACAAGGCAGTGCAGGTCACCTGGCCAGCATGCTGCGATACTGAAAACTGCAGGAAGTTTTGCAGGCGAATCCGACGCTACGAGGCAAGGCAAATGGCAGAAAACATGATGATAGGCATGGGGCTGATCGGCGGTTTGCTGATCGGACTGGGTTCCGCCGTGATGCTGTTCTTCAACGGCAAGATCGCCGGTATCAGCGGCATCCTCGGGGGTGTGCTGGGAAAGTGGGGGCCGGACTCGTTGTGGCGCTGGGCCTTCCTGATCGGAATTCCCGTGGGTGTGGTGCTGGTGAACGCCGTGCGTGGCTTCGCGCCTGACGTGCAGTTGCAGGCATCGACGCCAGTGCTGGTGCTTGCCGGCCTGCTGGTAGGCTTTGGTACGCGTCTGGGCAGTGGCTGCACCAGCGGCCATGGCGTGTGCGGTCTGGCGCGCCTGTCACCACGCTCGCTGGTGGCCACCGGTACCTTCATGGTGACCGCGGCCCTGACCGTGTTCGTCATGCGCCACGTGCTGGGAGGCTGAGATGGAAAAGACTTCAAACGGTAGTATGTTCCTGGTGATGTCGCTCGTCAGCGGCCTGCTGTTCGGTATCGGCCTGACGCTGTCCGACATGATCAATCCGCAGCGTGTGCTGGGTTTTCTCGATGTCGCCGGCAGCTGGGACCCCACGCTGGCCTTTGTGATGGGCGGCGCGCTGCTCGTCACCTTTCCGGCCTTCCAGCTGGTGAAGAAGTTCGGCAAGCCCGTGTGCGCCGCGCAGTTCCAGATACCCACCAACAAGGTTATCGATACGAAGCTGGTGACTGGCTCAGCCATGTTCGGCATCGGCTGGGGCCTCGTCGGCTTCTGCCCGGGTCCGGCCATCGCCGCTTTGGTTACCTTGCAGGCTGATGTGCTCATCTTTGGTGGAAGCCTGCTGGTGGGCATGGTCCTGTTCCAGGTGTGGGATGCCATGGCGAAGAAGAGCTGAAGCTTCCATCACAGCAACTTTCCCTGCGTTTTCGCGCCTGCGCGGTTGCGCGAGACTGCTCAGCTCCCTTCAAGCCCGCGCCAACGCCCACAAGTGGATGGCCGGCGCGGGCTGCATTCCCTGCTGCAGCACGGCGGCGACTTCACGTGCCGTGCTCTGCGTCGTCACCACATCATCCACCAGCGCGATGCTGCCCACGCCGGGATAACACGCCGCCTGCAGTGGGTCCAGACCAAAGGCTCCTTTCAGATTCTGCTGCCGCTCCTCCCGGCTCAGCCCTTGCTGTGCGGGCGTATCGCGCAGACGGCGCAGCAGGGTTGCCGCGCAGGGTCGGTCCAGTGCACGTGCCAGTTGGCGGGCCAGCAGCAAGGATTGGTTGTAGCCGCGACGCCGCAACTTGGCGGGATGCAGCGGAACGGGGACGATAAGGTCAGGCAGGGTTTCGTCCTGATAATGCAGGCGCAGTTCATGCGCCAGCAGGGTGCCCAGCACGCGGCCCGGGGCCAATTGCGCGTGGTACTTGAAACGGCTGATAAGCTGGCTGGCAGGTTCGGCCCAGGCCAGTGGTGCGATGGCTTGCTGGAAGGGCGCCGGCTGCAACAGGCAGTGCCCGCAGAGGGGGCCAGTGGAGGCGGGCAGGGGCAGGGCGCAGGTCCGGCAGGTATGGCTGCTGAAACGCAGTTGCGCATGGCAACTCTCGCACAAATCCAGGCGCTGCCCGCTGGGTCGGCGGCACAGCACGCAGGTACCCGGTAGCAGCCAGAATTGGATGTTTTCTAACCATCTGATTGCATTAACTGCAAGTCTGGTTGACACAGGAGGGCGTCCGACTACCATAACGACCTTCAACGTAGACTGTTTTCCGGTCTTCGCCACTTTACATACTTTACATACTCTCCAAATTTACCTTGCCTTCAGGTACTGCCAATGACCATCGCCGTCCGCCACGACTGGACCAACGCTGAAATCGAAGCGCTGTTTGCGCTGCCCTTCAACGACCTGTTGTATCAGGCGCAGGGCGTGCATCGGCAGTGCTTCGACCCCAACGCTGTGCAGGTCAGCACGCTGCTGTCGATCAAGACCGGCGCCTGCCCCGAGGACTGCAAGTACTGCTCGCAGAGCGGCCACTACAACACCGGCCTCGAAAAGGAAAAGCTCATTGAAGTGCAAAAGGTGCTGGATGAGGCGCAGCGCTCAAAAGCCAATGGCGCCACGCGTTTCTGCATGGGCGCCGCGTGGAAGCATCCCTCGCAGAAGGATTTTCCATATGTGCTGGAAATGGTGAAGGGCGTGCGTGCGCTGGGCATGGAAACCTGCATGACGCTGGGCAAGCTCAGCGTGGAGCAGACTGCTGCGCTGGCAGCTGCCGGCCTCGACTACTACAACCACAACATCGACAGCTCGCGCGAGTACTACGCGAAGATCATCACCACACGCAGCTTCGATGAGCGCCTCGACACGCTGGAACACGTACGCGCGGCCGGCATCAAGGTCTGCAGTGGCGGCATCGTCGGCATGGGTGAAAGCGCGCGTGACCGCGTGGGTTTTTTGCGCGAGCTGGCCAACCTGCCGCAGCATCCGGAAAGCGTACCGATCAACAACCTCGTGAAGATTCCAGGCACGCCGCTGGCAGACGTGGACGATCTGGAGCCCTTCGACTTTGTGCGCATGATCGCCGTGGCGCGCATACTGATGCCGCATTCGCACGTACGCCTGTCGGCAGGCCGTGAGCAAATGAACGAGCAACAGCAGGCACTTTGCTTCTTTGCCGGCGCCAACTCCATTTTCTACGGTGATCGTCTGCTCACCACGGCGAATCCGGAAGCCAGCGCCGACATGCAGTTGTTTGCCAAGCTCGGTATTCATCCCGAGCCTTTCCACGTCAGTGCCGACCAGCCGCAGCGGCACGTGCCGCGCCAGGACAATACGGCTTTCTATGATGCTGCAGCGCTGAATTGAGCCAGCCCCGCGCGTGACCTCCTTCCGGCAAACGCTCAGGGCAAGGCTCGAGGAGCGCCGCAGTGCGTCGCTCTACCGCCAGCGCCGTGTGCATGACACGCCACAGCAGCCACTGCTGCAGGTGGACGGTCGCATGCTGCTGTCGTTCTGCAGCAACGACTATCTTGGTCTCGCCAATCATCCCGAGGTATTGCGCAGTTTCCGTGATGCACTGGATCGTTATGGCACCGGCAGTGGTGCCTCGCATCTTGTCAGCGGTCACAGCCTGCCGCACCACGCGCTGGAAGAAGAGCTTGCTGCCTTCACCGGGCGCAGCCGTGCGCTGGTATTTTCCAGCGGCTACATGGCCAACGTCGGCACGTTGACGGCGCTGTTCGGCAAGCAGGATGCCGTGTTTGAGGATCGCCTGAATCATGCGTCGCTGCTTGATGGTGGCCTGTACAGTGGCGCGCGCTTCCGGCGTTACGCGCATCTCGATGCCGCCGCGCTGGGGAAATTGCTGCAGGACGATGCCGGCAGTGCCCAGCGCTGCATCATTACCGATGGTGTGTTCAGCATGGATGGTGACGTGGCACCGCTTGCGGACTTGCTCGGTCTGGCGCAACAGCATGACGCTGTGTTGATGGTGGACGATGCGCACGGCTTCGGTTGTCTCGGCAGCACTGGTGGTGGACTGGCACAAGCACTGGCTGAGCAAGGTGTCCGTGTCGATGAGGATAATCTCCATATTCTCGTCGGTACGCTCGGCAAGGCTTTTGGTACGGCCGGTGCTTTCGTCGCTGGCAGCGACGAGCTGATTGAAAGTCTCGTGCAGTTCTGTCGTCCCTACATATACACGACGGCACTGCCGCCAGCTGTGGCCGCTGCCACACGCACCAGTCTGCAGCTGCTGCAACGTGGCGATTGGCGGCGCGAGCACTTGCAGGTGCTGGTGCAGCACTTTCGCAAAGGCTGTCTCGAGCTTGGATTTGCGCTCACAGATTCTTCCACACCGATCCAGGGCCTGTTGCTGGGCAGTGCTGAGGACGCACTGCAGGCCAGTCGCGCACTCGAAGCAGCAGGTCTTCTGGTCACCGCAATTCGCCCGCCCACTGTGCCGCTCAACACGGCACGGCTGCGCGTTACCTTCAGTGCTGCACATACCCAAGCAGATGTTGATCAGTTGCTTGCGGCGTTGGCACAGCTGCCGCGCAGGATTGCTGCATGAAGACTGCGCAGCTGCATGACTCCCCGTTACGTGATGAGATTGCAGTGTTGTTGCCGCGCGCAGTCATCGCGCGTTCCTTCGGTGCCGCCGCGCAGCGCTATGACGCACATGCCTCATTGCAGCGGCGGGTAGCGACACAGCTGCTCTCCCTGTTGCCCCGGCATGGCGCTCCGCAAGCCATGCTCGATATGGGTTGTGGCACCGGCTATTGTACGTTTGCCTTGCAACAGCGCTGGCCGCAGGCAGCGCTGTTGGCGCTGGATATTGCCGAGCCCATGTTGCAGGCCACCGCGCAGCGCGTACCTGAGGCGCGCCTGCTGTGTGCCGATGCCGAAGCCCTGCCATTGGGCAACGCTGCACTGGATCTCGTCGTATCCAGTCTGGCTATCCAGTGGTGCCGCGATTACGCACAGCTGTTCGGTGAACTGATGCGCGTGACGCGACCGGGTGCCACAGTGCTGCTGTCCACCTTCGGGCCTGCGAGCTTGCGCGAAGTACGTGCCGCATGGGCTGCGGTCGATGCCTACACACACGTCAATACATTTGAGGCAGCCGAAAGTCTGGCGCAGCAGGCGCGGCACGCCGGGTTCACATGTCGCGTGCAGCGCGAATTGATCGTCGAAGAAGTCGCGTCCCTGCAGGCTATCAGCCGCAGCCTCAAGAACATCGGCGCCCACAACATGAATCGTGCGCAGGCCCAAGGCCTCACGTCGCCGCGGTTGTTCCGCCGGGCGGCCGATCTGTTTGCTGCCGGTGCCACGGCGGCGGGCTGCATTCCCCTCACCTGGGAAGTCTTCTATCTCGTCCTCGAGCGTCCACATGAAACCGATCCCGCGTAAATTCTTCGTCGCCGGCACCGATACAGACTGCGGCAAGACCTTCGTCAGCTGCACTTTGCTGCATGCGGCGGCAAAAAAGGGGCACAGTACCATCGGCATGAAGCCCGTGGCGGCTGGCGCCGGGCAGACGGAGCAGGGAATGCGCAATGACGATGCCCTGAGGTTGCAGCGTGCTGCATCGGTGGTGCTGAGCTATGAGCAGGTCAATCCCGTGTGCCTTCCGGCAGCGGTATCGCCGCACCTCGCTGCCGCACAGGCAGGCAAGCGTCTGCAGGTACAGCGCATCTCGGGCTTTTGCCAGGGCGTGCTGATGAAGCGCGCCGATCTTACGCTGATCGAAGGTGCCGGCGGCTGGCGCGTGCCACTCAGCGACCGTGAGTTCATGTCGGACCTGGCGCGCGCGCTGAACCTGCCGGTGATCCTGGTGGTGGGCATGAAGCTCGGCTGCCTCAACCATGCGCTGCTTACGGCCGAGGCCATCGTGCGTGACGGCCTGACGATTGCCGGCTGGATCGCCACGCAGCGCGACCCGGACATGGCGCTGATTGCGGAGAATCTGCAGACGCTGCATGAGGCATTGCCGTTCCCGTGCATCGGCAGTATTCCCTTTCTGGCCGACCCGGATGATCTGGATCAAGCCGCGGCGCATGTGAATCTGGAGCCCCTTTCCTTATAATCCGCGCACTTTCAAACCAACGTTTGCTCCGGACTTACGCTTCGGCCCGCATCGGTGAACCCATGAACACTCAGGACCAGCGCATCGTCGTGTGCGCGCTCTACCACTTCGTCCGGCTGGACGATTATCAGAGGCTGCAGCAGCCTTTGCTTGAATGCATGCAGCAGCACGGGGTGAAGGGCACGTTGCTGCTGGCCTCCGAAGGCATCAATGGCACCATCGCCGGCACCCGCGCCGGCATCGATGCCGTACTGGCCAGGTTGCGTCAGGATCCGCGCCTCGCGGAGCTCGACTCCAAAGAGTCCTTCGACACCGCAATCCCGTTCTACCGTACCAAGGTCAAGCTCAAGAAGGAGATTGTGACCATGGGCGTGGAGGGTATCGATCCCCTGCGCAAGGTGGGCACGCACATCGAGGCCGGGGACTGGAACGCGCTGATTTCGCAGCCCGACGTGCTGCTGGTGGATACGCGCAACGACTATGAAGTGGACATTGGCAGCTTCAAGGGCGCCGTGAATCCGCACACCGAATCCTTTCGCGAATTCCCGGCCTGGGTAAAGCAGCATCTGGATCCGGCCAAACACAAGAAGGTTGCGATGTTCTGCACGGGCGGCATCCGCTGCGAGAAATCCACGGCTTACCTCAAAGAGCAGGGCTTCGACGAGGTCTATCATTTGAAAGGCGGCATTCTCAAATATCTGGAGGATGTGCCCGCAGATGAGTCGTTATGGCAGGGTGAGTGCTTCGTGTTCGACAATCGCGTGGCCGTAAATCATCAGCTGCAAAAAGGCGCCTACGACCAATGCCATGCCTGTCGCCTGCCTGTCACCGAGGCTGACAAGGCGAGCCCACTGTATGAAAAAGGGGTAAGCTGTCCGCACTGTCACGGCCGCCACAGCGCCGAGGAACTCGGGCATTTCCGCGAGCGTCAGCACCAGGTCGAGCTGGCCCGGGCGCGCGGCGAAGCGCATCTGGGCGGCGATGCTGCCGAGGTAATTGCGAAGCGCAAGGCCGCCAAGCTGGCCCAACGCGCGCGGCAACAGGCGGAGCAGGCCTCCGGTACGAGTGGCTCGGGCGGCTCGGGTGCGTCGCGTAAGTCAAAGGTCGCATGACCTTTACTTGCATATTTGCTTGCTAATTTCGCCTCCGAATTTTTCCAACCCAGGTTTATCCAACGATCAGGAAACCATCGATGAACAAGAAAACTATCCCCTTGGCGGTCGTCGCCGTCGTCGCGCTGGGCTTGCTGTATTGGGTCTTCGGCCTGCCTTCCGTGGGTAACCCGGAGATATCCACCGATCCTGCAGCGATCGCGCGCGGTGAATACATTTATAACGCCGGCGGTTGCGCGGCCTGTCACCAGCCCGAGGGCACCGATGCCCCGGTCGGTGGCTACGAAATCGAATCACCGTTCGGCGGTACTTTCCACGTGCCCAACATCACCCCCGATCCCGAAACCGGCATCGGCGGCTGGACCGGTCGCGACTTCCTGCTGGCGCTCAAGCATGGCCGTTCGCCGTCCGGTGGCTTCTACTGGCCGGCATTCCCCTACCGTACCTACAAGGACATGACTGACGAGGACGTGCTGGATCTCGCCGCTTACGTCATGTCGCTGCCGGCGGTGGCGCATGAGAATGCCCCGCATGATCTGCCGGCCTGGCAGTTCAGCTGGATGATGGCGGGGTGGGGGATCATGGCCGATATGCTGGAAGGTGAAGCCCCGGCTGTGGGCGATGATCCGCTGGTACAGCGCGGCGCCTATCTGGCGCGTGCTTTGGGCCACTGTGGCGAGTGTCACACCCCGCGCAATGCGTTGGGCATGATGCAGTTGAGTCAGGAATTTGCCGGTGCTGAAGGCATCGCACCGGATATCAGCCGCGGTCCCGATGGCATCGGTTCCTGGACCGAAGAAGATTTCATGGGCCTGCTGCAGCTGGGCATGACCGCCAGCTTCGATTTCGTCGGTGGCGAGATGGCCGAAGTGATCGAGCACACCAGCAAACTCACGCCGGAAGACCAGGACGCCTATACCGCCTTCTTCATGCGCGACATTGAATGACAGGCGCGTAGGGGTCCGCCCCTACAGACACTGAACAAAAAAAGCCCCGCAATGCGGGGCTTTTTTTGTTCTAACGTGTCGTACTTGCGTTTCGCGCTGGCGATCAATCCACGCGGAAGCGGTCGTGGCAAGCGCCACACTTCGGACCGATGGCGCCAACTGCAGCGCGTACACCGGCTTCACCCTGTGCTTCCAGGATGCCCAGGGCTTCGGTAGCACCAGTCACCAGGTCGGCAGCCAGAGCATCGAAGTCAGCCTTGCTGGCCCAGATGGTGGTGGCGGAACGGGTGGTGATGTTGGCGAAGCTGGTGGTGTCCTGTGAGAACAGTTCGGGAATCATGCCAGCCAGCATGATTACGCGTTCGGTACCCAGTTTGGCAGCAGCAGCATCGTACGGTGCGCCGCGAGCCATGCCGCCGAGTGCGCCGTTGGAAACGGCCAGCAGCTTGAATACGGCCTGACGGTTTGCGACTGCAGCAGCAGCCTGTTCTTCAGGCGAAGGCTGTGCAGCGATCGCGGTGAAGGATACCAGTGAGCTCAGCAGTACAGCTCCGGTAAATGCAATCTTCTTCATGATAGTAGTCCCCATCTTTCGTTTCGGTTTGTTTAACACTCTGGTCAACAGCACGGCGGTTTGGGCATGATTCTGGAGTAACTACCCCGTGCCGGGCCGGGCGATTGTGCCATGATGTTTGACTCCTGTCTGCAACCTTGGCTGCTGGCAATCCGTTTCCTGCAGGTTCGGACGAAGTATGTTCCCGCAGGACTGAATCCATCCTTAACAGTGCATTCACCTCGGCCCGGTATTACCATTGCACCAGACCGCACGGACCCTGAAATATGACAAAAAAGAGCAAATCCCTCGATTTCGAGGAAGCCTTGGCCAGCCTCGAAACCCTGGTGGAAGCGATGGAAGAAGGCAATCTGAGCCTCGAGGAATCGCTGAAGGCCTTCGAGCAGGGCATCAAGCTTACGCGTGAATGCCAAAAGGCGCTGGATCAGGCTGAGCAGAAAGTACAGATCCTGGTAAAGGCAGGTGAGCTGCCCGAATCGGAACCCTATGCGGACGCCAGCGATGCTGACGACGCTGACCAGGTGAAGTAAGACCCGTGTCCGCCTCCACCTCCTTCAAGGTCCTTCTGCTGCAGCACCAACAACGCAGCGAGCAGGTACTGCGCCGGGTTCTGCGTGGCCAGCAGGTGCCGGTTCGTCTCGCCGATGCCATGCGCTATGCCGTGCTCAATGGTGGCAAGCGCCTGCGTCCGCTGCTGGCCTATGCCAGTGCCGGTGCGCTGGGCGCCGCGCCCGAACAGGCCGATATTCCAGCCGCCGCCATCGAACTGATCCACGCCTATTCCCTGATCCACGACGATCTGCCGGCGATGGATGACGATGTGCTGCGGCGCGGCAAGCCCACCTGTCATGTCGCCTTTGACGAGGCCACCGCGATTCTGGCCGGCGATGCCTTGCAGGCGCTGGCTTTCGAGCTGCTCGCCACATCGCGGGAGCTGGCCTGCGGTGATCGCATCCGCCTGCAGATGCTGGCGGAGCTGGCCCGCGCCAGCGGGCAGCAGGGCATGGTCGGCGGCCAGGCCATCGACATCGCAGCCGCGGGTTCGTTGCTCAACGAAGCCAGCCTTGGCCACATGCACCGGCTCAAGACCGGTGCCCTGATTACAGCCAGCGTGCTGGTGGGGGCGCTCAGCAGCAACGTGGCCACGCCGGCACAACTCGGGATCCTGCGCCGTTTTGCCGGTTTCGCTGGTCTTGCCTTCCAGATCCGCGACGACATCCTCGACGTAACAGCCACGACCGCCGTCAGCGGCAAGCAGCAGGGCAAGGATGCGCGGCTCAACAAACCGACGTATACCTCGCTGCTTGGTCTCGATGGCGCCCGCCGGCGCTTGCAGGACACGCTCGAACAGGCGCTGGCCGTGCTGGATGAGCTCGACGGCGATACGCACACGCTGGCTGCCCTGACCCGATACATCGTGGAGCGCGAGTCCTGAACTACGCTAGAATGCCGCCCTTCTTCCTGTACCTTCGCAACCTGACGTGATGTTCGACCAGATCCCGCTGACACGCCCTGGCACACCCCTGCTGGACAGCATCGACTGTCCTGCGGACCTGCGTGCGCTGGCCCCGGAGCAGTTGGTGGAAGTAGCGCGCCAACTGCGCGAATTCCTCCTCTACAGCGTGGGCAAGACGGGTGGTCACTTTGGCGCCGGCCTTGGTGTCGTGGAACTCACCATCGCACTGCATTATGTGTTCAATACGCCCGATGACCGCCTCGTGTGGGACGTGGGGCACCAAAGCTACCCTCACAAGATCCTGACGGGTCGCCGCGAGCAGATGCTCACGATACGCCAGCAGGGCGGATTGGCCGCCTTCAACAGCCGTGCTGAAAGCGGGTACGACACCTTTGGTGTGGGCCACTCCAGCACCTCCATCAGCGCTGCGCTCGGGATGATGCTGGCAGCGCAGAGTCAGCAGAGCCAGCGCAAGGTCGTGGCCGTGATCGGCGACGGCGCCATGACGGCCGGCATGGCCTTCGAGGCACTGAACCACGCCGGCGAGCTGGACGGCGACATTCTCGTGATCCTCAACGACAACAACATGTCGATCTCGCGCAATGTCGGCGGCCTCTCGAGTTACTTTGCACGCATGTGGGCCAGCAAGCCCTACAACTTCCTGCGCGCCGGCAGCAAGAAAGTATTGTCGGCGCTACCGCCGGCCTGGAAGGCTGCGCACCGTGCCGAGGAATACATGAAAGGCATGGTGTCGCCTGCCACCATCTTCGAGGAGCTGGGTTTCAACTATATTGGTCTCGTCGACGGCCACGACTTGCACGGTCTCATCGACATCCTGCAGAACGTCAAGAATCTGAAGGGCCCGCGCCTGCTGCATGTGGTAACGCGCAAGGGCAAGGGCTACCGGCCGGCCGAGGAAGATCCCTATGGCATGCATGCACTGAACAAGCTCGCGTCGGCTGCGGAGAAAACCTCGCAGCCTGACGCCACGCCAACGTATTCGAAGGTCTTCGGCGACTGGCTGTGCGAGATGGCGCCGCGTGAATCGCAGCTGATGGCGGTCACGCCTGCCATGGGCGAAGGCTCCGGCATGCGCGGGTTCGAAGCGAAGTTTCCCGAGCGCTTTTTCGACGTGGCAATTGCGGAGCAGCATGCGGTAACGTTTGCAGCGGGCATGGCCTGCGACGGTCTCAAGCCTGTGGTGGCGATCTACTCTACCTTCCTGCAGCGTGCATACGATCAACTGGTGCACGACGTGGCGCTGCAGAACCTCGATGTGTTGTTTGCCATCGACCGTGCTGGCCTCGTGGGCGAAGACGGTCCCACGCACGCCGGCAGCTTCGACCTGAGTTATCTGCGCTGCATCCCCAATATGGTGGTGATGGCGCCAAGCGACGAGAACGAGCAGCGCCACATGCTGTTTACCGGTTACCACTATCAGGGGCCTGCAGCGGTGCGCTATCCGCGTGGCAAGGCTACAGGTTGCGCGCTGGACCCGGAGTTGCACTTGCTGGAAATCGGCAAGGCGCGCGAGCTGCGTGCGGGTAAGGATGTTGCCATCCTCGTGTTTGGCACGCTGCTGCAGGCGGCGTGGCCCGCGGCGGAGGCACTGAACGCCACGCTGGTGGACATGCGGTTTGTGAAGCCCCTCGATGAAGCGTTACTGGCGCATGTCGCCTGCTCCCATCGACTGCTGGTCACCATCGAGGAGAACGCCGTGAACGGTGGCGCCGGTTCCGGCGTCAACGAGTTGCTGCAGGCTCATGACTTGCCGGTGCCAGTGCTCAATCTCGGCCTGCCCGACATCTTTCTGGAACACGGTCGCGCCGTCGACCTGTTGGCCAAATGTGGTCTCGATGCGCGCGGCATCGAAGCTTCCATCCGCGAGCGCCTGGCTGACCTGGGCTGAATTCGGGAGGGCCCCGTGCCCAAACCAAGATACACCGATATCGAAGGCATGGACATGAAATGGCATGTCCTGCGTCTGCTGCTGCCCTATCTGCTGGAGTACAAGGCGCGCGTAAGCCTGGCCTTTCTCACGCTGGCACTGGGCAAGCTTGCCACCATCAGCCTGCCGTTCCTGCTGAAGTACATCGTGGACGACCTCGATGCGCAGGTGGGTGGCACAGGCGTGCAGGTACCGGGGCTGGTGCTGATACCTGTGCTGCTGATCCTCGCATACGGTGTGGCGCGCTTCCTCAATGTGCTGCTGAACGAGGTGCGTGATGCGTTGTTTGGACGCGTCACTGAACGCACCATCCGCCGTATCAGCCTGCAGACCTTCGAACATCTGCACGGCCTTGATCTCGACTTCCATCTGAATCGCCGCACCGGCGGACTCTCGCGTGATATCGAGCGTGGTACCTCGGGCATCAGCTTCCTGCTGCGCTTCATGATCTTCAACATCCTGCCAACGGTGTTCGAACTGCTGGTGGTAATCGGTATCTTCCTCGCCAACTATGGCGTTGCTTTCGCCGCTGTCATCCTGGTGGCGCTGGTGGTGTATGTGGTGTTTTCGGTCATTGCGACCGAGAAGCGCACGCGCTTCGTGCGTGAGATGAACCAGGCTGATTCTGCTACCAGCAACCGCGCGATCGACAGCCTGCTGAACTACGAGACGGTGAAGTACTTTACCAACGAGCAGCACGAATCCGACTTGTACGACAAGGAACTGGCGAGCTGGGAAGTCGCCAAGCGCAACAGCCGTCTGAGTCTGTTCGTGCTGAACTGCGGCCAGGCCTTCATCGTGGCTGCGTCGATGACGGCGATGCTGTGGCTGGCGGCACGCGGTGTGGCCGACGGCAGTATGAGCCTGGGCGACTTTGTGCTGGTGAATACTTTCATGATGCAGTTGTTCATCCCGCTCAACTTCCTTGGCTTCGTGTATCGGGAGATCAAGGGAGCTTTGGCCAACATCGAGAACCTGTTCGGGCTGATGTGGGTGAAGCCCGTCGTGCAACAACACGACGGTGCGCAGCCCTTGCCGCAGGGCAAGCCCGGCGTCGAGTTCAGCCACGTGAACTTTGCCTACAACCCCGAGCGCCAGATCCTGGCCGACGTCAGCTTCAGCATCGCGCCGGGCGAAAAGGTAGCGGTGGTGGGCGCGAGCGGTTCCGGCAAGTCCACGCTGGTGAAGCTGCTGTTCCGCTTCTACGACTGCAGTGGCGGCGCGATCCGCGTGGGCGGCCATGACATCCGCGAGCTCGATTTGCTGTCACTGCGCCGTGCCATCGGCATCGTCCCGCAGGACACCGTGCTGTTCAACGACAGCATCTTCAACAACGTCCGCTACGGACGTCCAGACGCCAGTGACACGGACGTGCAGGAAGCAATCCGCCTCGCGCACCTGGACGCATTCATTGCACAGCTGCCGCAGGGGGGCGAGACACTGGTTGGCGAGCGCGGACTGAAGTTGTCCGGCGGTGAGAAGCAGCGTGTGGCGATTGCCCGCACCATTCTCAAGAATCCCGCCATCCTGGTGTTTGATGAGGCCACTTCGGCGCTGGACAGCAAGACCGAACGCGGCATTCTGGAAGCGCTGCGCGAAGTGGCACGCGGCCATACCAGCCTCGTCATCGCACACCGACTGTCCACCGTAGTGGACGCCGATCGCATCATCGTGCTGGAGCAGGGTCGCATCGTGGAGAGTGGCTCGCACCAGCAGCTGCTGGCGGAGCAGGGGCTCTACGCGACGATGTGGCACACGCAGCAGCAGGAACGCCAGCGCGAGCTCCTCATTATCTCGTAGGGGCGGGCCCCCGCGCCCGCCCGTGGTGCGATTGACTCTTGCCCCGCGCCCGCCCGTGGTTCGATTGACGCCCAGACACGGGCGGGCGCGGGGGCCCGCCCCTACGGAGTCAAAAAAAAGCCCGGCAGAGCCGGGCTTATTGTTTGCAGGTCTTGTCGCCGGGCGAGGATCAGAGCCCCTTGCTCTTGCCGAAGAAGGGCTGCCCCAGGTCGTCATGCAGGTCGATGATGAACTGGTTGTTCTCCTGGCAGATGTAATCCTGCAACTCCTGGCCTTCCTCCCATGCGATGTCCCACTCGACTTCCCATGGTTCGGAATAGGCACCGGGATCGTCGATGACGGCACGGTAGTGCAGCACTTCTTTATAGGGACGCGTGAAGTACTCGGTGGTCTTCAGTTGGTTGGTGTGCATACGACCGCCGAAGTCGATCCAGGTCTTTTCGTTGAAGCCGTGCGCTTCCACCACCAGAGTGTCGCCTTCCCAGCGGCCAGTGGAATAGCCGAAGTAGGTTTCGTTAAGCTCTTCCAGCGGCGGCAGCGGACGGCCGTCCATGTGAATCTCGCGCCAGACGTGTCCGCCACCCTCAAAAATGATGATGATACGGTCGTCGTCCTGGAGGATCTCCGACGGATACGGCGTGCCCATTGCGCGTGGGCCACCCGGCGGCAGACAGAAACCCTGCGGGTCGAACTTCACACTGTTGGCCTTGTTGTATTCGTACATTGCCAGCGTCCACGGCAGCATGGGTGGCAGGTCGCCGTCCTTGTAGCCGGGCATCTGGCGGGCAAAGTCGGTGATCCAGCGCTGATTCCAGACGCCGTCGCCGCCAAGATCCACGGTGCCGTCGGCCAGGCGTGGCGTTGGCGTGCGTGGCTGGTCGGCTGCAGGTGCTTGTGCCATGGCATGCGTTGCTGCCAGGGTCGTGGCCAGTAAGGCCAGTTTGATTGCGGTTTTCAAGTTGATCCCCTCTGATCGTTGATGGTTGGCCGCGGCGTGCTCAGAACTCGCACTTTTCTTCCGGCTGATCCGATTCCTTGAAATCGTCCTGGCTGGTGCCAGTAAAGAGACGCTGGCAGCCTTCAACGAGCACTACAGTAGTGGCGTTGCCCTTGAAGCTGCCATCGCGTGCGCGGGTACCGCGAATCATTACGTCGGTGCCGATTTCCAGCGTGTTGCGAGTCCAGCCGCGGCGCATCAGGCCGTTGGGGCTGCCCATCTCCAGGGCCCACTCTTCATATTCGCCGGCATCATTCTCCACTTCGATAAAGAAGTAGGTGTGGGGATTGGTCCATTCCACCTTGGTGACGACACCACGCAGTTCGATGGGCTTGCTGCCATCGAATTCGGCGGCGAAGGAGTGGTGGGCCAGTGCCTGCACGGAAGCGCCAAGGGCGCCAGCGAGCGTGACAAAGGATGCCAGGGTGGTCAGTTTCGAAAATACGGTTGGCTTTCTCATGTGGTTTCTCCGCAATCCCGGTTGGTGCCGGGCACAAAATTGGGGTTGGTTCAATTCAGGGTAAAGTCGAAGGTGCCTTTCTCTGCACCCTTGGTCCAGGTCCCGATGTACTTGCGGTTGTTCCAGGACCCGAGATTGCTCAAGGTACCGGTCAGCACCAATTCACCGTCGGGTTGGACAGCGCGGATGGTCATGGTCCAGCTGGCGGCATCGAGTTCGATGCTGCTCATGTCTGCAGCGTTGCGCCCGGGATTGACGGTTCCGCTGAGTTCGCCGTTCCGGGCGTCGATGAGCAAGCGCACACGGGATTTGTCGGAATCGCCGACAAAAAGATCGCCGGACCAGGATCCTTTGGCCGGATGGCCGGTCTGGGCCAGCAAGGGGGCTGACAAGCCTAGAAAGGCTGCAAGCAACAGCAAACGAGCAAGCATAGTGGTCTCCTCTGGAAGTGATTGTTGGAGCGCGATAGTTGTTTTTTTGGGGGCTATTTTTGGTCTATTTTTGGGCTATCGCTTGCACTGTCTGTGCATCTTTGGTCCAGAAACCCGGATCTTCTCGTGCGATTGCCTTGCGCAGTCCAATACTACTCGAACTTTTTAATTTGATGAAATGTTTCAACTGGAACCTTTTTGTTTGCACGGGTTGCCGCAACGGGGCGGCGCTTGTCGCCTGCCGGACCCTGCTTTATCCTGCCCCGGCATACGACAACTACAGCAAGGCTGGTGCCATGAGCAGCAAGAAGGAAGAACAGCGGCGCATCCGCGAAGAAAAGCAGGAACAGGCGAAGCGCAAACAGAAGTTGGGCGGCATTGCATTCAGGATCGCTGCCCTGCTGCTGGTGCCACTGGTGCTGTTCGTGCTTTTCCAGGGTTACAGCCGCGGTGTGGCAGCGCCATCACCAGGACAAGTGAGTGCCACCGATCATGTGCTGGGCTCCCGCGAGGCGCCGGTCACAATGGTGGTGTACGGCGACTTCCAGTGCCCCGCGTGCAAGGAGGAGGCCGACGTGGTGGCGCGCGCCTGGCGGCAGATCAGCGAGCGCGTGCAGTACGTGTTCCGACATTACCCGCTGGATACTCACCAGCATGCGTTTCTTGCCGCGCGTTATGCTGAAGCAGCCGCGCGTCAGGACAAGTTCTGGGAAATGTACAGCCTGCTTTATGCTGAACAAGCGCTGTGGAGCAGCACTGAAAACGCTGCTTCTGTGATCGAGGCACTGGCAGCGCAACTGGGGCTGGATGTGGAACGCTTGCGTGCCGATGCCGAACTGCCCGAGGTGCGTGACAAGATCGTCGCCGACCAGCGCGGTGGCACGCGTGCCGGTGTGCGCGCTACGCCCAGCCTCTACATCAATGGCATGCCGGTAAACACCCCGCGTGCCGTCAGCCAACTGGTCAATCTCATAGCCCGCGCTGAAGCCGATGCCAGTGGTGAAGGCGCCGCAGAGTAGCCAGTCGGCTCAGCGCGTGGACAACTGCTCGCGCAGCGCGAGCAGCATGTCGTGCGATGCGTAGCCGTCTGCCGGAATGTCGTTCGCCAGCTGGAACAGTCGCACCCCTTCGCGTGTGCGGGTGCCGAGGATGCCGTCGGGCTCGCCGACGTCATGACCCAGACGGTTCAGTAACTCCTGCATTTCCATGACGTCGTTGCGGGCCAGCGCCTGCTCTGCCGTGGCCGGCATGTGCTGGATGTCGGGTTCGCCCATGAAGCGGTCGGCCAGATGGCCCACGGAGATGGCGTAGAACGTGGAGCGGTTCCACACCATCGTGGTACGGAAGTTGTCATAGGCAAGGAAGGCCGGGCCGTTCGCGCCTGCAGGTACGATCACGGAGGCTTCCATCGCGGCAGTGCCCAATGGCGTGCCGTCGGCGCGGCGCACACCCAGCGCATCCCATTCGGTAACGCTCTTGCGCACGCCGGTGCCCGACAGGGCGAAATCGAAGCCGGGCGGCAGCAGCACTTCGCGGCCCCAGCGCTCCCCTTCTTTCCAGCCCGCACGCGACAGGTAGTTTGCAGCCGAGGTCATCACGTCCGGTACCGAGCCCCAGATATCAATCTTGCCGTCGCCGTCTCCGTCTCTGGCATAGGACGCGAACGTGGACGGCATGAACTGGCACTGGCCCATGGCACCGGCCCAGGAGCCGGTCATGCGGTCGGCAGCGATGTGGCCGTCGTCGATGATGCGCAGTGCAGCCAGCAATTCCGCACGGAAGAAGTCGGCGCGGCGCGGATTCCAGGCCAGTGTGGCCAGAGCGTTCACGACCGAGAAGCCGCCGGTGAAATCGCCGAAGTTGCTTTCCAGCGCCCAGAACGACACGAGGTACTGCGGCTGCACGCCGTATTCAGCCTGCAGGCGGGCAAACAATTCTGCATGCTCTTCCAGCATACGGCGGCCGCGCTCGATGCGCTGCTGGCTCATGCGGTTTTGCATGTAGCCTGAGAAGGTCTGCATGAACTCGGGTTGGCTGCGGTCGAGTTCCAGCACGCGGTCCAACGGGCTCGTCACATCGGCAAAAGCGAGTTCAACCGTGCTGTCACTGATGCCGCTCGAACGGGCTTCTGCTTTGAGATCGGCCAGCCAGGTGCTGAAATCCACGCTTGCTTCGGCAACCGTGTTTTCCGGCTGTCCTGCCGCAGTGGTTGCGCAGCCGATCGGCAAGACAAACAGGCACAGCAGGAGCCCCCGTTGGAGCATGCCGGACAGGGGAGGGTGACGTTTGATCATGGGGTACTCCGGAGCGTTGGCCTTTACTGCCACTCGAATTTGTAGCCGACTGCGTAGAGCGAGTGGATCAGCTCCTGGTCGGGCAGCTGGACAGCGATCTTCTTGCGCAGTTTCTTGATGTGACTGTCGATGGTGCGGTCGCTCACCACGCGGCCGTCCGAGTAGATCTTGTCGACCAGCACGCTGCGCGTAAAGATGCGGCCAGGCTGGTCAGACAGTACCTTGAGCAACTGGAACTCGACGGCGGTGAGGTGCAGGTCCTGGCCATTGATGGTGGCCTTGTAGGTGTCGATGTCGAGGACGAGGCCTTTGTCGGAGGGCTTGTCCATGCCTTCGCTGCGACGCAGCACGGCGCGCACACGTGCCACTACCTCACGCGGGCTGAAAGGCTTGCAGATGTAGTCATCGGCACCGAGTTCCAGACCCAGCAGACGGTCGATTTCGTCCACCTTGGCGGTGATCATGATGACCGGCAGTGCCGAGGTCTTGCGGATTTCCTTGCAGATCTCCATGCCGCTCTTGCCGGGCAGCATCAGGTCCAGCAGGATCAGGCTGGGTTGGTGCGACACCAGCCAGGGTTCCACTTCCGAACCGTCGTGGATGACTGTCGCCTCAAAGCCGCTCTGTATCAGGTAATCCTGCAGCAGCGTGGCCAGTTTCACTTCATCTTCGACAATCAGGATATGTTGCGGCATGGACTTGGGTTTTCCTTTGGTTTTGCTCGTCTAGTCTACTGATTGCTCCGGGTTGCGGCAAATCCGCACCCCGGGCGTTCATACGACCGGTTTCACGCGGCGCGGCAGCGTGATGGTGAGCTTGAGTCCGCCCAGCGGAGAGTGGTCTGCCACGATGCTGCCTTCGTGCGCCTGTACGATGTTCTGGCAAATGGTGAGGCCCAGTCCTGAGCCACCCTTGGCCCGATTACGCGAGGTTTCCACGCGATAGAGGCGCTCGAAGAGGTGCGCGAGGTCGTTCTCGCTGACACCCGGGGCTGAATCGAAGTGTTCGATGACCACATTGCCGTTCTGCTCCCGCATGAATACCTGGATTTCGCCGCCTGGATCGGTGTAGCGGCAGGCGTTGCTGAGCAGGTTGTCGAACAGTTGCTGCAGGCGGTTGGGATCGCCCAGCATCATGATCTCGTCGTTCGGGTGCGGGCTCTGGATGTGCAGGTTCAAACGCAGTTGGTGCTTGGCAGCCATCTGCTGGTGCATGTCAACGGCCTGCTCCAGGATCTCGCTGACGTCGATGGTCTGCTTCTGGTAGACCAGCGCGCCGAGATCCGACAGCGACAGTTCGTGCAGGTCGTTCACCAGCGTATTGAGATGAACTACTTCGTTGTGCAGCGATTCCATCGTGTCCTGGTTCATCGGGCGGATGCCGTCCTGGACGGATTCCAGTTCGCCCTGAAGGATGGCCAGCGGCGTGCGCAGCTCGTGCGATATGTCGGCAATCCACTGCTGGCGCGCCGTACGGTTCTGGTCCAGGGTCTGGGCCAGTACGTTGAAATCGTTCGACAATTGGCTTAGCTCGTCGGAGCCGCGCACCGGGATGCGGGAGGCATAGTCACCGTTGGCAAGCGCGCGCGTGCCTTTTACCACTTCCATCACCGGGCGGGTCAGGTAAATGGCCACGGGGAAGGCGATGAGGGCCGAGACAAAGACCATGAACACGGCGAGCATGAAAAAGGAATTCTGCTGCTGCTGGGCAAACAGCAGGTCAGCCTGTTCCGACAGCTCCTGGCGGCTGGTGACACCGAGATAGCCCACGATCGAGCCACGCACGTTGACTGGATGCAGTGTGGCCAGCGGCGAGAACGCTGCGGGATCGCCAAGCAGGATGCTCTGGTCGGCGTCCAGCAAGTGCAGGTAGGGGCGTGCCGGGCTGTATTCGGAGGTGTAGTACCAGTCGTTGGGCGAAAATGCGATTGGCGTGGGACGCCGGTTCTGTCGCATTGCGATCAGTTGGGGGTCGGTGGAGCTCTCGATGCTGTCGCGGATGAGATCGGCGAACTTGCCGCCGGTCTGGCGCAAGGGATCCCACGAGCCGGTGCGTTCGTAGAAGTCTTCAAGTCCTTGCACCAGTGCCGGCACCTGGCGCTCCTCGATGCGGCTGATGTAGTCGAGGAAGCCACGCTGGAAGTTGTAGTAACCGGCACTGTACATGGCCAGATACATCAGGAAGTGGGCCGAGAGGATCACGAGGAACAGCTTGTACTTGATGCTCAGGCGCATGGAACGGGGCCTTGGTCGGGGTGCGGGGATGGGTCTACTATAACGGCAAGTCCGGGACCACGTCAGGGAGTTCCGGTTTTCCTCGATTTTTCCACATTGAACACCCCGCGCTGTGCCAATGACCGCGGGGCCAGGACTAACGCCAGGACCCGTCAGATGAACGCCAGGCTAGATCCCTTGCAGGGCTTCCATCCCGCTGTCCGCGGGTGGTTTGCCCGCGCCCTGGGTGAGCCCACACTGCCGCAGCTGGATGCCTGGCCCGCCATTCTGGCGGGCAAGCACACGCTGGTCGCCGCGCCCACTGGCAGTGGCAAGACCCTGGCCGCCTTCTTTGTCGCGATCAATGAGCTGGTGCAGCAGGGGCTTGAGTGCGGCAGTCTGCCTGACGCGACCACGGTACTGTACGTGTCGCCGCTGAAGGCGCTGGGAAACGACATCCAGCGCAACCTCAACGTGCCACTGGCCGGCATTGCCGAGGAATTGCAGCTGCTGGGCCTGCCGCCGGTGGACATCCGCGTGGCCGTGCGCAGCGGCGATACCCCGCAGCAGCAACGTCAGCAAATGGTGAAGCGTCCTCCGCACATCCTCGTCACCACGCCGGAGTCCTTGTACCTGCTGCTGACCAGCAAGGGCGGCCGCAAGCTGCTGTCCACGGTGCGCAGCGTCATCATCGACGAGATCCATGCCCTGCTCGGCGACAAGCGCGGCGCACACCTGTCGCTGTCGCTGGAACGCCTGCAGAACCTCTTGCCGCAGCCCCTGCAGCGTATCGGTCTGTCGGCCACGCAGAAGCCCATCGAGCGCGTCGCGCAGTACCTGGTGGGCAGACCCGATGGGGACGATGACTGTGTAATCGTCGACAGCGGCCATCGCCGCCAGCTGGATATAAAAATTGAAGTACCCCGCTCACCGCTCTCTGCACTGATGAGCAATGAGGTCTGGGATGAGCTATACGAGCGTTTGGTGCAACTGGTCGAAGCGCATCGGACTACGCTGGTCTTCGTCAACACGCGGCGTCTGGCTGAGCGTCTGGGGCTGGCACTGGCCAATCGCATCGGCGCCGAACATGTCAGCTCGCACCACGGCAGCATGAGCAAGGAACTGCGCTTCGACGCCGAGCAGCGCCTCAAGCACGGTCAGCTCAAGGTGCTCGTGGCCACGGCGTCTATGGAGCTGGGTATCGACGTGGGTGCCGTGGAGCTCGTAGTACAGTTCAGCTCCCCCAAGCGCATTGCGGCCTTCCTCCAACGTGTTGGCCGCAGCGGGCACTTCGTCGGCGGGCTTCCAAAAGGCATCCTGTTTCCGCTCACGCGCGATGACCTGGTGGAATGCACGGCGCTGATCGACAGCATCCGCCGTGGCGAACTGGATCGCATCGTGATCCCGGAAAAACCGCTCGACATATTGTCACAGCAGCTTGTGGCAGAGCTGGGCAGTCTCGAAGACGCGGGCCTCGACGCCAGCCTGGACGAACTGTGGGCCTGGGTCAGTCGTTCCTGGAGCTATCGTAATCTCACGCGCAGCGAGTTCGAGGCCATCGTGCGCATGCTGGCAGAGGGCTACAGCACCCGGCGCGGCCGCAGCGGCACGCTTGTGCACTACGACCAGATCAATGAACGCGTACGGGCACGCAAGGGCGCGCGCCTCATGGCCTTGACCAACGGCGGCGCCATCCCCGACATGTTCGACTACCAGGTCGTGCTCGATCCAGAGGACATCGTGGTGGGTTCGTTGAACGAAGACTTTGCACTCGAAGCGATTCCCGGCGATGTGTTCAGTCTTGGCAATCACAGCTGGCGCCTGCTGAAGATCGACGGACTCAAGGTGCGCGTGGCTGATGCACAGGGCCAGCCGCCCACGCTGCCGTTCTGGATCGGCGAGGGGCCAGGCCGTTCACGTGAATTGTCGGAATCGGTGTCACGCCTGCGCAGCGAATTGCAGCTGCGCTTCGAAGTATCGCTGGCAGCAGGCCAGCAGTGGCTGCAGGACGAGGTAAGGCTCGACCCCGGTGCAGCCGAGCAGCTCGCGGCCTATTTGTTCACCGGCAGCCGCGCCTTGAACGTAATGCCCACGCGAGACTGCCTGGTGATGGAGCGCTTCTTCGACGAAGTGGGCGACATGCATCTCGTCATCCACGCGCCCTTCGGTTCGCGCGTCAACAAGGCCTGGGGTCTGGCCCTGCGCAAGCGCTTCTGCCGCAGCTTTAACTTCGAGCTGCAGGCAGCGGCGAATGAAGACAGCATCGTCATCTCGCTGGGTTCCGTGCACAGCTTCGAACTGGCCGAGGTGTTCCGTTACCTGCAGAGCGCCACGGTGCGCGACATCCTCGTGCAGGCGCTGCTGGATGCGCCGATGTTCGAGGTGCGCTGGCGCTGGAATGCCAGCCGCGCCCTGGCGGTGCAGCGCAACCGCAACGGCAAGCGTGTACCCCCGCAGTTCCAGCGCATGGCCGCCGAAGACTTCGTGGCGCAGGTATTTCCGGATCAGCTCGCCTGCCTCGAAAACATCAGTGGCCCCCGCGAAGTGCCGCAACATCCGCTGGTGCAACAGACCATCAACGATTGTCTCAGCGAAGCAATGGACATCGAGGAGCTCGAAGAGATCGTGCGCCGCATCGAGAACAATCAGGTGGAACTGGTGGCGCGTGACCTGCGCGAGCCCTCGCCCTTCGCGCAGGAGATCATCAACGCGCGGCCTTATGCCTTCCTCGACGATGCGCCTTTCGAAGAGCGTCGCACGCTGGCCATCCGCAACCGCAGCTGGATCGATCCGGCCGAGACCGAAGACTTCAGCGCACTGGACATCACGGCGATCGAACGTGTGAAGGAGGAAGCCTGGCCCTGGGTACGCAGCCCCGACGAACTGCACGAGGCGCTGATGCTGCTGGGCTTCATGTCTGATGCGGAAGTGCAGGGCAATGACGGGCAGCCCGATGTGTCGCCGCTGCTCGAGCCCTTGCTGAAGCAGAATCGCGTGACGCAGGCGCGCCACGGCAAACTCAAGCTGTGGATAGCCAGTGAGCGCCAACCGCAGTTTGCTGCACTGGACGGTGACTGGAACTTCAAGCCCGTTGTGCAGTTGCCGGAAGCATTGGCGCAACAGGTCTGGACCCACGAGGCCGCGCTGGTCGAGATTGTGCGTGGCCGTCTCGAAGGCCTTGGCCCCGTGCGCGCTTCCGTGCTGGGTGCGCCCCTCGGCCTGAGTGTCAGCAGTACGCAGCAGGCCTTGCTGGCGCTGGAAATGGAAGGTTTTGCTTTCCAGGGCCATTACACGCCACTCACTGGTGCAACGCCTGACAAGACGTGCACGCAGCAAGGTGGCTTGCAGGAAAAAGAGTGGTGTGAGCGTCGCCTATTGCAGCGCATCCATCGCTACACCATCGACGCACACCGGGAGAGTATCAAGCCGGTGTCGTTGCAGGTGTACATGCAGTACTTGTTCGAGCTGCACGACATCCAGGCAGTCGGTCGCGAAGCACTGCCTGCCGCTGTCACGGCACAGACGCTGGCGCGCATCCTGCAGCAGCTCGATGGCGTTACCGCTCCGGCTACTGCGTGGGAGGCAGACATCCTGCCGGCGCGACTGCCGAACTATGATCCCGCGTGGCTCGACCAGCTGTGCATCAGCGGCCAGTTGTGCTGGGGCCGCATCCTGCAGCCGCGCGAGCACAGCGGGGAGACTCGCAAGAGCGGTCCAATCAAGAGCACGCCACTGAACCTCGTGGCGCGCTGCAATCTTGATCTATGGCAGTTGCTGGCCTCGCAGGAGGACGTCCCGTCACGGCGCCCGGACTCCAGCGGGACAGAGGCAGGCGCCAGCGCGAAGGATGCGGCCGGGCCAGCGGGACTGTCATCGGCAGCATTACTGGTGCATGGACATCTGGTACAGCGTGGAGCCAGTTTCTTTACTGACCTTGTCCGCATGTGCGGGCTCATGTCCGTGCAAGTGGAACAGGCGCTGGCCGAGCTTGTCAGCAGTGGGTTGGTGACCAGCGACAACTTCACCGGACTGCGAGCCTTGCTTACCCCTGATGCGAACAAACCCAAGGTGGGCAGCCACGAGCGTCGCCGCGCCATCTATGGCATAGAGGATGCCGGCCGCTGGTCGCTGCTGAACTTGCCGGGAACACCAGACGGTAACCAACTGGACGATGCGCAGCTTGAGCGTCTTGTTGGCATTTATCTGCAGCGCTGGGGCGTGCTGAGCCGCCGTGTGCTCGAGCGCGAGCAGAACGCGCCACCCTGGCGCCAGCTGCTGCTGAAGCTGCGGCGTATGGAATTGCGCGGCGACATCCGCGGTGGCCGTTTCATCGCTGGTGTCGGCGGTGAACAGTTTGCGCTGGCAGACACCGTTGATGCCCTGCGGCGGCGCCACAAGTTCTGGCAGCAGGAGCAGGAAAGAGCTGGTGTGCAGCGCAGTCCTGTCCGCATTGTCCTGAATGCCACCGATCCGCTGAACCTGCTGGGTACTCTGCTGCCGGAAAAGCGCGTGCCGCATCTGTCGGGCAACCGCATCCTGTTTGAGGACGGAGTGCCTGTTGCCGTGCTGGAAAAGGACACGGCGCGCTGCCTGCAGCCTGCGCATGAAGAGAACCAGTGGGAATACCAGCAACTTTTGCAGCGGCGTCACTATCCGCCACGTCTGCGCGCCTATATCGGGAAAACATGAGTCTGCACATGAAACTCTACGGCATGCCCCTCAGCAATTATTTCAACATGGTGAAGCACGCCATGCTGGAGAAAGGCCTCGACTTCGAGGTGGTGGAAGTACGGCCCAGCCAGGAACCCGAATTCCTGGCCAAAAGCCCGATGGGCAAGGTGCCGGTGCTGGAAACAGAGCATGGTTTCATCAGCGAAACTGACGCCATCCTTGACTATCTCGACGATGCCTTCCCGCGACAGGCCTTGTTTCCGCAAGATCCCTTTGCGCGTGCCAAGGTGCGCCAACTCATCAAGACCCAGGAGCTGTACGTCGAGACACCTGCCCACAATCTCATTGGCGCCCTGTTCGGGCGCGAGGTGCCGGAATCCGTCAAGGCACACAGCCGGCCTGCGGCACACAAAGGGCTTGCGGCGCTGGGGCGCCTGGTGCACTTCCGGCCGTGGATCTGCGGCGAGACGTTCACCGCCGCCGACATCTTCGTGTTCCACTCCTTCACGCTCAGCAATCGCCTGACCCGACTCGTCTACGACTGGGACATGCTGGAGGAAGTGCCGGGACTCGCAGAGTGGTACCTCAGGGTGGCGAATCGCGAGGTCACGCGCGAGCTCCTGCGGGAACAACATGCCGCACAGGCAGCGCTGGCCAGCCGCAACCGCAGCTGAAGCAGGCTGGCGCCACTCCCGGGGCAGCGCTGGTCAGCGGCGCTGCACGAAAGACGGGTTCAGGGCGTGGATATCGTCGCAGCCCAGCAGCATCATCGAGCGTTTCAGCTCGCTGCCAAGGATATCGATGGCGCGCGCCGCGCCAGGTTGGCCACCGGCGGCCAGTCCGTAGAGGAAGGGGCGTCCCATCATGCAGGCGCGGGCGCCAAGGCTCAGCGCCTTGATGATGTCGGTACCGCGCCGTATGCCACCGTCCAGCAACACTTCTGCCTTGCCATCCACGGCTTCAACGATGGCAGGCAGTGCATCGATCGCGGCGATCGACTGGTCGAGCTGGCGTCCGCCGTGGTTCGACACGATCACACCGGTGGCGCCGAGGTCGGCGATACGCTTGGCATCCTGCGGTGAACTCACGCCTTTCACCAGAAAGGGACCTTTCCACTGTTCGATCATCCACGCCAGGTCATCGAAATCCACCGTCGGGTCGAGCTGGCTCGCTGCATACTGGCCCATCGACGTGGCGTTCTGCACGCCCATGGCTTTGCCGGCGACATTGGCCAGCGTGATGGGTGGCTTGGTCAGCGTGGTCCACCACCACCAGGGATGCAGCGCCATGTCGAACAGTGATGACAGCGTGAACTTCGGCGGCAGGGTGAAGCCGTTGCGCAGGTCACGCTCGCGCTGGCCGGAGGTCTGCACGTCCACGGTAAGCACCAGGGCCTGGTAGCCGCTGCTGCGCGCGCGTTCGATGAATTCCTTCACCACGCCGCGATCTTTCCATACATAGATCTGGAACCACTTGGGCCCCGTGGTGTTGGCGCCTACGGTCTCGATGTCGTAGGTGGACATCGATGACAGCGTGAAGATGAGGCCAGCCGCCGCTGCAGCGGCGGACGTTGCCAGCTCGCCTTCGTGGTGGAACAGGCGGGTGCCACCCGTGGGAGAGAGTACCAGTGGCAGTTTGGACGGAATGCCCTGGATTGTGGTGTCGAGCTTGATACTGCTCACGTCCCGGAGCACGCGCGGCACCAGCGCATAGTCGCCAAAGCCGGCGCTGTTGCGTGCCATCGTCACTTCGTCTTCGGCGGCGCCGTCAATGTAGTCGAACATCACGCGCGGCAGGCGACGGCGGGCGCGGGCGCGCAGGTCTGCGATGCTGTGGCACTTGTTCATGGGGCTGGACTCCGCGGCTGGGCAAGGGCTGGCAAGATAAAGGAGGTGCCCCAGTGTGACAAGTCGGCCGGCCCAAAGGGAGTGAGGTCACCTGATCGGCCTTGTCCTCTTTGCTGGCCATGCCATGGAGTCCAGCCTAGAATGCCAGGCATGAAACACGTCGATCAGAGTCTTGCCGGCCTTGTGCCGGCGCAAGCGTCCGGCAAGCGCCAATTGCGCTCCGGCGAAAACGCCCCTCCAAAGGCTGCAGCTGGCGGGCGTGACCATGTCGATGCGATCAACCAGGTGTTTGCCGAGCTGGCGCTGGCCTACCACAACCAGTTCCACAAGGCCTTTGCCGCTGACGGCGCGCTGGTGCTGGCCAAGAAGTACTGGCTGGGCGTGCTGGGTGAGTACTCGCCGGACGTGATCCTGCGGGCAGTGCGTCATGTGGTGCGCAATTCCGAGTACCTGCCCACACTGGCTGCCATCGTGCAGGCCTGTGAAAACGCCCACGATCTGTTTGGCTTGCCCACTGCGCAGGCAGCCTACGTGGAAGCCTGCTGTGCACCAGAACCGAAGTCCCTGTACCAATGGTCACATCCCGCTGTATTCCTCGCGGCGGAGCACACCGGCTGGCATGCGCTCGCATCGGAGACGCAGGCACAGGTGTTTCCCTTGTTCGACTACAACTACAGCCAGCTCTGTCATCGCGTGATGACGGGTGAGCAACTGCAGTTGCCGGTCCGGCGCGCCCTGCCGGATAACCTGCCTGCACCGCTCAGCCCTGAAGAAAACCTCAGGCGCATGGCGGCGCTGCGCAAACAGTTCGATCTCTGAGTCAGTCTCAGATCAGGCGCTTGTACTTCACGCGCGTGGGCTCCATGTCACCCTTGCGCTTCTTGCGGTCTTCTTCGTAGTCGCTGTAGTTGCCCTCGTGGAACACCACTTCACTCTCGCCTTCGAAGGCCAGGATGTGCGTGGCGATGCGATCGAGGAACCAGCGATCGTGCGACACCACGATGACGGTGCCGGGGAAGGCCAGCAGCGCTTCTTCCAATGCCCGCAGCGTTTCGACGTCGAGGTCGTTGGTGGGTTCGTCGAGCATCACAACGTTGGCGCCGCGCTTCAGCAGCTTGGCCAGGTGTACGCGATTGCGCTCGCCACCCGACAGTTCACGCACCAGCTTCTGCTGGTCGTTGCCCTTGAAGTTGAAACGGCCCACGTAGGCGCGCGAGGCGACTTCGTAGTTGCCGATCTTCAGCGTGTCCTGGCCGTCGGAGATTTCCTTCCATACGGTGTTGTCGCCATTGAGCGAGTCACGGCTCTGGTCCACGTACGCGAGGTTCACGGTGTCACCCAACGTGATGCTGCCGCTGTCCGGCTGTTCCTGGCCCACCAGCATGCGCAGGAAAGTGGTTTTGCCGGCGCCGTTGCCGCCGATGATGCCGACGATGGAGCCGCGCGGGATGTTGAAGTTGAGGTCGTTGATCAGCATGCGTTCGCCGAAGCCCTTGCACAGGTGCTCCACTTCGATAACCTTTTCGCCAAGACGTGGGCCCGGCGGAATGTAGAGCTCGAGCGTTTCGTTGCGCCCCTGGAATTCCTTCGACTGCATTTCCTCGAAGCGGGCGAGACGCGCCTTGCTCTTGGCCTGACGACCTTTCGGATTCTGGCGTACCCACTCCAGTTCGGACTTCACGGCCTTGTCCAGCGAGGCCTGCTGCTTGGCTTCGGTTTCAAGGCGCTTTTCCTTGGTTTCCAGCCATGCGGTGTAGTTGCCTTCGTAGGGAATGCCGTAGCCGCGGTCGAGTTCGAGAATCCAGCCGGCAGCATTGTCGAGGAAGTAGCGATCGTGCGTGATGGCAACGACGGTGCCGGTGAAATCCTTCAGGAAGCGTTCGAGCCAGGCCACGGACAGTGCATCCAGATGGTTGGTGGGCTCATCGAGCAGCAGCATGTCGGGGTTCGACAACAGCAGGCGGCACAGCGCCACACGACGCTTCTCGCCACCGGAAAGGTTCTTCACCACGGCGTCCCAGGGCGGCAGGCGCAGCGCATCGGCGGCGATCTCGAGGGTGCGGTCGATGTCCCAGCCGCCTTTTGCGTCAATTTCGCCTTGCAGCACGCCCTGGCGTTCCAGCAGCGCGTTCATTTCGTCGTCGCTCATGGGCTCGGCGAACTTGTCGCTGATGGCGTTGAATTCGTCGATCAGATCCTTGATTTCGCGGATGCCGTCTTCGACGTTTTCCTTCACCGTGCGGCTTTCGTCCAGCTGTGGTTCCTGCGGCAGATAGCCGATCTTCAGGTCGGGCTGCGGCCGGGCCTCGCCGTTGTGCTCCTTGTCGATGCCCGCCATGATGCGCAGCAGCGTGGATTTGCCGGAGCCGTTGAGGCCCAGTACGCCGATCTTGGCGCCGGGGAAGAAGGACAGGGAGATGTCCTTGAGGATCTCGCGCTTCGGCGGCACGACCTTGCCGACGCGGTTCATGGTGTAGACGAATTGGGCCATAACAGTACCGGGAGTTGAAAAGTGTGGGCCAAAAAAAGCGCAGGAATTGGGGTAGAATGCAGGGCCGGAATTCTACCCGGTAAGCCCAGACTGAGGAAAGCATGTTAAGCAGAACCATGACCATCGCCGGCTTCGACGACGAACTGGCCAGCGCCATCGCAGGCGAGGCCCGCCGCCAGGAAGAGCACATCGAGCTGATCGCCTCCGAGAACTACACCAGCCCGCGCGTACTGGAAGCCCAGGGCAGCGTGCTGACCAACAAATACGCCGAAGGCTATCCGGGCAAGCGCTACTACGGTGGTTGCGAGTATGTCGACAAGGTCGAGACCCTGGCCATCGAACGCGCCAAAGCGCTTTTCAAATGCGGTTACGCCAACGTGCAGCCACATTCCGGTTCGCAGGCCAATACGGCCGTCTATGCTGCGCTGATGAAAGCCGGCGACACGCTGCTGGGGATGAGCCTCGCCCACGGCGGGCATCTTACGCACGGCGCGGGCGTGAGCTTTTCCGGCCGTATCTACAATGCCGTGCAGTATGGCCTGAATACCGACACCGGCGAGATCGACTACGAGCAGATGGAAAAGCTGGCCTTGCAGCACAAGCCCAAGGTCGTGGTAGCCGGGTTCTCCGCCTATTCGCGCTACATAGATTTTGCGCGCGTGCGGCGCATCGCCGACCAGGTTGGTGCCTGGCTGCTGGTGGACATGGCGCACGTGGCGGGCCTCGTGGCGGCGGGTGTGTACCCCAATCCCTTCCCGCATGCGCATGTGGTTACTTCCACTACACACAAGACCCTCTGCGGCCCGCGTGGTGGCATCATCCTGGCCATGGGCGACGACGAGGAGCTCTGCAAGAAGCTGAATTTCGCGGTATTCCCCGAGAACCAGGGTGGTCCGCTGATGCACGTCATCGCGGCCAAGGCCGTGTGCTTCAAGGAGGCCATGAGCCCGGAGTTCGTGCAGTACCAGAAGAACGTGGTGGCCAATGCGCGTGCCATGGTCAAGGTATTCCAGCAGCGTGGTTTCGAGATCGTCAGTGGCGGTACCGACGACCACCTGTTCCTGCTGAGCCTGGTAGGTCGCGAGATCACCGGCAAGGAAGCAGACGAGGCCTTGGGCAAGGCCAACATCACGGTCAACAAGAACGCCGTGCCAAACGATCCGCGTCCGCCCTTTGTCACCAGCGGTATCCGCATCGGTACGCCGGCCGGCACACGTCGTGGTTTCGGTGAAGCGGAATTCACCGAACTCACGCAGTGGATTTGCGACGTGCTGGAAAACAGCAAGGATGATGCGGTGGTCAGCGCGGTGAAGGCCAAGGTGCTTGCTCTGTGCAAGCGCTTCCAGGTCTACGACTGAGTCGCCCTTTTCCCGGGACTACCCCGATAGCTACCTGACAGAGCCGACGCCATGCATTGCCCTTTCTGTAACGCTGTGGATACCAAGGTAATTGATTCGCGTCTGGTGGCCGAAGGCAATCAGGTAAGACGCCGGCGCGAGTGCATCACTTGTGCCGAGCGCTTTACTACCTTCGAGAGTGCCGAACTGGTGATGCCGCGCCTGGTAAAACAGAATGGGGAACGTGAGCCCTTCAACGAAGACAAGCTGCGCTCCGGGATGCTGAAGGCTCTGGAGAAGCGCCCCGTCAGTGCCGAAAAGGTGGAGGAGGCGATCTCCCACATCAACCACAAGCTGCGTGCCAGCGGTGAGCGCGAAGTCCCCAGCAAAATGGTTGGTGAGCTGGTAATGTCAGAACTGCACCGCCTCGACGAAGTGGCCTATGTGCGATTCGCCTCGGTCTACCGCAGTTTCAAGGACCTCAACGAATTCCGTGAGGAGATCGACCGCATCTCGCAGGACAGCAACAACAACACCCCGTAGGAGCGGGCCCCCGTGCCCGCCCGTCCCACCGTCGCGATCAGGCCCTTGCCACCGTGAGCACCGACACCGACTTCATGCAGCGCTGCTTCCAGCTCGCCGAACTGGGGCGCCACACCTGTCGCCCCAATCCGGCAGTGGGTTGCGTCATCGCGCACGGCACTGGCGTAGTTGGCGAGGGCTGGCATCAGGTGGCTGGTCAAGCCCATGCCGAAGTCATGGCGCTGGCGCAGGCCGGGGAACGTGCACGTGGGGCCACGGTGTATGTATCGCTGGAACCCTGCGCGCACCAGGGGCGCACAGGTCCCTGCGTCGAGGCTTTGGTGCGCGCAGGCGTGACTGAAGTTGTCTACGGCATGCAGGACCCTAATCCACTTGTGGCTGGCAAGGGTCTGCAGATCCTGCGCGAGGCTGGCATCCGCGTGCGCGGGCCCTTGCTGGAAGCGCAGGCTGCAACAGTCAATCCCGGTTTCAACAAGCGCATGCGTCAAGGCCTGCCCTGGGTGCGCTGCAAGCTCGGCATGAGCCTTGATGGCCGCACTGCCATGGCCAACGGCGAAAGCCAGTGGATCACGGGGCCGGAAGCGCGTGCCGATGTGCAGCGCTGGCGAGCCCGCAGTTGCGCCATTCTTACGGGCAGCGGCACGGTACTGGCAGATGATCCGCGCCTGAATGTGCGGCTTCCTGAATTTCGCGGTTCCCAGCCTTTACGCGTGGTAGTGGACAGCCACGGGCGCGTACCAGTAACGGCGCAACTGCGCAGCGATGGCGGCCCCCTGCTGCTGGCGACGACCACAGCGTTCCCCGGGCCTGGCGACCGGGTCGACCTCGAGGCGCTGCTGCGCCATCTTGCCCAGGAGCACAGCTGCAACGAGTTGCTGGTCGAGGCTGGCCCCGTCCTCAGTGGCGCCCTGCTGGTGGCCGGTCTGGTGGACGAGTTGCTCGTCTACATCGCGCCCAGCCTGCTGGGTCACGAGGGCCGCCCCATGGCCCTGTTGCCCGGACTGGAGCACTTGTCCCAGCGTATCGCGCTGCGCTTTGCCGACGTGGCAATGCTCGGAAAAGACTGTAGAATTCGCGCCCTTCCCGAAATCGACCCGTCTGCGTGAAGGCGTGCGGGTCCTGGCAGTCGAGGCGCTCCCTTGTTCACCGGCATCATCGCAACCACTGGCACTGTTGGCGCCATCCGGATCTCCGGGGGTGACTGGCGCCTGACCATAATGAGCCCCGGGCTGGATTTCGCCGATGTGCAGCTGGGCGACAGCATTGCTGTCAGCGGCATCTGCCTGACCGTGGTAGAGCTGCAGCCGCAGGCCTTCGTGGCTGACGTGTCGCGCGAGACGCTGGCCTGCACCACGATGGGGGCCTGGCAGCAGGGCGAACTGGTGAATCTCGAGAAGGCGCTGACGCCGGAAAGTCGCCTCGGTGGACATATCGTCAGTGGCCATGTGGATGGCGTGGGTGAGCTCGTGAGCCGCCGCGCCGATGGGCGCAGCGAGCGACTGGTGTTCCGCGTTCCGCCGGAGCTGGCGCGCTACATCGCGCACAAGGGCTCCATTTGCATCGACGGCACCAGCCTGACGGTCAATGAGGTCAGCGACAACGAGTTCGGCGTGAACATCATTCCGCATACCGCACAGCGCACTACGCTGCATCTGTACAAGGCCGGTCGTCGCGTCAATCTGGAAGTGGATGTGATCGCACGTTATCTGGAGCGCCTGCTGAGTGGCGGCGGCAGTACTTACGAAGGACTGACTCTGGAAAAGCTCGCTGCGGCGGGCTTCACGGCAAAATATTGACAACCTGGGGTCGCCGCGGCGACTGGAACGCAGCATGCAACTGAACACGATCGAAGAAATCCTCGAGGACTTCCGCCAGGGCAAGATGGTTGTCCTGATGGATGACGAGGACCGCGAGAACGAAGGCGATCTTGTCATCGCGGCGGATTGCATCCGCGCCGATGACATCAACTTCATGGCCACGCATGCACGTGGGCTCATCTGCCTGACACTGACGCAGGAGCGCTGCCGCCAGTTGAACCTGGTGCCGATGGTGCAGAACAACCAGACACCGTTCGGCTGCAATTTCACCATTTCCATCGAAGCTGCTGAAGGCGTGACTACCGGCATTTCCGCAGCGGATCGTGCCCGCACCATCCAGGCAGCCGTGGCGCGCGATGCGAGGCCCGTTGATCTCGTCACGCCTGGCCACATCTTTCCGGTAATGGCGAAGGACGGTGGCGTGCTGCGTCGCGCCGGGCATACTGAAGCCGGTTGCGACCTTGCGCGTCTTGCCGGCTTTACGCCGGCGGCAGCGATCTGCGAAGTGATGAATGCCGACGGCACCATGGCACGCCGCGCCGACCTCGAGAAGTTCGCACAACAGCACGGGTTGAAGATCGGCACCATCATGGACCTGATCCACCACCGCATGAACACCGAGAAAACCGTGGAGCGCACGCACAGCTACCGCCTGCCAACCGAGCATGGCGAGTTTGAGGTGTACTGCTACCGTGGCCTGCATGAAGCCGGCAAGCAGACGCATCTTGCGCTGGTGAAAGGTGACATCCAGACGCCGGAGCCGGTCATGGCGCGCGTCCTTGTCACCGATACCGTGCGGGATCTGCTCGGTGTCGCCAATCCCGTGCGTCCAAGCTGGTCGCTGCACCAGGCCATGGCGCGCATCGCCCGGGAAGGCCGGGGCGTTGTGGTAGTATTGGCCAACGATGTGGGCAGTGGAGATGTGGTCGAGCAGCTCGAGCGCATCAAGGCGCAAGCCGAAGGCGGCATACCGCGCCCTGCGCCGCAAGGCAACTATCTCACGGTGGGTACCGGCTCGCAGATCCTGCGTGATCTCGGTGTCACCAAGCTGCGCCTGCTCAGCTACCCTACCAAGTACGCCATCTCCGGTTTCGAGCTGGAAGTGGTGGAATACATCTCTCGCGAAGAATGAAACGCAATCCGTAAAACGCAAACAGCCAAAGAAGGAAAGACGATGAGCACCATCAAGACCATCGAAGGCGATTTCAGCGCCGGCTCTGCCAACTACGCCATCGTCGTGGCGCGCTTCAATAGTTTCATCGTGGACAGCCTGCAGGCTGGTGCCATTGACACACTGAGCCGCCATGGCGTTTCCGACAAGAACATCACCGTGGTGAAAGTGCCCGGTGCCTGGGAGTTGCCGCTGGTGGCCAAGCGCCTCGCCGAGTCCGGCAAGTACGATGCGATCATCGCGCTGGGCGCCGTGATCCGTGGTGGCACACCCCATTTCGACTACGTGGCCGGCGAATGCGCCAAGGGCCTCGGCCAGGTAGGCATGAGTGCCAACCTACCCGTCGTGTTCGGCGTGCTGACCACCGACAGTATCGAGCAGGCCATCGAACGTGCTGGCACCAAGGCCGGCAACAAGGGCGCTGACGCTGCCATGACCGCCATCGAACTGTGCAGCCTGCTGCGCAAGCTCGATGCCTGAACATGGCGCAGCTCCCAACGAGAACCACCGCATGAGCAAGCACGGCGCCGTTCCGATTTCCCACCGCAAGCGTGCACGCGACCTGCTGGTTCAGGCCCTGTACCAATGGCAGCTGTCACAGAGCCCGGCAGATCAGATCGAAGCCGAGTTCCGCGCCGACAACGGCCGCAAGGTGGACTGGGACTACTTTCATCATGCGCTCAGTACCATCATCGAGATTCCGCAGGAAATCGATGTGTTGTTCCTCCCACACATCGTCGACCGGGATGTCACGCAGCTTGATCCGATCGAGATCGGCATCCTGCGCCTTGGCAGCTTCGAGTTGGCCAGGCGCATCGACGTACCTTACAAGGTTGTCATCAACGAATGCGTAGAGCTTGCCAAGAAATACGGCGCCGCCGAAAGCCACAAGTTCGTCAACGGTGTGCTCGACAAGGCGGCGCAGCAACTGCGTGCGCTGGAAATCAATGCCAAGTGAATTCGACATCATCGCGCGCTATTTCCAGCAAGCTGGACTGGCCGCGGATCCCGCTGCGCACAAGGGCGTGGTACTGGGCATCGGTGACGACTGCGCGCTGATCACTGTCCCGCGTGGCCAGCAACTGGCGCTGAGCATGGACGTACTGGTGGAAGGTGTGCACTTCCCTCCCAACGCACCGGCCGATCTGGTGGCGCAGCGCGCGCTGGCCGTGAACCTCAGCGACCTCGCGGCGATGGGCGCCGTTCCCCACTGTTTCATGTTGGGCCTCACCCTGCCTGCCATCGATGAGCCATGGCTCGGTGCTTTTGTGCGAGGCCTGCGGGAAAGTTCGCAACGTTATGGCTGTCCGCTTATTGGCGGCAACCTTGCGCGTGGGCCGCTGCAGATCGCCATCCAGGTCCAGGGGTTGGTGCCGACGGGCGAGGCCTTGCTGCGCAGCAAGGCACGACCGGGCCATGACGTCTATGTCTCGGGCGAGCCGGGACGCGCTGGTTTGGCGCTGGAGTTGTTGCAAGGCCAATGTCCCGGGCTGGATTCGATGCAGAGGCAGGAACTGATGGACGCCTATTACCGGCCCGAGCCGCGCCTGGCGCTGGGGCAGGCACTGCACAAGCGGGTGGGTGCAATGCAGGATGTTTCTGATGGCCTGCTCATCGATCTGTCGCGGCTGGCCGCCGCCAGCAAGGTCAAGATCAGCGTGGACATTGCGGCGATACCGTTGGCCGGCGTACTGACGCGCAACCGCGATTCCAGTGAAGTGTTCCGCCTCGCCATGACGGCTGGCGACGACTACGAATTGATCTTCACGGCCGCTCCCGGCAAGCGCAAAGCCATCGCTGCTGCCGCCCGCAAGACCGGCGTACGCGTAAGCCGCATCGGCCAGGTCAGCAAGGGGGAGGGCGTCGAGGTGCTGGACCTGAGTGGTCGCGCGCTCGCCTTCGACGTGGCCGGCTTCGAGCATTTCCGTTGAGCAGCCGCCCATGAAAAGAATGAACCAGGCACCCGCGTCCGTGTTCCGCAATCCTGTGCATTTTTTGGCCTTCGGGCTGGGCAGTGGCGCTGCACCGGTCGCCCCCGGAACCTTCGGTACCCTGGCAGCGGTGCCCTTGTATCTGCTGCTGGCGCAACTGCCGCTGGCACTGTACCTGCTGGCAGTGGTGCTGGCGTTTGGCGTCGGCATCTGGCTGTGCGAGCGCACCTCGCGCGATCTGGGTGTTCACGACCACGGCGGCATCGTCTGGGACGAGTTCGTGGGCTTCTGGCTCACCATGGTGGCCGCGCCGGAAGGCTGGCAGTGGCTGCTTGCCGGCTTCCTGCTGTTCCGCCTGTTCGACATCCTCAAACCCTTCCCGATCAATTACCTCGACCGCCACATCCACGGTGGTCTCGGCATCATGCTCGACGACGCCGTTGCCGGCAGCTTCGCCTGGCTGATCCTTCAGACCTCCCACCTCGCCCTGTAGGGGCGGGCCGCCGCGCCCGCCCGTGGTCCGATTGACTCTTACCCCCGCGCCCGCCCCTACGGTGTTACACCAGGCATGGAATGGCCAAGGTCCGGCATGGCGTTTATACTTGCGCCCCTTTTGCAGTGCCGGAGACGTACCAGAAATGCGGGAATACAAGCAGTTCTACATCAACGGGCAATGGGTCGATCCCGTTACCGCAAGTACCCTTGATGTCAGCAATCCGGCAACCGAGGCAGTTGCCGGGCACATCAGCCTTGGATCTGCCGCCGATGTGGACAAGGCCGTGCAGGCTGCCGCCAAGGCCTTTGGCAGCTACTCGCGCACCACGCGGGAAGAGCGCCTCGCTTTACTCGACCGCATCATCGCCGAATTTGAAAAGCGCGTGCCTGAACTTGGTGACGCCATCATGGAAGAAATGGGCGCGCCCAAGTGGCTGGCCCACGGCACCCAGGCCGCGATCGGCGTCAATCACTTCAAGACCGCGCGCCGCATTCTGGAAACCTACAGCTTCGAAGAAGATCGCGGCACCAGCCGCGTGATCCAGGAACCGATCGGGGTTTGCGCTTTCATCACGCCATGGAACTGGCCCATCCACCAGATCTGCGCCAAGGTTGCGCCGGCTCTGGCCACTGGCTGCACCGTAGTGCTCAAGCCCTCCGAAATCGCACCGTTTTCCGGGCAGATCTTCGCCGAGATACTGCATGCCGCAGGCGTTCCCACCGGTGTTTTCAACCTTGTGCAGGGCGAAGGCCCTGTTGTGGGCCAGGCGCTGGCCGAGCACCCGAAGGTCGACATGATCTCCATCACCGGCTCCACCCGCGCCGGCATCCAGGTGGCACAGGCTGCGGCAAAGACCGTGAAGCGCGTGCATCAGGAACTTGGCGGCAAGTCGCCCAACATCGTGCTGGCCGACGCCGACCTAAAGGCTGCGGTCACCGGCGGCATCAACGGCATCATGATGAATTCCGGGCAAAGCTGCCGGGCACCTACACGCATGCTGGTGCCCAATGCGCTGATGGATGAGGTCTGCGCCATCGCGAAGGACGCCGCGGAGACCTGGAAACCGGGTGATCCCGCTGCCGACAGCCGCATGGGACCAGTTATCTCGCAGGCCCAGTGGAACAAGATCCAGCAACTCATAACCAGTGGCATCAACGCAGGGGCCCGCCTCGTGACCGGTGGTCCGGGCAAACCGGAAGGACTCGACAAGGGCTATTACGTCAAGCCTACGGTCTTCCGTGACGTGGAGAACGACATGGAGATCGCCAGGGAAGAAATCTTTGGTCCGGTGCTGAGCATCATCGGCTACGACACCGAAGACGAGGCGATCGAGATCGCAAACGACACCGAGTATGGCCTGGGGGGCTACGTCCACAGCAAGGACATCGGCCACGCCCGTGCCATAGCCGCACGCATCCGTGCCGGGTACATCAGTCTGAACAATGCAGGGCTGGACCTGAACGTGCCGTTCGGAGGCTACAAGCACTCTGGCAACGGTCGCGAGTTCGGGGACCAGGCCTTTGGCGAGTTCCTGGAGTACAAGTCACTGCTGGGCTTCAGTCCGGCCGCCTAGTCTCAAAAAGAGTAGAATTTTCAGGCGAGCGACGGCCACCATCAGGGTCGTCAAAAGGTTGGCTTTCGTTCAAAAATAAACCCTGCGGATGGTCGGGATTCCGGGTGGTAACGCAGTTGTCTCGGGGGTTCCGCAGATTGCAAAGGCACCCTCTACCGTGTAAAGTTCGGCCTTCAATTTTTCCATACCCGTGATCCAGAGGAAGTCAACAACAATGAGCAAGAGCTTACAAGACGTACTGAACGCTGCAGGCAATCCCGTCAACCTGCTCCGCAACTCCAAGATCGGTGCATACGTGTATCCGGTTGTAGCACCAGAGTTCCATAACTGGCGCACCGAGCAGGCAGCATGGCGCGAATCCGCCGTTCTGTTCGACCAGAGTCACCACATGGTGGACCTGTACATCAAAGGCCCTGACGCCATCAAGCTGCTGTCCGATACCGCTATCAACAGCTTCGCCAGCTTCCCTGTAAACCGCGCCAAGCAGTACGTACCCGTGAGCCACAGCGGCCACGTGATCGGCGACGGCATCCTGTTCCACCTGGCGCAGAATGAACTGGTCTTTGTAGGCCGCGCTCCTTCCGCCAACTGGATCAAGTTCCATGCTGCTACCGGCGGCTACAACGTTGAAGTGATCGAAGACGATCGTTCGCCTTCGCGTCCCGGCGGCAAGCCCGTCAACCGCATCAGCTACCGCTACCAGATCCAGGGCCCGAACGCCTGGCCGATCATCGAAAAACTGAACGGCGCTCCGCTGGAGCAGCTGAAGTTCTTCAACATGGCTGACATGAACATCGCCGGTACCCGCGTACGCACCCTGCGTCACGGTATGGCTGGTGCTCCCGGTCTGGAAATCTGGGGCCCCTACGCAGATGGCGAGCGCATCAAGAACGCCATCCTCGAAGCCGGCGCCGAGTTCGGCATCGTGCCCGTTGGTTCGCGCGCTTACCCGTCCAACACGCTGGAATCCGGCTGGATCCCCAGCCCGCTGCCCGCCGTGTACACCGACCCGCGCATGCAATCCTACCGCGAGTGGCTGCCGCACAACTCCTATGAAGCTGCTGGCGCCATCGGCGGTTCCTTCGTCTCCGACAACATCGAAGACTACTACGTCACCCCGTACGAAATCGGTTACGGCCCCTTCATCAAGTTCGACCACGACTTCATCGGCCGTGAAGCACTTGAGAAGATGCAGAGCAACGACCATCGTCGCAAAGTAACCCTGGCCTGGAACAGCGACGACGTCGTTGCCGCCTATGCCACCATGTTCAAGAAAGGCGAACACGCCAAGTACATGGACTTCCCGCTCTCCAACTTCGCCAACAGCAACTACGACGCTGTAGTAGGCGGCAGCAAGACGGTAGGTCTGTCGATGTTCACGGGCTACTCCTACAACGAGCGCAGCGTTCTGTCGCTGGCCACCGTTGACAGCGATATCGCCATCGGTACCGAAGTAGAAGTACTGTGGGGCGAAAGCCCGCGCACCGGCAAGACCACGGTCGAGCCCTACGCCACCCAGACCAAGATCCGCGCTCGCGTCAGCACGGTTCCTTACGCTGAAGTGGTACGCGCTTCCTACGTGGAAGGCAGCTGGCGCAAGTAACAAGCTCAGGCTTGTTCCTCACGCTCGAAAAAACCCGGAGAGATCCGGGTTTTTTATGTCCGGAATTCAGCTCTACCTGAAGGACTGTTGCGCTGGTCGGGTGGGGTGGGCTTCGAGCGCCGAGGTTACCTTTGTTTCGTGGGGGATTCTGGGAGGGGCAGCAGTTATTCGCTCACGCATCCCGAATGTTCAAGCTGGCGCCATGGTTGAATCAATCACATCACTCTTGGCGCCTTGGCCCCTTGGCGAACTTGGCGAGAAGAACCGGTCACTGGCTCCTCAAGCCGCTCGACTGCCACCGCAGCACTCCAGTTCCATCTCATTTGGCAAGTCAAGCCGCGAGCCTCCTGAATCTGGGTAGAACCTCGTTCTTGCCGCTTTACTCCCCCGCGCCCAGCCCTGAAAATGCAGGCTCCTTTCAGTCCCGGGCACGGCCTGCCGAGCCCCCGCAACACGAAGTAGCAGTATGGATATCATCGCCACAATCGCCGCCGAACTTTCCGTCAAACCCTCGCAGGTCATTGCCGCCGTAGCGCTGCTGGACGAAGGCTCCACCGTGCCCTTCATCTCGCGTTACCGCAAGGAGGCCACCGATGGACTCGACGACCTGCAGTTACGCAACCTGGAAGACCGCCTGCGCTACCTGCGCGAACTGGAAGAGCGTCGCGACAGCATTCTCAAGAGCATCGACGAACAGCAGAAGCTGACACCGGAGCTGGCGAAGCTGATCAAGGCCGCTGCCACCAAGACCGAACTGGAAGATCTTTACCTGCCCTACAAGCCCAAACGCACCAGCAAAGGGCTGAAGGCCATCGAAGCCGGCATCGAGCCACTGGCGAACCTCTTGTATGCCGAGCCCGACACCGATCCGCAGCTTGCTGCCGAGGGCTATATCAATGTCGAGCAGGGCTTCGCTGATGTGAAGGCGGTGCTGGAAGGCGCACGCTACATCCTGATGGAGCGCTTCAGTGAGGACGCCCAACTGGCCGGCAAGCTGCGCGAATTTCTCCAGCAGCACGGCGAACTGCGCAGCAGTGTCATCGCCGGCAAGGAAACCGAGGCAGAGAAGTTCCGCGACTACTTCGCCTATGCGGAACTGCTGTCCAAGGTTCCCTCGCACCGTGCGCTCGCCGTGTTCCGCGGCCGCCACGAAGGCATGCTGAACGCCAGCATCGGCGTGCAAGGTCTTGCAGAAGGCCAGAGCGATCCCTGTGAAGCCATCGTCGCGCAGCATGTGCAGATCAGCGACAAGGGCCGTAAGGCTGACAAGTGGCTGAACGAAGTTGTGCGCTGGACCTGGAAGGTGAAGCTGCACCTGCGCATGGAGACCGATCTGATGGGTGCCTTGCGCGAGAACAGCGAGCTCGAAGCCATTCGCGTATTCGCCGCCAACCTCAAGGCCATCATGCTGTCGGCACCGGCCGGCCACAAGGCCATTCTTGGCCTCGACCCCGGCCTGCGTACGGGCGTGAAAGTGGCTGTTATCGATCACACCGGCAAGTATCTGGCGGATACCGCAATTTTTCCGCACGCGCCGCGCAATGACTGGGATGGCTCCATCGCCACGCTGGCGAAGCTGTGCAAGCAGTTCGACATCCAGCTGATCAGCATTGGCAACGGCACTGCTTCGCGTGAAACCGACAAGCTGGCCGGCGACCTGATGAAGCGTCATCCTGAATTCAAGCTCAAGAAGATGGTGGTGAACGAAGCCGGTGCTTCTGTGTACTCCGCGTCCGACATCGCGCGCGAGGAGTTCCCCGATCTGGACGTGACGGTGCGCGGTGCCATCTCCATCGCACGCCGCTTGCAGGACCCCTTGGCCGAGCTCGTCAAGATCGAGCCAAAATCGATTGGTGTGGGGCAGTACCAGCACGATGTCAGCCAGGTAAAACTCGGCCAAAGCCTCGATGCTGTGGTGGAGGATTGCGTGAACGCGGTGGGCGTAGACGTGAACATGGCCTCAGCCGCGCTGCTGCGTCGCGTATCGGGCCTGTCCTCTTCCATCGCCACCAACATAGTGGTGCATCGCAACCAGCACGGTGCCTTTGCATCGCGGACCGCACTCAAGGCCGTACCGCGTCTTGGCGACAAGGCCTTTGAACAGGCCGCTGGCTTCCTGCGCATCACCGGCGGCAGCAATCCGCTCGATGCCTCCTCCGTGCATCCCGAGTCCTACGGCGTGGTCGAAAAGATCATCACGAAAACCGGCAAGAACATTGAACAGATCATGGGCAACACGAGTTTCCTGCGTGGCCTGAATGCAACCGACTTCGTGACGGACAAGGCAGGCCTGCCCACCGTGAAGGACATCCTGCAGGAACTGGAAAAACCGGGTCGCGACCCGCGCCCCGAGTTCAAGTCGGCCGACTTCATGGAAGGCGTCACCGAGATCCGTGACCTTACGCCCGGCATGATCCTCGAAGGCGCCGTTACCAACGTGACCAACTTCGGTGCTTTCGTCGACGTTGGCGTGCATCAGGATGGTCTGGTGCACATCTCCATGCTGTCCAACACCTTCGTGAAGGACCCGCACAGCGTGGTCAAAACCGGTGATGTGGTGCGCGTAAAAGTGCTGGAGGTAGACGAGAAGCGCAAGCGCATCAGCCTCACCATGCGCCTGGACGACAAGCCGCAACCGGCTGCTGCGGGCAGTGCCGGCAGCGCGGGGAGAGGTCAGCACTCGGGCAAACCGGCCCAGCCCAAGCGGGTACCGGAGCCCGCTGCCAAGGGTCCTGGCAGTTTTGGCTCGTTACTGCAGGATGCGCTGCACAAGCGCTGAGTCCGGCGTCGGTTTACAGGCTTGCAGGTATCTGGCTAACTGGCTGCGCTTGCGTCCAGGTACGCCAGCCACCGCACCCTCCAGCAGCGAAGGTCAAAGCCCGGCGTGTCCGCTCCTGTCAGTACCAAGCTCTATACATGCCGTACCCTGCAAGCAGGGGATGCGGCGCAGGTGCGTGCCCTGTTCCACGAGGTATTCGGGCAGGAGATGAGCGCCGCGCTGTGGCAGTGGAAATATGCCCGTGACACCGGCTGTGCCACGCTGGTGTTCGACGGCGAGCGACTCGTTGCACACTACGGTGGTATGGGTCGCAAGGTGCTGTGGCAAGGCAAGGAGACAGCTGCCGTGCAGATCACGGATGTCATGGTGGCGCCCAGTGAGCGCCATGCTGTGCGCAGTGGCAGTCCCTTCTACCTCGCCTTCACCGGATTCGCCCAACACTACCTGGGCTACGGCAAGCCCTACCCGCTGGCCTACGGTTTTCCCAATCGCCGCGTAATGAAGCTGGCTGAGCTGCTCGGCTTTTATGCGCCGGTTGGCGAAGTACTGGAGCTCGCCTGGCCCGCCGCGCGCCACTGGTCGCAGCACCTGTATCGCCGCACCATGATTACTGCAGCGGATTTTCCCCGCCATGAGGCCGCGCTGGACCAGGCGTGGCAGCAACTGCAGCAAGGCTTTGCCCAGCACATCGTCGGCAGCAAAACGCCCGCCTGGCTACGTTGGCGCTACCTCGAGCATCCTGAACGACAGTATCGCGTGGTGCTCTGCCGCGCGCGCCTCACCGGGGCAGTAGCTGGCGTGTTCGTCCTGCGGCATGACGGCGACAGCTGCATGCTGATGGACCTGCTGGGCGCGCCGGGCAGTTTCCCGACCTTGCTGGCGCTTGCCCAGGCAGAAGCTGCGGCATTGGGCTGCGCGCGCGTGCTGACCTGGTGCTCCGCCGCCTTCACTGACTGCCTGCCCACACAAGGCCGGACCGAGCGCGACATGGGTGTCAGCATTCCCACCAACATCTGGACAGACGGTCCGGCGCCTGCTGAACTGCGTGACCACTGGTGGCTGTTGCCCGGAGACACGGATTTCCAATGATCAGCGAAGCACACATCGTTCCCTACAGCGTCAGCGACCTTGCTCCGGGACCCTGGCTGGTCTTCGCTCCGCACGCAGATGACGAAACCTTTGGCATGGGCGGGACCTTGTTGCGCGCGCGCGATGCCGGCATCCAGGTACATCTGGTCATCATGACCGATGGTGCGCTTGGTGGTCAGCAGGATGATCTGGTGCGCGTGCGCCAACGTGAGGCGTGGGCGGTTGCAGCAGCCCTGGGCCTGGCCAGCGTATTTTTCCTGGGTGAACCGGATCGCGGGCTCGTGCCGCAGGACGCCTTGGTCCGCGTACTCGCCGACCTGATCAGCGAGCGGGCACCGGCTTGCGTGTTCCTTCCCGGCATGTACGAGCCGCACCCGGATCATCGCGCCACCGCGCTGCTGGTGTGGGCCGCGCTGCAACAGTTGCCGGAAGCACAACGACCTGCAGCGATAGCCTATGAAATCAGCGTGCAGAATCCCGTCAACCGCCTAGTCGACATCACCGCGCAGATGCCCGGCAAGCGCGCGCTCATGATGCAGTACCTGAGCCAGCTCGATGAGAACAACTACATCGAGATCGTTGAAGCCATGAACAGGCTGCGTACGTTCAGCCTGCCGCGACAGGTAAGCTACGCCGAAGGCTTCTACCATTTCAGCCGCGATGAGCTGCAGCAGTCGTTGCAAGAACTGTTGCAGCGGCGCGTGCAACGCTTCTTCGACGCCTGAGCGCTGCATGTCTCTGGGCTTCTTCGTCGCGCTGTACCTGCTTGTCACCCTGTGCATTGGCCTCGTCGCGGCCACGCTGATCCGCGGCAGCGGCGACTTCATCAATGCCAGCCGCCGCTTGCCGTTCATGCTGAGCTCCATGGCGTTGTTTGCACTGTGGTTCGGCTCCGAAACGGTGTTCGGCGCCAGTGCCGAATTCATGCAGCACGGGCTGCTCGGTGTCATCGAGGATCCCTTCGGCGGGTTTCTCTGTCTCGTGCTGTTTGCCTTGTTCCTGGTGCGGCCGTTGTACCGTCGCAACCTGCTGACTTTGGGCGACCTGTTCCGCCAGCATTACGGCGCGCGCGTCGAAAGCGTCGCGGCCATCTGCATGATCCTTACCTTCGTCGGTTACATCGCAGCACAGCTCATCGCGCTGAGCTTGCTGTTCGAGACAGTGTTCGGACTTTCGCCGCACAGTGGCCTCTTGCTCAGTGCCGTGATCGTTACGGCCTACACCAGCGCCGGAGGCATGTGGGCCGTGTCGCTGACGGACTTCGTGCAGAGCCTCGTGATCATCACGGGACTGCTGCTGCTCTGTGTGTTCTTCACCAATCGTGTGGGCTTCGCCACCTTGATGGAGCCACCGCGCGCGCAGTTCTTCGAATTCGTGCCGACGGCTGCCAACGGCATGAGCTGGCTGGACTGGACGGCAGCCTGGTTGACGCTGGGGCTGGGCTCACTGGCCTCGCAGGACATCTTCCAGCGCGCCAACGCTGCGCGCAGCGAGACGATCGCGGTACGTTCCACCTTCTGCGGTGCTTTTCTCTACCTGCTGTTCGCGCTGCTGCCCCTGTACCTTGGGCTGGTGGTCCTGCGCCTGGAACCGCAGTTGTTGCAGGGCGATACGCAGAATGCGCTGCTGACACTGGTGTCGCTGCATGCGCCGCTGTGGCTGCAGGTACTGTTCTATGGCGCGCTGATTTCGGCCATCTTCAGTACCTGCAGTGGCGCCCTGCTGGCGCCATCGTCGATCCTGGCGGAAAACCTCATCAAACCGCTGTTGCGGCCAGCGGCGAGTGACCGCGAACTGCTGTGGATCTCGCGTGGGTCGGTACTGGTGATGGCGATCATTGCCACCGTGCTGGCCCTGAACAGCGGCAATATCTATGATCTTGTCGCGGAGTCCTCCATTCTGGGCGCCGTATCCATCCTGGTCCCGATGCTGTGCGCGCTGTTTGTGCCCCGCGCTTCGGCCGGAGCGGCCCTCGCCGCCATGCTGCTGGGTCTGCTGGCATATCTGTGGTTTGCCTACGGCCAGACCGACTTTCCGGTCCCGGCGATGTTCATGGGCTTGCTGGCCTCTGGATTCGGCATGGTGTCGGGCTTGTGGCTGACCCGCCGACAAGCTGTTGTCTGACCAACGAAAAGTGGTCTGCAAGCGCCCTGATTTGGTGCGTGCGTGATATTAAAAAACTATCAAGAACCGGGATTCATGAAGTAAAAGACTTCATTACCATACCTGAGCTTTTTAGTTGGGTATTGCGCTGGGCGCAGGGGGAGTGAATGGCGGCAACAGCAGCACATGAGTTACCAGGGCCAGCAGCATTCAGGCGCTTGTTTGCGCGCATGCTGGGACCGGAGAGTGCGTTCTACAGGGTGGTACTGGTCTACAGCATAGCCATATCCCTGTTGACCCTGGCCATCCCCTTGTCGGTCCAACTGCTGATCGACAGCGTGTCCAACACCGGTCTGTTCAGTGCCGTTATCAGTATCGGGGTGCTGTTGTTCGTGCTGCTGGTGGTGTCAGGGGTGCTGTACGCCCTGCGTGCCTGGACCATGGAGCTGTTCAGCCGCCGCCTCTTTACCCGTATCACGGCGGAGATCGCCATGACTGGCCTCCTGGCGCAGATCGGTTACTTCGATCCGGGCCGGCGTGCTGCCTTGTTCAACCGCTTCTTCGACATCATGACGCTGAAGAAGAACGTACCCTACATCCTCAGCAACGGGTTCACGCTGCTGTTCCAGGGGGTGATCGGTTTCATCATGGTCTCCCTGTACCACTTCTACTTTTTCATTTTCAGTGTCGGACTGGTGCTGCTGCTGTGGCTGGTGTGGAAGCTGTGGAGCTGGAAGGCCATCACCTCCTCTTTCGAGCTGTCACAAGCCAAGCACGACACGGCAGCCTGGCTGCAGGGCCTTGCCGTGAACAATGCCTTCTTCAAGACGCAGCACTGCACCGACGCCGCCCTGCAGGAAAGTGAACGCTTGATCCGCAGCCACCTGGATGCGCAGGTCTCGCACTTCCGCCATGGGTTCCGCCAGTTGCTGAGCTTTTTGCTGCTGTATGCGCTGGCCAGTGCCGTACTGCTGGCCATCGGCGGCTGGCTCGTGATCCGCGGTGAACTGACACTGGGGCAACTGGTGGCGGCCGAACTCATCATGTCAGCCATCCTGTATTCGCTGCCGCAGCTCTCAGGCTATCTTGGTTACTACTACGACGTTTGTGCAGCGGCCGAAGAACTTTATCGCCTGGATGAGGTGGAGGTCGAGAAGCTGGTGATTCTGCCGCCGGCAGCGATCCCGCAGGGAGCCCTGCAGCTGCGCAAGCTGCAGGCAGTGACTGTGCGTGGCGAAATGACGCTGAATCTGGAGCTGGCGCCCGGCAGTGTGGTCGCAGCGTCCGCCCCCAACGGTCGCATCCAGAATCTGTTCTGTGGCTTGCTGCAACGCGATGTGCAGGTCCGTGGTGGTGGCATGTGGCTGGGCGAGCTCGACCTGCTCTCCTGCAGTCTGCCGCAGCAGCGCTCGTTGCTGTGTGTGCTGGACCGCCAGACCCTGGTACCGATGACGCTGCGGGATTACCTGGCTCTGGCGGGTGGCACCGTGACCCCGTCGCGCCTGCACGAGGTGCTGTCTTTGCTGGATCTCGATACCTGCGTGCGAGAGCTCCCGGAAGGACTCGACACCGAGCTCAGCTACAGTGGCGCGCCACTGTTGCTGGACCAGGCGCTGCGGGTGAAACTTGCGCACGCCCTGCTCGGCGAGGCGCGGGTACTGGTGCTGACGCAGATATTCGACTGCCTCTCGCGGCCGCATCTGGAGGCCTTTATCAACGCCTGGCGCAGCAGCGGCCGCATCCTCATTGCATTCAGCCAGCGCGAAGTTCCGGGCGCCGATACGCAGCTGGAACTGCATGATGATTACCTCATTCTTAGTGCCGATACAGGAGCCTGAGACCATGGCTGCAGCTCATGACAGAAAACGCGCAGGAAAATTTTCCTTCGACCATGCCTACGTCGCACCGCACCTTGCGGCATTCTCGGCGCTGCAGGAAATCCGCCTGCCGCGGGTCCTGCGTGTCGTCGCCTGGTTGGTACTGCTCACCCTGCTGTTGACAGGCGCAGTTCTCGCCCTGATGCCCTGGGTGCAGACCACCACGGGACCGGGTCGGGTGACCACACTGGATCCGCGCGACCGCGTGCAGAACATCAGTGCCATGGTCTCGGGACGTATCGCGGAATGGTATGTAAGCGATGCATCCACCGTAAAAGCCGGTGATCCCCTCGTGCGCATCGTGGACGTAGACGATGAACTGGTAGCGCGCCTCGATGCGCAGCTGCAGGCTGCCAGGCGCAAGCTTGAGGCGGCACGCGACGCCACGCGCACGGCTGGCCTTGATCTGGTGCGTCGGGAGTCGCTGTTCGCCGATGGCCTGGCCTCGCGCCTCGACCTCGAGCAGGCTTCGATCCGTGTGCAGCAACTGCGTATCACCGAGGAACAGGCGCAGGGCGAGGTCAACGATGCCGAAGTGAACCTGTCGCGTCAGGGCAGCCAGTTGGTGGTGGCGCCGCGCTACGGCACCATCATGCATGTGGAAGCCGGGGACGTCGCCACGATGGTCAGCGCCGGTCAGGCCTTGGCGACCTTCATGCCGGCCGGCACGGAGCGGGTAGTGGAGATTTATCTGGAGGGTCGCGACATCGGTCTCGTGCATCCCGGACGCAAGGCACGCCTGCAGTTCGATGGCTGGCCGGCCTTCCAGTTCAGCGGTCTGCCGGAATTCGCGGTCGGCACCTTCGCGGCCGAAGTCGTGTTCGTGGAACCCAATGCCCGGGTCGATGGCAGCTTCCGCGTGCTGCTGGCGGAGGACAAGCTGGAAGCAGGCTGCTTCGGCGTCGATATGCGCCCGGGCCTCAACGTGGCCGGCAATTGCGGCTGGCCACCAGAATCCTTCGTGCGCCTTGGCGCGAGCGTACAGGGCTGGGTGCTGCTGGAGACCGTGCCGCTGGGCTATGAGCTCTGGCGCCGCATGAACAACTTTCCACCGGTCAATGCGGCCGTCACTGCCAGTGGCGTGCTCGACACGGGAGCTGCGAGATGAAGGTGCGCGCGTTACTGGTCTTGCTCGGCCTCGTTTCTTGCCACTTGCCGCTGCAGGCGCAGCCTGCCACTGAGCCTACGACCTTGCAGCAGGTGCTCGACAGCAGCTTGCGCCACCTGCCGCGCATCCTCGCGGTGCAGAGTTCGGTAGAAAGCAGTCAGGCGCTGGTGATGGCGGCTGAAGGTATCTTTGATCCGCGCATCGACGGCAGTCTGGGCGGGCGACTTGGCGGCTATTACGATGGTCACGGTGGCGATGCCGGACTCGTACAGAACTTTCCCCTGTTCAATGCCCGTGCTTTCGCCGGCTACCGTATCTCCGACGGCAACTTTCCCACCTACGAGGACGGAGGTTTCACGCTGAGTGGCGGGGAAGCGCGCGCCGGTGTCGGCCTGTCGCTGTGGCGTGACCGCGACATTGATGAGCGTCGTGCGAGCGTGATCGAAAGCCAGCTGGAACTGCTGGCCGATTCGCAGGAACTCAATGCCGTAAAGCTGGATGTCCTTGAAACCGCCTATGTTGCCTACGCACGCTGGCTCATGGCGGCACGCCTGCTGACGGCTTACGAGGAGTTGTTGCAGCTGGCCGATGCGCGCGGCGAAGCCTTGACTACGCAGGTGGACTCTGGTGCCGTTGCCGAAATCCTGCAGGTTGAGAATGACCAGGCCATCCTGCAGCGCCGGGGTCTGGTCGTGGATGCCCAGCGCCAGCTCGACATGGCGGCACAGCAGTTGGCGTTGTACCTGCGCGATGTCGATGGCGGTATGCAGCAGCCGGTCTATGCGCCAACGCTGGAGTTGCCGCCCGACCAGTCAGAGCTGCTAGAGCGTCCCATTCCTGAGATTGTGGCGGCAGTGCTCGAAAGGCGACCGGAAATACGCCAGTTGGAAGTAGCGCGCGAGCAGGCAGGACTCGACGAACGTCTTGCGTTGAACAGCATGCAGCCCAAGGTCGACCTCGAGTACTACGCGGCCCGTGACATTGGTCGCGGGCCCGTGAATCTGATGGGTACCGACAATGTAGCCAAACTCGTTTTCAGCGTTCCCTTGCGTACCCGCACCGCCAGCGGCAAGGCAGCAGCGGCGCGTGCCGAGATGGACGGTATCGATCACACCATGCGCCAGCTGCAGGATCAGTTGGGGCTCGATATACGTCAGGCCTTGCTTAATCTGGATGCCACGCGGGAACTGGAAGTGCTCGCACAGCAAGAGCTGGAGGTATCCAGGCGTCTCGCAGAAGCCGAAGTGCAGCGGTTTACGGCGGGCATCAGTGATTTTTTCCTGCTGAACGTGCGTGAGCGCCAGGTGGGCGAGGCCCAGCTCAAACGTCTTCAGGCGGCGCTGACGCACCAGGTGGCGCTGGCTACCTACTATGCTGCCACCATGAGCTTGAGCGGGTTTGGTATCGAAGCAGCCGTGCTGCAGTGAGCTGAAGTCGTTGGTAAAGACCGAGCCTTTTCTCGACGACTGAGCGTATTGCCAGAGGTCTCTTCAGACTATGGTGCCTGCTCCATCAATGCAGCACGTCGCGCCAGCAACCACTGCTTGACTGCCTCTGCATCCTCGTCGGTGATGAACTCACCGAAGTTCGGCATGCCCAGCCCGCTGTAGGCGCCGCGCCGCACGATGTCGTGGAAAATGTTGTAGGTGGCTGCGCTGGCATAACGCAGATCGGCGAGGGAACCACCGGACACCGCGCTGCGGCCATGGCAGACGGAGCAACGCAGGCCGTAGATGTCTTCGCCACGGGCCAGCAGCGCGGCGTCGTCATTGAAGTCGATCGCGGTCAGTTCCGGCAGCGGCTGTCCGCGCACAGGTTCAAAGTCCTGCTCGCCACCCAGTGCGAACGTGAACAGACGCCCTTCGCCTTTGTAGGTGCCAGTGGTGCCGGGACTGAGCAGACCAGCGGAACCGCCCCAGCCTGCGAGAACGCTGAGGTACTGCACGCCGTCGAGCTCATATGTGATCGGTGGCGCCATGACGCCTACGCCCAACGCCACTTCCCACAGCAAAGTACCGGCATCCGCCGTGAACGCGCGCAGCTTGCCGTCGGCGCCGCCCTGGAACACCAGATTACCGGCCGTGGTCAGCGTGCCGCCGTTCACCGTGAAGGGATAGTCCACCACCCAGCGCGGCTGGCGGGTCAGCGGGTCCCAGGCGATGAGTGCTCCCGGCGAGCGCGTCTCAGGGCCGGTGCCTTCCGCATACTGGTCCTGCGGGCGCTGCTCGAGGTTGGCGAAGTTGCTGCGGCTCACGCCGATGTTCCAGGTGCCCGGCTGGTGCACGAAACCTTCCTCGACCGAGTAGGGGAACGAGGTGCCCTGCATGCTGGGCAGGTACACGAGACCCGTGACCGGATTGAACGACATCGGATGCCAGTTGTGCGCGCCGCTGGGGCCGGGCATCACGGTGCTCAGGGCGTTGTCGTAACGCGCCTGCGGCGTTTCGATCGGACGGCCGCTCTCCAGGTCGATACCGCTGGCCCAGGTCACTTCGGCGTAGGCGTCAGCCGCAATGAGATCGCCGGTGATTCTGTCGAGGACATAGAAAAAGCCGTTCTTCGGCGCCTGCATGATGACCTTGCGCAGCACGCCGTTGATGGGAATGTCCGCCAGCATCAGCGGTTGCACGGCGGTGTAGTCCCAGTTGTCGGCGGGCGTGGTCTGGTAGTGCCAGGCCACGCGGCCGCTGTCTACGTGCAGCGCGACGATGGACGACAGATAGAGATTGTCACCCACACCCTCGCTGCGCAGCTCGTGGCTCCATGGCGCGCCGTTGCCGGTGCCGACGTAAACGAGGCGCGCCTCGGGATCATAGATGATGGAATCCCAGGAATTGCCACCTCCGCCCACTTCCCACCAGTTGCCTGACCACGTGGTGGCAGCGAACTCCATGTCTTCATTCTCGAAGCCGTCGGCAGGATTGCCTGGTACTACCCAGAAGCGCCATTGCTCGGCACCGGTGTTGGCGTCGTAGGCGGTGACGTAACCGCGCGAGCCCAGTTCTGCGCCACCGTTGCCGATAATGACCTTGCCGTCAGCCACCCGTGGCGCACCGGTGATGGTGTAGGGGCGCTCGGGATCGACCGTCAGCACTTCCCACAGCACGCCGCCGGTAAGGGCATCGAGTGCGATGAGGCGGCCGTCGAGGGCGCCGACGAAGACCTTGCCTTCATACAGCGCAACACCACGGTTCACCACATCGCAGCAGGCCTTCCAGCCCATGCTCTTGTCTACCTGCGGATCGAAGTTCCACAGCTGTGCGCCGGTGCGGGCGTCCAGCGCGAACACGCTGCTCCAGGGGCGCGTGGCGTAAATGATGCCGTCGTGCACCAGTGGCGTCGCTTCGTGGCCACGCACTTCGCCGCTGTCAAAACTCCAGGCGAGCCCCAGTTGCGTGACATTGTCGGCATTGATCTGGTTCAGCGGGCTGAAGCGCGTCTCGGCGTAGTCGCGGCCATAGCTGAGCCAGTCGCTTGCGTTGTTCGCTGCGGCGGCGAGCGTCGCAGCGTCGGGACCGCTGGCGCCGAGCGCAGCAACTGCTGTCATTGCGGGTGCAGCAGCCTGCTCAGGTGCGGCGGGGGCCGGTGTCGAATCCGGCGCACAGGCCTGCAGTAACATGCTGCTGCAGACGGCCAAAGCCAGTGACGAGGCCAGAGAAGAAAGGCGCGAAGTCGGCATGTGTGGAGGTTCCTGTTGCCCGGGGATATTGGTGCGCAATACTACCGCAATTGACAGCCAGCCAACCCTGGTACCTTACTGTGTTGGTCTGCTGCCGCGCTGTGCTGTCAGCGCATATTCACTATAATCCCCGCACACGCTTCCTCCGGGGAGCCTCACCAGGAAAGCCAAGATGAAGACATTCAGCGCCCTGTTCCTGCTGCCCGCAGCCCTGCTGCTGGGTTCCTGCTCCAGTACTTCCATGCGTGCCGTGGTCGATCCGTCGGTCAGCTGGGAATTCCTGCAGTCCGTGGGTGGCATCCAGTTGGGCCAGCCGCGTCTTGCCGACAACAACCTGTGGTTGCCGATTACGGTCGATCTTTCCGGCAACCGCCGCATCAGTACCGCGCCCACAGTCACCAACTCGGGACGCAAGTGCATCCGCGCCACGCTGCGGCAGACCAACCTGCTGACCACGCCGGTGGGCTACTACGACCTCGCGCTGCAGATCCATTCCGGCACCCTGGAGCAGCGCAGCGAAGGCGGCTGCGACGAGGTCCCGCTGTTCACCGGCGAGCTGAAACCGCCGTTCAGCCCGACCCGCAACATGAAGTTCCGCATCTGGTATCGCGGCTACCTCATGTCGGAAAATTTCATCGGTGAAGTGGTGTTGCCCTGAGCCTGCTGGAAGGTCCGGCCTTGGCTCCGCACAACACCTCGCCCGCCACCGACTTCAGTTTCCAGTTGCCTGATTGGGTGCGCCAGCGTGTGCCTGCCAATCTCGTTCTCTTCAGTGTGGAAGCCCGCATGCAGTTCGTGCTGGGTCTCGCGCGCGAGCAGGTACGGCGCGGCAGCGGTGGACCTTTTGCAGCAGCCGTATTCGGGCCGGAGCATGAACTGCTGTCCGTGGGCGTGAACCTGGTGGAGCCAGCGCAGTGCTCGCTGCTGCACGCCGAGATGGTGGCGATTGCGCTCGCGCAGAAGGCGCTGGGCCGCTACGACCTGGGTGACGCTGGCAAGTTCGACTGTGAGCTGGTCACCAGCACGGAACCCTGTGCCATGTGTTTTGGCGCCGTGCCCTGGTCTGGCGTCACGCGGCTGGTATGCGGTGCGCGCGATGCGGATGCACGTGCCATCGGCTTTGACGAAGGCGACAAGTTGCCCGAGTGGCAGCAGGCGCTGGAGCAGCGCGGCATCACGGTAATGCGCGACGTGTTGCGCGCCGATGCGGCAGCGATCCTGCAGGAGTACGCCAGCAAGGGCGGCCTCATCTACAACGGCTGAACTTCCCCGATTGTCCGCCTTCTGCCCGACAGAAAACCCATGCAGACCTGGGTAGCGGCAAAGCCCAGCATCAGCAGCAGCGGCAGGGTCCAGCCGTCGGTACTGTCGTGCAGCCAACCCACGAGGATGGGCGCAAACGCCGACACCAGGTAGCCGATGGCCTGTGCCATGCCGGACAGGGCGACTGCCTGTCCGGTAGAGCTGGCGCGCAGGCCGAACCAGGTCATCGCCAGCACCAGCGAACCGCCGGCACCGACCCCCATGATGCTCAACCAGAACAGCGCGTCGGCTGGAGCAAACAAGAGTCCCGCGTAGCCGATGAAGATGAGGCTGGCGCAGCCGGCACCGATCCAGCGCTGGTCATCGAAGCGATGTACCAGCACCGGCACGCCCATGACGCCGCCCAGCACGAAGATCTGGTAGATGAAGAGGATCCAGCCGGAGCGTGCCGGGCTGATGCCGGCGAGATCGGCCAACAGGCTCGGCAGCCACGCGATCATCACGTAAAAGGCGGTGGACTGGCAGGCCATGAACAGGCTCACCTGCCACGCGATGGGACTGCGCCACAGCGAGGTGCGCCCCTGCGGCGGTGCCTGCGGTCGCGTGTTGTGACGCAGGCGCGGTGCCCAGACCACCAGGCCGATCAGCACCGGCAGCAGCCAGGCCAGCAGCGATGGACGCCAGCCTCCGAGGGATTCAAGCGGAATCGCCAGGGCGGAGCCGAGTCCACCCGCTGTCACCAGCACCATCGTGAACAGTGCCGTGACCAGCGGCAACTGCAGCAGGAATTCGCGGCGCAACAAGCCTGGCAACAGCACGTTGTTGATGGCGATGCCGATGCCGATGAAGGCCGTGCCGGTGTACAGGAAAAACGGCCCTTCGACATGACGCAGCGCGATGCCGGCCAGCAAAGTCAGAAGGGAGGTGAAGATCGCAGCCTCCAGGCCGATGCGCCGCGCCAGCACCGCCGCATAAGGCGAGACAAACGCAAAAGCAAACAGCGGCAGTGACGCCAGAAAGCCGGCCGCGGCGGATGAGAGCGCCATTTCCGCCTGGATCAGGTCCAACAGCGGCCCCACGCTGGTGACGGCACCACGCAGGTTCAGTGCCACGATGAGGATGGCCAGCAGCAGGCGCAAGCCAGGACCGCTGGTCGGGGAAAGCGCAGGGGGAGTGTTCATGAGGTACCGCTTCTAACTTTTCACGGCAATATAGGCGATGGGGTGACAGGCTGCCAGCTATGCGTGAACCCAAAGAAGCGGAAGGCAGGGAGTGGCAATAAATGGGGTAACCAGTCTTTTATTGGGGTAATTGGCTTGGTAAATACCCTATTATTGGCTAGGATTACCCCATTTCCGCCACCTGTGACGCGCAAATGCACTCACTCTCGCCCGACTACCTCGCCAAGCTGCGCTTTGATGCCCGGCAACTGGCCACCTTGCGTGCCTTGGGCGAGTACCGGGGCAAGCAACAGTTGTATGTCGCCCAATCGCCCGAAGTGCTCAGTGACTTGCGGCAGGTTGCAGTGGTCGAGTCGACCGAGTCATCCAACCGACTCGAAGGGGTGGTCGTCTCTGCGGCGCGACTGAAATCGCTGGTCCTCAAAAACGCCGTGCCCAAGAGCCGGTCCGAGCAGGAAGTAGCCGGCTATCGTGATGCGCTGGCTCTCATCCATGAGAGCGGTGCCCAGATGCCCTTGTCCGAGGGCACAGTGCTCCAACTGCACAGCGTCCTGTACCGCTACATGCCCCAACCAGGCGGCCACTGGAAGGCCACCAACAACGACATCATCGAACGACAACCTGATGGCAGTACGCGTATCCGCTCCCAGCCCGTGGCCGCGCATCTCACTCCGATGGCGATGACGGATCTCATCACACGCTATCGAACCGCGCTGGATCAGCATCTGGCTGATCCCCTGGTGCTGGTGCCGCTGGCCATCCTCGACTTCCTGTGCATCCATCCCTTTCCCGATGGCAACGGACGCATGGCGCGGCTGCTCACTCTGCAACTGCTCTACCACTTCGACTACGCTGTGGGGCGGTTCATCAGCCTGGAGCGCATCTTCGAGGAGTCGAAGGAGAGTTACTACGAGACGCTGGAAGTGAGCTCACAGGGTTGGCACGAAGCAGCACACAACATTGCTCCATGGCTCGATTACTTCTGGGGCGCACTGCTGCGCGCCTACAAGGAATTCGGGGAGCGGGTTGGCACAATCGGGCGCGGACGCGGTGCCAAGGGTGAGCGTGTGCGTGCTGAAATTCTCAAGCGCAATCTGCCATTCTCGATTTCCGAAATTGAAGAGGCCTGTCCCGGCGTCAGTCGTGACATGGTGCGATTGGTGTTGCGAGCGATGAAAACGGAAGGATTGATCATGCCGCTGGGCAAAGGGCGCGGGGCCAAGTGGATCGGCCTTGGTCATCGGTCAAAGCCTGGCTAGGTGCCATGCTGTTTTCAGTGTGTCAGGCTGTAGATCAGGTAGTTGATGCCGATCTCGTAGGCCTGCCGTGTAAACGGCTCGGGATACTCCGGTGTGTCGGCCTGCTCCCAGCCTTCGCCGTAGTCGATGTTGTGCGAGATCACCACGATCCAGCGACCATCCTCGTCGCGGATGCCGCGCCAGTGTGGCGTGATGCCGTCGCTGCGTTCGTAGGTTAGCCCGCCCCTCATGTAGTTGGGGCCTGGCACCTGCAGGCGCTGGGTGGTCTGGTATGGCATCAGGTTTATGGCGTCCTCCTCCGGGATGTCTTCGACCGCGCGGTCCGGGAAGATCCTGCGCAGCCCGGTCATGAACAGCTGCCATTCCTGCTCGCCGTGGAAGTCGTCCACCATCATGAAGCCGCCGCGCAGGAAGTACTCGCGCAGGCGCCGCGCCTGGGTATCGCTGAAGCTCCAGCTCCAGGGCTCCACGGCGTAGAGCCAGGGGTAGTCGAAGATCGCATCATCGTCGGGGCTGATGACATGCCCGCTTTCATGCGGGTCGACCAGCGTGAGGCGATCGACTGCCTGCGACAGGTGATACTCGGCACCCGGGTAGTCCACCCACCAGCTGCCACCGCGCATGCCTGCACTGTCATAGGCCAGACGCGCGAAGGTCCACTCGGCTGGCGCGCCGGCTGCGGCCTGGCCGGGCGTGGGAGCCATCATGCCGCGGCGGAAACCGCGTTGGGCGAACAGCGTGGTGGCCAGCGTGCAGAACACGAGCAGTGCTACCACCAGGCGGGCCTTCTTCACGATGACACCTCTGCAGCTGGAGTCGGGTGCCGGCGCAAGCCGCAACCATTCACCCTATTTGGCCAGAACTTCCTGCCTCCGCCAACCCTGATTTCCGGGGGCGGCTTGACGATGGATGTCTCACGGTAGCATCATTTGATGCCTTATAAAGGCGCATCTCAAGAGGCCATCGACATGCGAACGACGCTCAACCTGGACGAAGACCTGCTGGAAACTGCCCGACGCCTGACGGGACTGACGGAAAAGACCGCCCTGGTGCGGTTGGCACTGGAAGTCCTGATCGAGCGCGAAAGTTCGCGACGTCTTGCGCTGCTCGGCGGCAGTGAGCCGGAACTCGACGATGTCCCTCGTCGTCAGGGTGGCCGCGCATGATCCTCGTCGATACGTCCGTGTGGATCGAGCACCTGCGCGCGCGGGATGCTGCGCTGGTGTGGCATCTGGAACTGGGAGAGGTGCTGATGCATCCCTGGGTACTCGGCGAGCTCGCCTGTGGCAACTTGCGCAACCGCTCAGAGGTGCTGTCCCTGCTGCAGCGGTTGCCGCCTTGCCGCTGCGCCAGCAATGCCGAGACCTTGTTCTTCATCGAGCGCCGGCGCCTGATGGGCAAAGGCATTGGGTGGGTGGATGCGCACCTGCTGGCCTCAGTGGCGCTTGGCGGCACGCAAGGATTGTGGACCCGCGATCAGCGTCTACAACGGGCCGCCGCTGAGCTTGGGCTGGCGGCGCAGATACTGCATCCGCAGGGCAATCTGCATGACACTGCGCCACGCTGAGCCCGTCGCCTTCAGCTGCCGAAAACCAGGCGCAGGGTCATGCCATTGATGCGGGGCTCGCCCGGCAAGGCCAGCACCAGTCCGGAGTTGCCGGCCTGCACCGTCACGCTATGCAGGTATTGCTCGTCGAGCAGGTTGCGCGACCACAGGGTCAGCTCCCAGTTTTCGCTGCTGCGGAAGCCCAGCATCAGGTTCACCAGTTGCTGTGCCGGCAGCCGGGTATGGATCGAGTTGGAGGTTTCGCCGCTCATCGCGCTGCGGGTGGCAAGATCGCCGCGCAGCCACAGCTCTCCGCGCTGCCCCGCTGCGGCAAACTGGCGCGTGTACTGGGCGCCGAACGAAAGCGCCTGTTTCGGCAGCGCGGCCAGTGGCGTGCCGGAGAGATCGCAGGTGGCCAGCGGGCTGCCGGTCCGTTCGAGCGGGCAGGGCGCGTTGGGATAGCGTTGGTAGCGCCCGTCGGTCCACGCCCCGGAAAGCGTTGCGGACAGGGACTCGCTGAGGGCCAAGGCCAGGTCCAGTTCCACGCCATCCACGCGCACCTCGGGAATGTTGGCGAGGTAGCCACGCAGCGCGCCGGGCCCGCTGTCGATCACGTTGGCCTGGAAGTCGCGCACGCGCGTGCGGAAGCCGGCCACGTTGATGCTGAGGCGGTCCTGCAGCCACTGGCTCTTGAAGCCGATCTCCAGCGTGGTGTTTTCTTCCGGATCGATCCTGGCGGTGGCCAGCGCGGGCAGGTTGTCCGGCGTCAGCGGCAGCCCCGACATGTTGATGCCGCCGGACTTGAAGCCGCGCGCCCAGCTCAGGTAAGGCATGAACTGCGCATGACCCTGCCAGGACAGGTTGAGGCGTCCGGAGACGTTGTCTTCGCTCACGGCTGCCGCATAGTCCTGCGCATGCAGTATCGACCGCTGGCGACGTTGCAGCTCGGGGTCGCTGGTGGCAAGACCTCCGGAGATTGCCGAGGAAAAGCGGCCTTGCTTGTCTTCCCAGGTGTAGCGCAGGCCGGTCGCGAGATCGATATTGGCCGGCAGATGGAACACGCCTTCGGCGAACACGGCGTAGCTGTCGGAGTCGAAGCGGGTACTGGCATCACTGCGGTAACCGTCGAGCAGGTTGGCGGGAATCTGCGGTTCGGGGCCGAGCAGCCAGAATGCCGCGAGCGGGCCATAGGCCGTGGTCGGTTGTGCCTCGATGCGTTGCGTGAAGGCATAAAGCCCTGCGGTATAGTCGAACCCGTCAGCGCCGGTGCTGCTGATGCGCAGTTCCTGACTGTACTGGTCCTGTCGCGACGGAATGCCTTGCAGGGTCTGGATGCCGAGCCCCGTGAAGTCGCGATCATTGGCAGCCAGCCAGTCCCAGAAACGCCAGGCGCTCACGGAGCTCAGCACATGCCGCTCCAGGGTCCACGCCGCCACGGCGCTCAGCCCGCCTTCCTTGCTCATCACCTGCAGCGGAGCGTCGATGTTGGTCAGGCGCGCATGGGGATCGGTAGAGGCAGGGGCATAGGCCTGCGCCGCAGCGAGCGCGGGATACTGCCGTGCAGCAGGACGAAGGCTCGCGCCGACGACATGGTGCACCTGCGTGCAGCAGTTGCTGTCGATGACGTAGTGGTCTGCTGCAAGGTCCAGCGTAAAGCGTGCCGACGGCGTGAAGCGCAGTTGGCCGCGCACACCCTGGTTGTCCACATCGTTCTGGCGCTGGCCAGTGCGCGTGTTATGGAGCAGGCCATCGCGGCGGTTGCTGAGCAGGGACAGGCGCCCGGCCAGGCGTTGCTCCACGAGTGGTCCATTGACCGACACGCGCAGTTGCTCGTAACCGAAGGAGCCCCTGGTGAGGTCGACAGCCGCGTCCGGCGTGAAGCTGGCCTTGCGGGTGCTGATGTTGAGGGCACCAGCCGTAGTATTCTTGCCGAACAGTGTGCCCTGTGGGCCGCGCAGCACTTCCACCTGCTCGAGATCGAGAAAATCGAACACGGCCGTGGCCGCCCTGGCGTGGTACACCTGATCCACATAGAAGCCCACGCCGGGTTCCAGCCCGTCATTGGCCTGGGCGACAGCCACCACGCTGCTGCCGAGCCCGCGAATGGTGAGCGCGGTATTGCGCGGATTGGGCGACGAGAAGTTGAGGCTGGGCGCCAGCTGTGTCAGTTGCGACACGTTGATGGTGTTGGTGGCCTGCAGCGTGTCGCCACCGACCACGGACATGGCCAGCGGCACGCGCTGCGCGTCCTCACGGCGCAGGCGCGCCGAGACTTCGATGGTCTCGATACGCGGACCCTCGCCGGATTCCGCTCCGCACGCTGCCGGCGCGAGAGCAAGCGGCAACAGCAGGGCCGGGATGGTCAGCAAGCAGCGACGCAGGATAAACATGCTTCAATAGCGCTATTCATGTCGTGAATAGCGCAAAGGTATAGCGCGATCAAATCGGGGTCAAGCATGGGCAGGGACAAGAAGGGAGCGCTCGACAGCGCGCTGGGGCATACCGCAGCAGACAAGCGCATCGATATCCTGCGCCGGATTCGCGAGGTGGGCTCCATTTCGCAGGCGGCACGCGATGCCGGCATCAGCTACAAGGCCGCCTGGCATGCACTGGAGACGCTCAGCAACCTCGCGGGCGCGCCGCTCATCGAGAAAGCCGTGGGCGGCAGTGGCGGCGGTGGTGCGCGTCTTACCGAACAAGGCGAGCAGTTGCTGGAAGCCTCCCTGCGCATGCAGGCGATGAAAGACCAGGTGCTGCAGCAGTTCTCGCGCAAGGCGGGCGCAGCGCCGGTGCTGGAGTCTCTGCAGCGGCTCAACCTCCGCACCAGCATGCGCAACCAGCTGCCAGCCGTGGTGGTACGTGTGCCCAAACGTGGCGAAGCTGTGGCGGTGCAGCTCAAGCTCGCCGGTGGCCAGCGTCTGGTGTCTCTCATCACGCGGGAAAGCGCGGAGTTGCTTGGCCTTACCGAACAGCTGACGCTGGTGCTGCTGTGCAAGGCAGCTGCTGTGCGCATTGCAGCTCGCATCAAAGCAGCAGAAGGGGTCAACGTGCTGGATGGCGTGGTGGCGCGCGTTGGTACGGCGCGCCAGGACACCGAGCTCACGCTGGAGCTGCCCGGTGGCCTGCAATTGGTGGGCTTTGCCGCGCAAGGCCATGGCCTGAAGCCGGGGATGCCGGCACAGGCGGCAGTGGAGGCCAGCAGTCTGGTGCTGGCGCTTTGAGTTTTTTCAGAACGTGTAGCGCACTGTTGCTCCCCAGGTACGCGGATCACCCAGGACGGCGGCATAGTGGCCATAGTTGCCGGCACCCGGCAGCAGCTGTTCGAAGTAGTCCTTGTCCGTAAGGTTGCGTGACCACAGGAAGGCCGACCAGCTGTCGTCAGTGCGGAAGCCCAGACGCGCATTCAGCAAGGTGTAGCCGGCCACGTTGAGAAACTGCGACGGCGACGGGCTCGACGAGAAGTCCGAACGGTAGTAGCTGTCCACCCCGGCGAAGAACTCGCCATTTGTGCCCAGCAGGTTCAACGGGCGCGCGTACTCGCCACTCAGCGATACGGCATTCTTCGAGATACCAGGCAGCAGGCCACCGCTGATATCCTTGAACGCCACCGGCGAACCCACTTCTTCCAGCGGCAGCGGTGCATTCGTAAAGGACTCGTACTTGCCATCAGTCCATGCATAGGCACCCTGCAGCGACAAGTTGCCGAACACGATGCGACCGTCGATCTCGAAGCCACGCACCCTCACTTCCTCGGCATTGGCGAGGTAACCGCGGTTAACCGCGATGTCGGCTGTTTGTACCTGCGCCTGGTAGTCCTCGATATCGGTCTGGTAGGCAACGAAGTTCAGCCAGGCATTGGGCAGCGGAGTCGTCTTCACGCCCAGTTCATGGTGCTGCACGTACTCGGGCTTGATCACGGCCAGTTCAGTCATGATTCGGCCAGCGTCGGTCGGGAGACCACCGAGGTTGAGGCCCACTGGCTTGAAGCCGGTGCTGTAGGTGCCGTACACATTCACGGTATCGTTCAGCGCGTAGTTAAGTGTCAGCGTACCGGTGACGTTGTCGTCATCGATCTTCGAGGTGAAGCTCTGGTTGCTGTACTGCGCATTGCGCAGGGCCAGCAGGGCGGGGTCCGTGAGTACCGAGCCACCGCTGCGGGTGCGCTGGAAGTTCACATCCTTTTCGTCATAATTGAAGCGCAGGCCGGTCAGCAGGCTGAGGTTGTCACCCAGGCGCCAATCCAGTTGGCCGAACACCGCCGCGCTGAAGGTTTCAAGACCGGGGCTGCTGTCGGTGCCGAAGCCGTCGAACAGGCCGGGCGTACGGTACTGCGCTGCGCTGGCGGCATTGGGCGACACGAAACGCCACTGGTCAGGGCCCAGCTCTTCGCGGTGCACGGGGTCGGATTGCAGCTCCTGCTGGATGGCAAACACGCCGAACACGCCGCTTACGCTGTCGGTGAGGTCGCCGGCCCAGCGGAATTCCTGCGTCAGCTGCTCATGGTCGGAAGGTGCCTGGGACAGCGCCAGCGCGTTGAGCCCGAGGAAATCGCGGTCGTTGGACGGACGCCAGTCCCAGAAGTACCAGGCCGTGGTGGACGTCAGCGTGCCGCCGAAGATCTCGTGGTCGATGTTCAGCGAAGCCCCGCCGATGTCATTGCCCGAACGCCATTCGCTGTTGTGGTCCACGACACGGTCGAAGGGATCGCGGCTCGGTGGTGCATAGCCAAGATCGGCGATGATGGATTCAAACTGGCGATAGGCGGAGCGCTTGTTCGGGACTGAACCTGCGAAGACCTGGGCATAGCCCGTGGGATCCTGACGCGACAGCTCGGTGATGAGGCGCACGTCGGTGCCTTCACCGGCTTCCCACAGCAGCTGGCCGCGCAGCGACCAGTTTTCCAGGTTGTTCAGATCCTGCCCCGTCACTACGTTCCTGATGTTGCCTTCGCGTTCGGTGGAGGTGAACGACAGGCGGCCGGCCACGCTGTCGCTGAGGCCGCCGGTCACTGTGCCCTTGATCTGCGCGAAATCAAAATTGCCCGCGCTCAATTCCACGCGCGCGTCATTCTCGAACTGCGGTTTCAGCGTGGTGACGTTGAAGGCGCCAGCCGTGGTGTTCTTGCCATACAAGGTGCCCTGCGGGCCGCGCAGCACTTCGATGCGATCCACATCGATGAAGTCCAGCGTGGTGATGGCAGGGCGCGCAAAGTACACGCCGTCGATGTAGAAGCCCACACCCGGATCGATGCCGTCATTGGTGAGACCGAAGGTGGTGCCCTGGCCGCGGATACTGATGGCGGTGTTGCGCGGGTTCGACGAGTACAGCTGTACCGAGGGGATCAGCTCCTTGATGCGGTTCACGTTGAAGCCACCGGTGTCGGCCACCAGTGCACCGCTGACCACGGTGATGGGGATCGGTACTTCCTGTGCCAGCTCCTCGCGGCGACGGGACGTGACGCGCACTTCCTCAATGGCGATGCCACTGGCAGCAACCAGCAGGTTGCCGGCAGGGGCAGCGAGTGCCGGTGCGGCAGCGGTTTGTGCGAATGCGGAGAGGGCTGCGCCGGACGACAGTGCCAGCGCGGCGAAGCGGTAGACATTCTTCATTTTGGGTCCTGGGTCCTTCAAAAGGGCTTAGAGTCAAGCAACGGCCGCCACTCTACCCACCGCCCAAGGCACCCCGAACCAAGAAAGTAAGCGTTACTTAGCAGATTCAATTGTATGAAAGGGCGGCGAGGCTGGACGCCGACGGGGCATCTGCTTATTCTTCGGCTGCATTTTTCGGGATATCTGCCATGTCACAGGCCCCAGCCAGCCAACCCTCCGCACGCAAGCCACTTTGGCATCACCTGTACTTCTGGGTGCTTGTCGGTATCAGCACCGGCATCCTTATCGGCGTGCTCGCACCGTCCATCGGCTCCAGCATGAAATGGATGGCGGATCTCTTCATCAAGCTGGTGAAGCTGGTGATCGCCCCTACCATCTTCGCTACCGTGGCTGCTGGCATCGCCAGCATGGGTGATCTGGCCCGCGCCGGGGGCCTCGCGCTGCGTGCGGTGATCTACTACAACCTGACCACCGTCTTCGCCATCGGCATCGGCCTCGTTGTGGTCAACGTGTTGCAGCCTGGTGCCGGGCTCGATCTCGATGTGGCCAGCTTCGATGCTTCGGCAGCCGAGGCTACGCTGCGCAGTGCCGGCGCTGTCGCCGGTACCAGCATGACGGACTTCCTGCTGGATCTGGTACCGGACACCTTCGTCGGCGCCTTCGTCGGTACGCAGCTGATGCAGGTGCTGGTGCTGGCCGTGCTCACAGGATGTTCCATCGCGATCATGGGCGGCGAACGGGCGCGTGCCGCAGAGCAGGCGCTGGATCTGGTTTCCGGCGTGTTGTTCGGCATCATCCGCATCGTGATGTGGACGGCACCGCTTGGTGCCATGGGCGGCATGGCCTTCACCATCGGGGAATACGGCGCCCAGATTCTCGGCTCACTGGGGCTGTTCATGCTGACGTTCTACCTCAGCTGCATCCTGTATCTCTTTCTCATCCTCGGTCCCGTGTGCTACTGGTCCGGCTTCAGCATCGTGCGCTACCTGCGCTACATCAAGGACGAGCTGCTGATCGTGCTGGGCACATCGTCATCGGAGACCGTGTTGCCGCGCATGCTGGCCAAAATGGAAGCGGCCGGCGTGCCACGTGTGGTGGCCGGCCTCATGATTCCGACCGGTTACTCGTTCAACCTCGACGGTACCGCCATCTACATGGTGATGGGCGCGATTTTCATCGCCCAGGCCTTCGGCATCGATGTGCCGCTGATGACGCAGATCGGGCTGTTGCTGTTCATGACAATCTCGTCGAACGGCGCGGCCGGTGTATCCGGAGCAGGGCTCGTTACGCTGGCAGCGTCACTCGCTGCGTTCGACAGCGTGATCCCGCTGGCCGGCATTGCACTGATCGTCGGTATCGACCGCTTCATGTCGGAGGCGCGCGCGCTGACCAACCTCGCCGGCAACGGCATTGGCACGCTGATGATGGCGCATTGGATGGGGCAGCTGGATCATGCCCAGCTGGAGCGCGCCTTCAAGGATCCGGACAGTATCAACGTAGATGAGCTGGCGAAGCACTGAGTTTCCCGTTCTGCTGCTAAGCTTTGCAGGAATAGTTGGTTAGCCGGCGCTTCAGCAGCCGCCATAATGCGGCACTTTCCCGGAAGTGCCCCTCATCATGTCTTTGAATTACCTGCGTCTGCCATGCAGCCTGATGCTGCTGTTGGCACCCTTTTCAGTGGCAGCCCAGCAGAGCTGGTTTGCCGACTCGTTCAGCTACGGCACCCAGCCCGAGACCGACCCGCCACGCTACGTGCGCAACCTCGGCACGCAGGGAGGCCCGGCCTGGCTGGAGCTCGGCCTGGACTACCGACTGCGCTACGAATACCGCGACGACGACCTGCGTCGCCCGCTGGCCAATGGACTCGACGATCCGCTGCTGCTGCGTACGCGACTGTATGCAGGCCTGCAGCTGCCGGATACGCCGCTGAAGTTCGTGGTGGAGATCGAAGACGCGCGCCGCAACCACAGCCGCTTTGCGCGCGATGATCGCGACGTCAACGAAGTGGAGCCCATCCAGGCCTTTGCCGAGCTGCAGTGGCCCGCGCTGTTGGGTGAAGATGCCCGCGGCAACGCGCGCCCGCTGCGTCTGCGTGGCGGACGCCTGGCCTTCGAGCTGCTGGACCGGCGCCTCGTGGCGCGCAATGAATGGCGCAATACCAGCAACAACTTCGATGGCCTGCGTCTGACCCTCGGCAGCCAGCACAACGACTGGCAACTGGACGCGATGCGCCTGCATCCCGTACAACGCAAGCTCACGACGCAGGACGATGGCGACGCGGCGCGCCGTCTCGATGTGGTGGTGGGCACCTGGCGGCGCTGGTCGGCATGGACGGTGCTGGAGCCCCACTACCTGCGCCTGCGCCAGACCCCTGCGGCAGACAACGGCTTCGTGGCGCGTGATGTGCGCACGCTGGGGCTGCGCGCCTTTGGCAGGATCGCTGCGAGTGGTGTGGACTACGATCTGGCGCTGCTGGAGCAGTACGGCAGCGATGCCGGCCGCCGACAGGATGCTCGTGCCTTCACCACCGAGCTGGGCTATCGCTGGCAACACGCGTGGCAGCCGCGACTCAGCTGGTTCCACGCCGCGGCCGAAGGCGACCGCTCGCCGACCGATGCGGCAAACAACCGCTTCGAACGCTACTTCGGGTTTGCGCGACCCTGGTCGGCCAACGACTACATCGTGTTCGAGAATCTCATCAGCGACAAACTGCGTCTGGAATTCACGCCGCTGCCGGGCCTGCGCATGGACGCCGGTCTGAGCCGCTATCGCCTCGACAGTGCCCGCGACCGCTTTCCGAACCTGCTGGGTGGCGGTACCGCAGCGCGTGACGCCAGTGGTGCCAGCGGCCGGGATCTTGGCGACGAGTTCGACCTCCGCGCGCGCGTGGCACCCTTGCCGCACCTGGCGCTGACCCTGGGTTATGCGCACATGTGGCTGGGGGACTTCGTGCAGGCACGTCAGCGCGCTGCCACCGGTGCGGCTGCACGCGATTCGGACTTTTTCTATGTCGAGCTCAGTGCCAGCCTGTGGTGAAAATCACTTGCCTGCTGGCCGCCACCGCCGGTTTCCTCTAGAGTTCCTCCCCGTTTGCAGCCCGTGGCAGTCCGCATGCTGCAACCTTTCGTAAAGCCAGTACTTTCCGTGGGGCGCTGCAGGCGCCCACCCAGCCCCGCAAGCGGGCGCCGCGGAGCCAAGGAGCGCAGCACATGAATTTCCTGAAGTGGTCACTCACCGTGGGCATCTGTCTCGCCGTCTTCGGTGGCCTGGCCGCGTACAAGGTGGCCGAGATCCGTGCCGGCATTGCCGCCGGTGAGGCCTATCCGGAACCGGCCGAAACCGTGGAAGCGGTGGAGGTCGGCGCCATGCCGTATGCGGCCACGCTCAATGTCATGGGCGAACTGGTGGCACCGCGGCGGCTGGATCTGCGCAACGAGCTGGCTGGCGCCATCGTCGCGGTGAATTTCGTGTCGGGCGCGCGCGTGGCGGCCGGTCAGGTGCTGCTGCAGCTCGACATCGCCGTCGAAGAGGCCAACCTGCGCGCGGCACGCGCCCGCGCCGAATTGGCGCGGCTGCAGTTCGAGCGCCAGCAGGAACTGCTGGAGAAGCGCGTTGCCACGCAGGAACTGCTGGACCAGGCGCGCGCCACGCTGACGGCAACCGAGGCGGAGATCACCGTGCTCGAACGGACTATCGAGAAGAAGACGCTGCGCTCGCCCTTCGCTGGTCTCGCAGGCCTGCACAACTTCGAGGTCGGCCAGTATCTGGAGGCGAACACGCTGATCACCAGCCTGATCGGCGACAGCGACGAGATGTGGGTGGACTTCCAGGTGCCGCAGTTCTATCCGCGCCTGAACGCCGGCACCACGCTCGTGGTGGACGTCGTCGGTGACGACGGCAGCGCGCCGGTCACGGCGACCATCATTGCCGAGAACACGATACTGGAAGCAGCCAACCGCAGCCGCGGCTATCGCGCCAGTGTACGCAACGACGGCGGCCGCCACGCGCCACACACGATTGTGGAACTGCAAGTACCGGTCGGTACCAGCGAAACCCTGCTGCTGGTGCCGGCGCAGGCGCTGCAGAACGATCCGCTGGGGCAGTATGTCTTTGAGCTGAATGCTGATGCACAGGAACAAGGTGTCTGGCGCGCCCAGCGCCGTCAGGTGCGCGTGCGGGCCATAACGGAGGCCGGTGCCGTGCTGGAAGACGGCTCAGGCCTGCAGCCTGGCACGCGCATTGCGGCCGCCGGGGCCTTCAAACTCTATGAAGGTCTCAAGGTTTACATCGGTGAGCGCGTCATGGCGGCGGGAGAGGCCCCCTGATGGACATCTTCGTCAAGCGCCCCACGCTGGCGCTGGTCATTTCCATCGCCATCCTGCTGACCGGCATCTTTGCGACCCGTGCGATACCAGTACTGCAGTTCCCGCAGATCGAAAGCACGTCGCTGCAGATCACGACGGTTTACTTCGGCGCTTCGTCCGATGTGGTGCAGGGCTTCATCACCGAGCCGATCGAAAAGGTGGCGATGACGATCCCCGGCTTGGATTATGTCGATACCACAACTACAGCCGGCAGCAGCCGCGTCACCGCCTGGCTGGATCTGGAGGCCGACAGCACCCGCGCACTGGCCGAGCTCACCACGCGCCTGGCCCAGATCAGTTATGAACTGCCGGACGGCGCCGAAGATCCCGCCGTCGCAGTCGTGCGTGCCGACCGCTCCAACGCGCTGTTCTATCTCGACGTGGTGGGCGAGGGCTGGAGCCGCCAGGAACTGACGGACTACATGGAACGCCAGGTGAACCCCTTGCTGGCCGGCATCGAAGGCGTGCAGCGGGTGGATATCTCCGGTGGCCGCGCGCCGGCCATGCGTGTGTGGATCGATCCGGCGCGGCTGGCCGCGCTGGACCTGGGCGCCGACGAAGTGCTGGCGGCGATTCGTGCCAACAACGTCATCGCTACCGTAGGCAAGACCGAGAACGCCACCCAGCAGTACAACCTGTTGAGCAATGCCACGCTGCAGACCGCGGAGGATTTTCGCAATCTGGTGGTGGTGCAGCGCAGCGGCGCGGTGCTGCGTCTGGGTGATGTGGCGCGTGTTGAGATCGGTGAGACGCGCGGCAGCGATATCGCCCGCCTTGATCAGGACACCACGATCTATCTGGCGATCTGGCCCATGCCCGGCTCCAACGAAATCGAAATCGGCGATGCGCTGTATGTGAGGCTCGCCGAGATAAACGCGGCGCTGCCCGCGGGACTGCAAATCCGCATTGTCGAGGACGGTACCCGCTACATGCGCGATTCGCTGCGCGAGATTTTCACCACGCTGTTCGAGACGATCCTGCTGGTCAGCCTGGTGGTGTTGTTGCTGATGGGCTCGTTCCGCACGGCGCTGGTGCCACTCGTGGCCATTCCCATCTCGATTTTTGGCGCCATCGCCGTAATCCAGCTGCTGGGCTTTTCGCTGAACCTGCTTACCGTGCTGGCCGTGGTGCTGTCGGTAGGTCTGGTGGTGGACGATGCCATCGTGGTGGTGGAGAACGTGTCGCGCCACATGCAGGAGGGCAAGAGCCGCTTCGAGGCGGCGCTGCAAAGCTCACGCGAACTGCTGTCGCCCATCGTGGCCATGACCTTCACGCTGACGGCGGTTTACACGCCGATCGGCTTTGTGTCCGGATTTTCCGGCAGCCTGTTCAAGGAGTTCGCGCTGACGCTGGCAGTAGCGGTGCTGATTTCCGGCATCGTGGCCATTACCCTGTCGCCGGTCATGAGCTCATGGGTCTGCGCCGAGCATGGCCGGGAAAGCCGCATTACCCACGCCGTCAATGCGGTCTTCGAAGGCCTGCGCCGGCGCTATGAGCGCGCGCTGGACGCATCGTTCCGCTGGCACCGGCAGGTGCTGTTCGTCGCCTTTTTCATCAGCGCGCTGATGGTGCCCTTCTACCAGTTCTCCGCCACTGAACTGGCGCCGGTGGAAGACCAGAGCAGCATCTTCATGATCATCGAAGCACCTCCGGAAGCTTCACTGGAATACACCGACGACTACATGTACGACGTCATCGCTGCCGTGCAGGAAAAGCTGCCGGGCCTGGAGCGCGTCTGGCAGGTGATCAATCCCACCGGTGGCTTCGGCGGTATTGAGTTCGTGCCCTTTGACGAGCGCGAGCAGAGCGTGCAGGAGCTGTTGCCGCAAGCCACGGCGGTGCTCGGCAGCATCACCGGCCTGCGCGTGTTTCCGTCACTGCCGGCGAGTCTGCCCAGCCCGGGCCAGAGCGACGTGGAGATGGTGGTGCTGTCCACCGACAGCTACGAGAACATGGCCAACTACGCGCAGCAGCTGGTGCTGGCGGCGCAGCAGAGCGGGCAGTTTCTCTACGCGAATGCCGATCTGACGCTGGACCTGCCGCAGTACCGCATGAACTTCCAGCAGGACCGTATCGCCGACCTTGGCATGGACGTCAACTCCGTCAATTTCCAGCTGTCTACGCTGCTGGCCGAGATGGACGCCAACCGCTTCAATGCCAACGGCAAGGCCTACCGCGTGATTCCACTGGTGGAAACCGGCGGGCGGGCGACACCGGATGCACTGCTGGACCTGCCGATTCGCACGCCCACCGGCGCGCTGATTCCGCTTGATGCGATTGTCGAACTGGAGCCGCTGACGGGGCCCAGTGCGCTGTCCACCTTCAACCAGCAGCGCGCCTTCCGCATCACGGGTGCCGCCACGCCCGGCACCACCAGCGGGCAGGCGCTGACCACACTGGAGAACGCAGCAGGCGAACTGCTGCCGGCGGGTTACAGCATCGACCACGCCGGTGTCTCGCGCCAGCTGCGCCAGGAAGGCAGTACGATGATTTCGGTACTGCTGGTGTCGGTCGCCGTCGTGTATCTGGCGCTGGTCGTCCAGTTCAACAGTTTCCGCTTGCCGCTGGTGATACTCATTGGTTCGGTGCCGCTGGCGCTGTCCAGTGCCATGTTGTTCAGTTTCCTCGGTCTCACCACGATCAACATCTATGCGCAGATCGGCTTTGTGACCCTGGTGGGTCTGGTGGCAAAGAACGCCATCCTGATCACGGAGTTCGCGCACCGGCTGCAGGAACAGGGCCTGGCCAAGCTGGATGCCATCCGCCAGTCGGCCTCGCTGCGTCTGCGGCCGGTGCTGATGACCACGGCGGCCACCGTGCTGGGGCACTTCCCGCTGGTCCTCGTGGTGGGCGCCGGCGCCGAAGCGCGCAACAGTATCGGCATCATCCTGGTGGCAGGCATGGCGATCGGTACACTGTTCACGCTGTTCATTCTGCCGTCGGTGTACCTGTGGCTGGCGCCGGCAACGCAACAGCAAGTTCCTGCCCGGGACCTGGACAGCCTGCAGGCGGCGGCATAGCAGCGCGGGTATCGGCAAGCAATGTCCTTCTTTTCCGAGTCAGACTGGTCAAGCTTCGATGCGCAGGGCTATCTGCGCATCGGGCGTGTCGCCGATGCTGCCTTGCTGGCCGCGATGCAGCAGCGCATCGACCAGATCATGCTGGGCCAGGCGCCGGTAGATTACACCCGCATGCTGATGCAGCTGGACTCGCCGGATGGCGCCTACGAAAGCGCCGGTGAACAGACGCGAGGCTTCAAGGGGGCAACGCTGAACTACCGCAAGATCGAGCAGCTGGAGGAAGACGATCTGTTTCGCCGCTACATGACGCTGCCGGTGTTCGAAGAGGCGGCGCGGCGCTTCTACCCGGATGTGGCCATCGCACCGTTCCGCGCCATGTTCATGAACAAACCCGCCAGGCGCGGCACCGTGCTGCCATGGCATCAGGATCGCTGGCGCGCGCTGGATCGCGATCCACTGCTGACGATTTACACCGCGCTGGATGCCGCGACTGTCGACAATGGCTGTGTCGAGCTGGTCGCCGGGACCCACCACGAAGTGCTGAACCCGAACCATCCCCATGGCTTTCTCACACCGGCGCTGGCCGAGCGCTTCCATGATGATCCGCGCCAGGTGCAACTGTGCCTGGAGCCCGGTGAGGTCGTGCTGATGCACAACTGGACACTGCACGCGAGCGGCATCAATCGTACCGGACAGCCGCGGCGTGCTTTCAGTGTCTGCCTGATGGATGCCGGCACCATCAGCCGGCGCTACCGCCGGCCGGCTTCCAATACCGTGCTGTTCCCGGCCCGATAAGCACCATCGCCCCGGCAATCTGCGATGAGCCAAAAGAAAGCCCGCTTGGAAGCGGGCTTTCGGGTCTTGCGAATGTACTGAGGATCAGTACTTGTAGCTGTCCGGCTTGAACGGGCCTTTCTGGCCGGTACCGATGTACTCTGCCTGTTCCTTGGTCAGCTTGGTAACAACGCCACCAAAGCCCAGCACCATGCACGCCGCCACTTCCTCGTCGAGGCTCTTCGGCAGTACTTCCACTTTCAGTGCGGCCTGGCGGAACTTCGGATCGAGGTCGGCGAACTTGCGTTCCCACAGGTACATCTGCGCGAGTACCTGGTTGGCGAAGGAGCCGTCCATGATGCGCGAGGGGTGACCGGTAGCGTTGCCGAGGTTGATCAGACGACCTTCCGACAGCAGCAGCAGGTAGTCGGGCGAGCCGTCCTTCAACTTGCCGCGGATCACTTTGTGGACCTGCGGTTTGACTTCTTCCCACTTCCACTTCTTGCGCATGAACGCGGTGTTGATCTCGTTGTCGAAGTGGCCGATGTTGCAGACCACGGTGCCGGACTTCAGGCTCTGCAGCATGTTGCTGTCGCAGACGTCCAGGTTGCCGGTGGCGGTGACCACGAGGTCGATATTGCCCATGATGGTTTTGTCGATGCACTCGATCTTGCCGGTGTTGACGCCCTTCTTGTACGGGGAGACGACTTCATAGCCATCCATGCAGGCCTGCATGGCGCAGATCGGGTCGATCTCGGTGATCTTTACGATCATGCCTTCCTGACGCAGGGACTGCGCGGAGCCCTTGCCTACGTCGCCATAGCCCAGCACCAGCGCCTTCTTGCCGGCCAGCAGCATGTCGGTACCGCGCTTGATGCCGTCGTTCAGCGAGTGGCGGCAACCGTACTTGTTGTCGTTCTTGCTCTTGGTGACGGAATCGTTCACGTTGATGGCGGGCACTTTCAGCGTGCCTTTCTTCAGCATCTCCAGCAGGCGATGCACGCCCGTGGTGGTTTCTTCGGTGATACCGTGGATCTTG
>JBIIWP010000041.1:0-24978 GCA_044338855.1 Pseudohongiellaceae bacterium | reverse complement strand
GGGGCCCTGCGGATAAGGAAAATCTATTGTTTCAATGCGATTCCATCCGTCAGGCAGATGGGTCAAGCAGAGAGATCCCGCAGGGCAGCAGCCTGTGCCAGCAGGACTTCCAGCAACCACTGCATGCCACGGTCTTCGGCCCTGGCCGAATGGTATTGCACGATTTCGCGCATCAGCGGAAAGGCAAAGGGCAGCGGCGCAATCGCCAGCGGCAGCTTCTTCACCATCAACTGCGCCAGCCGCTCGTGCATCATGGCGATGCGCCGCGTGCCCGGCAGCATCCACGGCACGGCGAGAAACGACGCGCAAACCACGTCGATACGACGGCGCCGGTTCAGCTCTCCCATCTCGCGCTCGGCAAAGCTTTGCGAATGGCCCACGCTCATGAGCACCTGGCCCTGCTCGAAGAACCCGGCTTTGGTCAGTTCGCGCTTGAAGATCGGGTTGCGCCGGCAACCGACTACCACATGCCGTTCTTCAAACAGCAGCTGCTGCGGATGTTCCCGGGCGGCGTACTGCGCCGGCGTCAGCAGGAAGTCGATCTCGCCACGCTCCAGTTGCGGCAAGGCGTCCGGCGTGGGCGCGACGATATCGATACGCACACCCGGTGCCGATTTCTCCAGCCTGACCAGCAGCGGCTGCAGCAGCACCACGGTGGCATAGTCCGAGGCACAGATGCGGAAGGTACGCTGCGAGGTCAGGGGGTCGAACACGGCGGCGCCCATGATGCGCATTTCGATGTCGGCCAGCGCCTGCGCCACCAGCGGCGCCAGGTTCTGCGCATGCGCGGTCGGCAGCATGCGCTTGCCGTGCGGCACCAGGATGTCGTCGTTGAAGTACTCGCGCAGGCGCGCCAGCGCAGCGCTCATGGCTGGCTGGCTGAGATTCAGTTCCCGCGCGGCCCTGGTGACACTGCGCTCGCGCAGCAGGGCGTCGAGCACGACGAGCAGGTTGAGATCGAGTCGCTTGAAGCGCATGGGCACCGGATTCTGTGGTTCAAGGCTCCAATACTAGCGCTGATTCAGCTCCAGCCGGCAATGGATCGCGGCTTGCCGCTGCTGCCCGGGACCTACTCGTCCCAGGCCAGCGGACAGCCGGGCATCGACAGGCCGGCGTTGGCGACCTGCGTGCACAGGTCCCGCGCCGCCTGCTTCTGGCTCACCAGCAGAGTGCGTACTTCAGCGAGCGGCAGCACGTCGCCGTGGATCGGCACGTCGCGCTCCACGTCGAGGCCACGATGATCCAGGTTGGCCTGGTAGGTATCGCCCCAGAAGTAGACTTCCCAGTTGCGGTCGAACAGGTCGCCCTGGATCAGCAGCTTGTGCTCCGGGATATACGCCAGCAGGCCATGTGCCATGTGGGCATTGGCCACGGTGTGGTACACGTCCACCGTCAGCGCCGCATCGGACATGCGCAGGTGATCATCCACCGGCACTGTCACGAGTGCCCTGGGGTTCTGGCTCAAGGCATCCGGGAAACGCGTCACCGGCCGCGCCATGAGTTCTGCGAACCAGTCCACGTTGCCGGCCTGGGTGACAATGGCCAGACCCTCGGCGACGGCCACGCGCAGGCCACCGGTGTGGTCGAAGTGGTGATGCGAGATGATGGCCTGCGTCAGCGGCTTGCCGGGCACCGTGCGTCGCGCTGTCGCGATCACCGCCTCGGTCCAGGCACGGTTGGTGGGCACTTCGAACAGCGTCAGGTGGTCGGCAAATTCCAACAGCACGGAATTGGCGCCGTTGTTGCCGGCCAGCAGCCACACGCCGGGGGCAATCACCTGAGCCTCGACCGTGTAGGCAGGCACGGGCGCAGCAGCGTCGCGTACCGCTGCCGGTGCCACGAGGTCATCGATATCAACATCGAGTTCGTAGCGATCCACATGCAGGCGCAGCATCACAGTGTCGCGGAAGTCCGACACGGTGTTGAAGCTCATCGGCAACAGCAGCCCGTCGCGCAACTGCCAGGCGCTGTACTCGGCGCGATAACGCAGCTCACCCAGGTTCTCGTGCGGGGCGAACCACTGGACCCAGGCGGGCAGGCTGCTTTGGGCATCGAGCGCCAGCGTGAACTGCGCCGCGTCAGCCGTGGTGACATCGAGCAGACGCAGCCCGTCTTCACTGCGCAGATTCTGCAACTGGCTACCGGATGCGAGCGCCGCCCGCAGCGCCATCACCGGCTGCGCCAGCAGTTCCATGCGGCGTTGCTGTGCCACCACCGCAGAGGCACGGCGCGCGGCGCCGTTGGCCGGCACGTCGTAACCGATGTTGCCGTCCAGTACCTGATGCTGCGGGATACCCTGCATCATGGCGCGTGCCGCGAACACGAACGCGCGGAAGGCTCTTGCCTTCACCCGCGTACGCTCACCCGGCACGTCGATCACGCGTTCGTAGGCCGTGAGGTTCGTCATCTTTTCCGGCGCGGCGGGTTCCGTGGTGATCTCGCTGCCGCCGTCCTGGTAGGCCTCATGGCCATAGCCGCGCAGGCGCAGCGTGCGCAGGGCGTCGATACGCTCCAGGCCGCCCATGGCGTCGGCTGCATCCAGGACTGCCTGACGTGCAGCATCATTACCTTGCGCCTGCACCAGCGACGTCGCACCCAGCAGCAGTACCGCTGCCAGCCATGCTGCCGCGCGTTTGAAGCCCCTGCCCTGCATCTGATTGATGTTGCTGTTCATTGGCCTTGCTCCGGTTGCGCGGCGGGACGTTCCCAATCCTGCTCGAAAAACTTCTCCCAGTTCTGCGCCCAGGGGCGCCCCAGGAAATCCACATAGCCTTCATCAAAGGGCGTGAGCTGCGACGGCCTGCCATCCGGCCCCAGCACGATGCCGTTCTCGACACGACATTCCACAAAGGTATAGCGCTGTTGCGGATCGTCGATGCCGGTGGTGCGGTTCCACGGCGTGACGATGCGCAGCGGCTGCGCGAACGCCTCCGGATCGTAGAACACGGCTTCAACCACAAGCCCGCTGCCATCGGCCGCAGGTCTGGTGATCTCGATGACTTCCAGTTCGTTGCTGAACTCGAACATGGAGTGGCTCAGGGTCCAGCCCTGTACGTTAGCGGTCCACGCGACGAGCGCATCGCCGTCCCAGAAGCCCACGGTTTCACCGTACCACTGCGGCAGCAAGGCCGAATGCTCCTGCCCGATCAGCACCTTGCGGATGAAGTTGTCGGCGACACCGGCCAGAAACTGCACCTGCTTGGGCGTTACCAGTACTTCCATGTCACGAATGCCCCACACGTACCACCAGCGCATCAGACCTTCGGGATAGCAGAACGAGGCCATCCACTGCGGCGCGTTGCTGACCGCCTCGTGGTAGTTCATCTGCGTCATGCGTTCCTGGTATTCCGGCGTCAGCAGCGAGAGCATCGTGGCGGTCTGCGTCAGACCACCATTGAGCCACTGGCCCTCGGGTGCACGGAACTGCTCGCCGCGGAAGTACCAGCCGTCCCAGTCCGGCAGACTGGCGCGATCGGGTTCCACATAAGTGCCCGCACTTTTCGACTGCGCCAGCAGCGCTTCATAGTGCTCGCGCGCCGTGCTGTAGGGATAGGGGCTGACGAGTTCGCTCACCGGCAGGTCACGCGTGCAATCGCCCCAATTGCCCACCCGGCCGTTGACCCACATTTGTGTGAGCTGGTCCGGGGTATTGCAACGCGTGTAGCGCGGATCGGTCCAGTGCTCACGATCCAGATAGAAATTCGTGGTGGTGAACAAATCGACTGGCAGGGGTTCGATGCCGGGCGGTGGTTCAGGAGCATCGTACGCGGCCGGTGGCTGGGCCTGCAGCGAGCCTGCCGCCAGCACTGTCAGGACGAGGGCGGCAACATTCAGTGGTCTGGGCACAGGGTCACCTCAAGGCTAGTTGTTGGCGGACAGATAGACCTGGCCGGTCTCGGCGGTGCAGCCACCGGCAGGCATGCTCATGCCGCAATGGATCAGCGGCGTGCCATTGGGCATGGCGCCGAAGGGTTTGCCGTTGCGCAGGGGATTCACTTGCAGCGTGATGATGGTGCCGGCCGGAAAGTTGTCGGGCGTCACGCCCTGCCGGGCGATGCGCGCCGCAGGACCGGTTTCCGCGCCCCACAGTTTTGGCTTGCCGTCGTCGCCGAGGATCGGCTGGCCACTTTCGTCCAGCAGTTCAAACAGCAGCTGGGCGTGGTTGGCGCCCGGAATGTAGCGCGTCAGGCGGCCGGTCAGCGTCTGCAGCTGGTCCTGGTCGTACATGGCGAAGGAATGATGGGCCAGACTGTTGCTGGCCGCGCAGAGCAGCAGGGGCAGAATGCCCATGGCCGTCAGCGTGTTGGCTTTTTTCACGTTACTCCCCTGCCTTGTCGGCGTTTGCAGTGGCATTCGTTGTGCCACGGCCTGTCGTTGTGGACTTGCAGTGTAGGGCAGTCACCCCGAGAGAAAAATCCACAATGCGGATGCTTATGCATTTGATTGATGAATACCTCACTCGAAGTCGAAGATGGATTCGACCTCGGGGCGCTGCAGCCCTTCCTCGTGGTACAGCTCCCAGATCTGCGCCCAGGGGCGGCCGAAAATGTCCGGCACGCGGTACTCGAAGCTCTGGCCCGGCGCCATCGGCGTGGTGTCGCCGTTGAGCGGAAAGGCCTGCGGAATGCATTCCATGTAGGTCAGCGGCTCGCCCTCGTTCAGGGCATGGTCACGATCCAGCAGATGCACGATGCGCACGGGTTCCACCAGCGCTTCCTGATCATAGAGGACTATTTCGTGGCGCAGGCCGATGAAGTTGTCCTGCGCATCCACGCGCGCTGTGTAGATCTCGATGGACTGCAGTTTGTTGCTGTACTCCATGCCGCCATGGTTGATCCAGGCCTGCAGGTTGGAGGTCCAGGTGATCAAGGCATCGCCATCCCAGAAGCCGATGCTTTCGCCGAACCACTGCGGCACGTCGGCGCCGAGGCGCGGCACCATGCCGGACTCATCGAAGCGCGCACCGATATGGATCTGCGTGATCAGCGTCTTGGCGGCGTTGCGCATGTCGAGCACCAGGTCCGGCGAGACCACGACATTGATGGTGCCGCCACCATACTGTGCGAAGCGCCGCAGGAAGCCTTCGGGCCAGCAGTAGGACCCCGGCCACTGCGGCGCAGAGCTGGCGGTGTAGTGATACATCTGCTGCACGAAGCGCTGCTGGTACTCCGGCGTCAGCAGCGAGAGATACGTCGGCACCTGCAGGATGGCGCCATTGAACCAGCTTTGGCGCTTGTCACGCTGGCGCGTGTAGCGCCCGCTCCAGTCGGATAGCGTTGCACTCGTGTGCTGTGTCGGGCCACCACGCGCCGTGGTCTCCGCCAGCAGCGCTTCATAGTGAGCCTTCGCCGTGGTGAAGCCGTAGGGGCTCACGATCTGCTCGCGCGGATAGTCACGGTCGCAGAAACCCCAGGCCGCGGTGCGCGGCGGCTCCGCGCCGATCAGCGGCACTTCATAGGCGCCCCAGATCTGTTCGAGGCCGACGGGGGAATTGCAGCGGTAGTAGCGTGGATCCAGCCAGAACTCGCGATCGAGGTAGAAGTCACTGGTGCTGAAGATGTCGTGCGGCAGTGGCGTGATGCCGACCGGCACGGCGCCGTCGCGGGCGGCGAACAGTGGTTCATTGTCCTCGGGGATGCCGGCACCGGCGTAGTAGCCCTTGCCCTCCGAACCGACGATATGTTCCGGCACCAGCGGATCGGCGGCACCGCGTCCCGCGCTGGTTTGGGCACCAGCGAGCTGCGCCAGCCCCAGTCCCGCCAGCAAGCCGGCCAGCCGGCACCACTGCTGCTTTTGCATATCCCCTCTCCTGCACCGTCTCTGCGGCTGTTGTTTTCATGATCGGGTGGTGCATTGCCGGCGCAAGTGCGGGCTTTCAGTCCAGCGTCTTGGCGACACGAAAGCCGAGGTAGTTGCGGCCACGCGTGGTGGCCGGATACGGCGCACCACGGCGTGCCGAGCGCTGCATGTAGGGATTGCTGGTGTAAGTGCCGGCGCGGAACACGCGCACCGTGCAATCACCGCCGGTGTTGGCACTGCCATCCACTGGCGCCTGTGCCAGATCAGCTTCATAGCAATCCTGGGTCCACTCGAAGATGTTGCCGTGCATGTCGTACAGGCCCCAGGCATTGGGCGGGAACGACGCCACCGGCGAGGTGGTATCGAGCCACTGGTCGCGTCCCTCCACCCAGCCAGCCAGGCCCTGCTCGCGCTGGCCGAAATTGCCGTAGTTGTAGTCGAGGTCGTTGCCCCAGGGAAAGCGCGTGGTGCTGCCGGCACGGGCGGCATATTCCCACTCGGCCTCGCTGGTCAGATGGTAGGCATCGTCGCTGCCGGTCTTCCAGTTGAGCCAGCCGATGAAGTGCTGCGCGTCGTACCAGCTCATGCCTACGGCCGGGTGCGTCCCGCGACCATGATCCTCGTAGTTTTCATTGGGAGTGCCATCCATGCCCAGGCGCAGCGCAGCCTCGATTTCCGGGCCTTCGCACCAGCGGTCGCGCATGCAGGCTTCCCACTGCAGCCAGGTTACCGGCGTGGTGGACATGGCTAAGGGCCGTGCGAAGGTGATGCGGCGCTGCGTCTCGTTATCGCGACGCTCCGCTTCATCCGGGGGTGAGCCCATCAGGAAGTCGCCGGCCGGCAGCACGCGCATGGTGGGGCAATTGCGGCATTCGCTGAATTCGCTGCCCGGTGCCGGGGCCGGCTGCGCAAGGGCAGGCGGCGCGGTGATGGCGAGGGCAAGCAGGGCGAGGACGGGGCTGTAGCGTTTCATGCTGGGCTCCTTTGTTATTGTCGGGCAAGACCTTGGATGAGCGGCAGCACGAACAGCGGCTGCGGGTGAATCTAGAGTTGCACGGCTGTGGGTAGCGCCGTTCCGGCAAAATACGCTGCCACGTTGGCAAAGAACAGCTGCGCCATGGCACCACGGGATTCGAAGGTAGCGCTGCCGCGGTGCGGTGACAAGACTACATTCTCCAGTTTGAACAAGGCCGGGCTTGGCTGTTTCAGGTCTTCGAACACATCGAGGCCGGCGGCGGCAATACTGCCATCCTGCAGTGCCCGCACCAACGCCACTTCATCCACCAGCGAACCACGACCGATATTGATCAGCGTACCCTGCGGCCCTAGGGCCTGCAGCACCTCGGCGTTGACCATGCGATAGGTTTCGTCGCCGCCCGGCGTGCCCAGCAACAGCACGTCACTCTCGCTTGCCAGCTGCAGCAGCGACCCGACATAGCGGTAAGTGACATCGTCGCGCTGGTGGCGGTTGTGATACAGCACCTGCATGCCGAAGACCTCAGCACGGCGCGCGATTTCGCGGCCGATGCGACCGAGACCGGCGATGCCGAGTTTCAGGCCGCGTACGGAATGCGCAAACGGCATGCTTTCGCTGGCGCAGCGCCCGGCGCGCACAAAACGGTCTGCCGTGATCATGCGGCGTACCGTGGCCAGCACCAGTGCGATGCCGAGGTCGGCAACGTCGTCCACCATCACATCCGGTGTATTGGTGAGCCGGATGCCACGCGCGCGCAGTGCAGCAAGATCGATCTTCTCGTAACCCATGCCGTAGATCGATACCTGCTCCAGCGCGGGCAGTGCTGCGAGCAGCGTTGCATCAATACTTGCATGCGAGGTGGCGACAAGACAGCGCACGTCCGGCGCTACCTGGGCCAGCAGCGCAGGTTTGTCGTTGGCATTGTGGTAGTCCTGCAGCACATAGCCATGTTGCTGCAGCAAGGCGAGCGCTTCAGGGGGCAGGAAGCCTGCGACAAAGACGGTGGGGGTGCTCATGCTGGTTTCATCCTGGCTGTATCTTCAATCTTCCGGGCATTCAATCTTCGCCGGCCACGTCATAGGGCCAGTCCAGCGCCCCGGCGTGAGTGACGGCACCCAGCCAGGCGGGACCTACCGTGGCCGCATACTTCTGCAGGGCACCGGCCAGAGCTTTCGGACGTGACTTCCATGTGGCACGGCGGGCGACGAGTTCGGCGTCGCCCACTTCGACCTGCAAGGTGCCTGCGGCTGCATCGATCGCCACGATGTCGCCATCGCGCAGCAAGGCGATGGGGCCGCCGAGCGCCGCTTCGGGTCCGACATAGCCAATGCACATGCCACGCGTGACACCGGAGAAGCGACCATCGGTAATGAGCGCCACCTGTTCCCCGAGGCCCTGGCCGTAGATGCGCGAGGTGACTGCCAGCATCTCGCGCATGCCCGGGCCACCGCGCGGACCTTCATTGCGTATCACCAATACATCGCCGGCCTGGTATTCGCGGCGCACCACGGCTGCCATGCAGGCTTCCTCGCTGTCGAACACGCGCGCAGGGCCCCGCAGCTGCAGCGACTTGAGGCCCGCCGTCTTGATCAGCGCACCGTCCGGGCACAGGTTGCCGCCCAATACCGTGAGACCACCAGTAGGACTCAAGGCATTCGCGACGCTGCGCACCACATCGCCATCGGGTGCCGGCACATCCTGCAATGCTTCGCGCAGGGTGCGCCCATCCAGCGTCAATGCCTCGCCGTGCAGGCAGCCACCGTCGAGCAGCGCTTTCAGCACCACGGGAACACCACCGGCTTCATAAAACTGCTTTGCCAGGTACTTGCCGCCTGGTTGCAGGTTGGCGATGAGCGGCGTGCGGCGGAACACGGCCGCTACATCCTGCAGCGTGAAGCGGATGCCGGCTTCGTGCGCGATCGCCGGCAGATGCAGCGCGGCATTGGTGGAGCCACCCGTGGCTGCTACGGCTGCCGTGGCATTCTCCAGACTCGCGCGCGTGACGAGCTGGCGCGGCAGAGGACCACCCTGCGCGATCAGACGCGTGACGAGTTCACCGGTCTGCCGCGCCATGGCCAGCCGCGCGGAATATACCGACGGAATCATCGAGGACCCCAGTGGCGACAGGCCCAGAGCCTCGCCCACCATGCCCATGGTGTTGGCCGTGTACTGGCCGGCGCAGGAACCCACCGTAGGCAGGCAGCTCAGTTCCATCGCGCGCAGGCGCTTTTCTTCACCCGCCTGCGGCGGCTGGCCGAGAATCTCGTTGCCGTCGAGAATGCTGATGGGCTGGCCGTCGAGCACACCGGGCAAAGCCGAGCCACCATAAACGAACGCGCCTGGCACATTGAGCCGCACCAGCGACATCATCAGCCCGGGCAATGTCTTGTCACAGCCACCGAACGCCACCAGCGCATCGTAGGCATGGCCACGTACTACCAGCTCCACACTGTCGGCGATGATTTCACGCGAGGGCAGGCTCATGTGCATGCCGGCATGGTTCATCGACACGCCATCGCTCACCGACACGGTGGAAAAGCACACCGGCATGCCGCCGCCGGTGGCCACTCCGAGACGCGCCTGATCCGCCTGCGGCGCGAGGTTCATCGAGCATGGCGTGTTCTCGCCCTGCGTAGTGACAATGCCGACGATGGACTTCTCCATCGCGGCGTCGTCGAAACCGGTGGCACGCAGAAAGGCGCGCTGCGGCAGGCGCGAACGCCCTTGCGTGATGATGCGGGAACGATGTTTGTGCAGGGACATGCAGGATTTCCGTTACTGGCTGAGCTGCAAACGTGTGGCGACATAGGCTGCCACATCGCGCAGTTGCTCGGGGGTGAAGATGTCGGCGAAGGCTGGCATGTTGCCCTTGCCACTGGCGATGGTGATGGCAATACCGGCCGCATTCAGAGCGGTCACGCTGAGGTCCGCGCCACCGTGGCCGCTCTTGCCGTCGGCGCCGTGGCAGGCGAAGCAGGCCGTATCGTAGCTCTGCTTGCCGGCAGCGAGGTCCGCCGTACCAGTGGCAACGGTGTAAGAGACTGGCACTGTAACAGCAGCGTTTGCTTCAAGCGGCACCAATGTGCCGTCCAGCGCGAACAACCACAGGCTGTCACCATGTTTCGAGCCAGCCAACACGTTGCCGGCGGCGTAGGCCAGCACGTGTGTCTTGCCCTTGTGTTCGAACACGGTGACCGGCGCATTCATGCCGGACCCGGTCTGGAATTCCCACAGCTTGTCGCCAGTGCTGCTGTCGAGCGCCGTGAGCCGGCCGTCGTTGCGACCGACGAACACAAGGCCGCCGCCAGTAGCCGTCATGCCGCTGAAGCAAGGGTCTTTGAGGTGCTGCTGCCACACGAGTTTGTTCGTGTGCATGTCCACCGCCGCCAGCACACCGAAGTTGTACATGGCTTCGCCGAGGAACACGCCCGCCGTGTAGCGGCCGCCCGGTGCCGGCGGTTCATCGGTGATTTCCAGCGCGGCGAACTTGAAAGGACGGTCCGATGCGCAGACAAAGGCATGGCCCGTGGTGGGATCAAGGGCACTCGGCGGCCAGTTGGCGCCGCCACCGGCACCGGGAGCGATGGCCACGGTGTCAGTCCAGTACGGCGTGAAGATGCGGCCTTCGTTGACGAGCTTGACGCCTTCCGGTGCCACGCGCAGCGACTGCGGGATAAAGGCATCACCCACCGGAAACGGTTGCGTGGCCGCAGTGGCCTGGCGCGGCTCCTGCGGCACCGGCTGTTCCTCGATGCCGAGCAGCGGTGCGCCGGTGATACGGTCGAGGATGTAGAACCAGCCGGTCTTGCCGGCCTGCGTCAACGCCTTGCGCAGTAGGCCGTCGATCTCGATATCGAACAGCATCACGGGATTCGGTGCATCGTAGTCCCAGATATCGTGATGCACTTGCTGGAAGTGCCAGCGGTACTCACCCGTCTTGAGGTCGAGCGCCAGGATGGACGCGGTGAACAGGTTGTCGCCGGGGCGATGCGAGCCATTCGAGTTCGCGGCGGCATTGCCGGTGGCGAAATACAGCAGGCCCAGTTCGGGATCCACTGCCGGCGTACTCCAGATGGAGGCGCCACCGTACTGCCACAGCGTGTTGCCATCGGACCAGGTCTCGCTGCCGGCTTCACCGGGAGCGGGAATCGTGTAGAAGGTCCACAGCAGTGAGCCATCGGTGGCATCGAAGGCCTTCAGCCGGCCACGAATGCCGACTTCACTGCCGGCGAAGCCCACGATCACCATGCCGTCGTAATACAGCGGCGCCGCTGTGATGGTGTAGCCCTCCTGCCAGCGTTCAGCCTGCACGCTCCACGCCACCTCACCAGTGACGCGATCGAGGGCTTTCAGCTGGCCGTCGAGCTGGCCGACGTAGACATGCTCGTCGCTCAGCGCTACACCACGACTGGTCCAGCCGCAGCACACGGTATTCATTTCGGGTGGCAGCGCGGCCATGTACTGCCAGAGGATCGCGCCGTCGTCGATGTCGATGGCAAACACGTCATCGGCGCCAGTGATGATGTAGCCGACACCATCATGCACCAGTGGCTGCGCTTCGCCGGAATACTGCGCGCCGTTGCCCGATCCGCGCAGGTTGATGTGCCACTTGCCCTTGAGACCGGTGACGTTGTCGCGGTTCAGATCCTGCAGCGGCGAGTAGCGCTGGTTGAACAGGCTGCCACCGTTGGTGGACCAGTTCTGTTCCGGCAGTTGCAGCAGCGCCTCTGGCAAAAAATCCTGGGCGCCAGCGCTTATAGAAAAGCTACAAGCGACGACTACCAGCAAGCTGGAAACAAGTTGAAGAATAGGATGGCGACACATAAACAAATCCTGATGCCAAAACCGCATTTCCGGAGCGTAAACCAACTCCAATTCTTTCACTACGCCCCAGTCGGCACCTGGTACAAATACCGCTGAAATCCCACAAACACTTCGCGGATCAACTCCGGGCTGCCGAGATCTGCCGACACCATCCTCGATGCCAACTGGGTAGAAGGCGTCCATGTCGACAAGAACACGGTCTCGTCCGGCAACTTGACCAACCTGTTCGACCGGGATCCACCGATCATTGCCGGCTTCGGTACCCGCGGTGGTTCCCAGACGGTACACAACGACTATGAGATTTTTGGTCGCATGTACCAGCTGAGCCTGAACATGAACTTCTGAGTCGTAACAAACGCAATTGCAGGACTGGACGGGACCCGCAAGGGTCCCGTTTCTTTTTTCGGTAAAGCAAAACTACCGGTAACGTTCGAGCAGCAGTGCCACTGCCGGCGCCGAGGGGTCCAGCAACCATTGCGGCAGTATGCCGAACAGCAGCACCAGCAGACCCAGTGCCACAAACAGCAGATAGTCACGGGTTTGCAGATCGGCATGGAAGCGGCCATTGCGAACCAGTGGTCCCCACAAGGCCTGCCGCAGAAAGTGCAGCAGGGCTGCCGCGCCCAGCACGGCACCGCACAGGGCACTGATGCCGAGCCCCGGATGCGCCCTGAAGTTGCCGATCAACAGCAGCAGTTCGGCCGGAAAACCGCTGGTCAGCGGTGCGCCCAGACTGGCGAGCGCGAACAGCATCAGCAGCGTGGCGAGGCGTGGCATCACGGCAGCGAGTCCGCCCATGTGCAGCAATTCGGTACTGCCCAACCGTTGTTGCATGCTGCCAGCGAGCAGCATCAGCACGGAACCGATCAGCGTGAAGTTGAACAGTTGCAACAGCGCTCCCTGCACACCCTGTTGCGTGAGTGAGGCCAACCCCATCACTACCAGCCCGACATGGCTGATGCCGGCCCAGGCGAGCAGGCTGCGCAGGTTGCTCTGGCGCAGCGCGATCATGCCGGCGTACACCAGGGTCAGGGCACCCAGCAGCGCCAGTTCGCGCTGGTATTGCAGCACAGCTTCTGGCACCAGCGGCAACAGGAAGCGCAACAGGCCATATATGCCGAGTTTAAGTCCCAACAGCCAGGCAGTTACCTGTGCCGGACCTTCCAGCGCCGTTTTCGGCAACCAGGTGTGCAGCGGAAACAGTGGTGCCTTTACGCCGAAGCCGGCCAGCAGCAGCAGGAACACCGTGGTTTGCAGTGCGCTGCCGACCGGAGTCTGCAGCAATTCAGGCAAGCTGAAGGAGAGCCCCGCCGGCAGTGCCGCGCCATTCACCGTAGCGTGGTTGAGCGCCAGCATGATGAAGGCAAACAGCAGCGGCGCGCCGCCAAACAGCATGTAAAGCGTGTATTTCATTGCCGCCGTACGGCGATCGGGGCCGGCACCGAAACGGCTGATCAGGAAAAACAGTGGCGGCAGTGTCAATTCCCAGAACAGGAAGAACAGCATCGTGTCGAGCGCAGTAAAAATGCCGATGGTGGCGGCCTGCAGCACCAGCAGCAATGCCGCAAACAAGCCCTGCTGCTGCGGCCAGAGTGGCCAGGCATGGATCAGCACGACTACTGTCAGCAAGGCTGTCAGCGGCAGGAACAGCAGCGAAATGCCGTCAATGCCCAGCAGGAACTGCATATTGAGGCCGGCGATCCAGCCATAGCGTTCCACCAGCTGGAAATCCGGCAGCGCAGGATCGAACGCAGCCACCACCACCAGGCTCAGCACCAGTTCCGCCAGCGCCACGCCCAGCGCCAGCCGCCGGCCGGCTTCGGGCGGACACAGCGCACACAGCACTGCGCCACACAAGGGCAGCAGGATCAGGATGCTCAACAGTGGCAGCGTCGTCATCAGTCTATGAAATCCAGTTCCGGGGTGGCATAAAAACCGCTCACGATCAGCAGCACGCAGATGACCACGGCAATCACCAGCTCCTCGCGGATCGGATGATGGACACTGCGGTCCGGCTGCAGGGCCCGGCGTGGCTGCATGATGAAGATCTGCTGGAACGCGCGCAGCAGAAAGGCGGCGGCCAGCAGGTTGCCGGTGAGAATGGCGATGGCCAGGTACCAGCCATCTTCCTCAATGACACCTTCGAGCAACAGGTGCGCGGCGTCGTAGCCCGGCGTCCCCGGCATCACCATGGTGCTGAGGGCGGAAATCAGGAACAGCAGGCCAATCGCTGCATTGGTATCAAACAGGCCGCCCAGTCTTGGAATCAGGGCAGTGCCGGTGCGCTGGTAGATCAGGCCCAGGCAGAACAGCATGCCGCTGGTGGCAAGCCCGTAGGCAACCGACAGCAGGATGCTGCCCTCGAGTCCATACGGTGAAAAACTGAAGATGCCGATCACCAGCAGGCCGGTGTGGCTGAGCACGGCGAACGCCAGCAGGCGCCGCATGTTGATCTGCATCAGCGCCAACAGGGCACCATAGAAGATGCTGATCAGGCCGAGAGTCAGTACAAAGCCTGACCAGGCTTCGGCCACGTCCGGTACCAGCGGCAGGATGAAGCGGACCATGCCGTACACGCCGAGTTTCAGGCCCACCGCAAACAGGGGCACCGTGGCTACCGTGCCGCGTTCGGCCAGCAGCGGCAACCAGGCATGGAACGGGAACAGCGGCATGCGGATCGCAAACCCGAAGAACAGCAGCAGGAACACCAGCACCTTGTTGCGCATGCTGGCGACATGGTCGCGCAGTGTCACCCAGTCGAAGGTCAGTTCTGTGGTGGCTTCGCGTTCACTGAAGGCAATCAGCAGGAAACAGAACAGGATCATCAACAATCCCGAACCCCAGTAGCGCAGCAGCAGCCCGGCCACGTACGAGCGGTTGGCACCGGTACCTGCCCGGGTTGTCAGCCACAGCAGCGGCAGCAGTTCCAGCACGCACCAGAACCAGAACTGCAACAGGTTCAGAGCCGCGAAGGCACCGGTCATGATGCCGGAATAGGCCAGTACACAGGCCAGGAAGCGCGGGTTGTTCTTGTGCGGAGTCAGCCGCAGGTAAATCAGGCACAACAGGGTCAGGATCGGCACCAGCGGCAGGAACAGCACGTTGCTGGCATCGACACCGGCCGTGTAACTGAGACCGGCAAAAGCGTAGCGTTCACCGAGCTGGATACCGGTGCGCGTGGTGTCGAACCAGTGCAGCAACAGCAAGCCAAGGATTACACCGCCGAGGGCCACCAGATAGGCGCTGCGCTTGCTCCACAACAAGGAGGGCAGCTTCCATACCAGCAAGGCACCCAGCAGCGGCAGCAGGGTCATCAGCGCCAGTACCGGGATGGGAGCGGAGTCTGTCCAGAGCAGGAAGTTCATTGCGCCGCTGTCCTCACATGGCCACCAGCAGCGTGATCAGGATGAACACGACCAGATAGCGCGGACGCAGCAGCAGCTGCTCGAAGCGGTTGGCGGCATGGCCAAGATGGCGACCGAGGCTGATCATGTCCCTGCCCACGCCCTGCAGGATGAAGCGTTCTTCAAACCACTGCGACAACAGCGCCACCCAGTCCGTCAGTTTGCCGGCCAGGCCACTGCCCTGGGCAAAACTGTCGTCCGTATTGTCCAGCCGGGAACCGATGCTGCCCTCGCGTTGCTGCAGCAGCGACGACATGCGGCGTACGACCGGACCCGGGCTGCCCATCAGCGGATCGAGCACATGGTTTTCGAACCAGGTCAGATCCTGGGCCAGCCGGCGCACCGGACGCAACAAGGCCCAGTCAAGCAGGGGGTCGAGCCAGAATTGTTGCAGCGAGGCAGTTTTGAGCCAGCCGGCCGGCGTATCTTCCGGCGCAACCGGAAGATTGTGGGCGTGGTGCAGGATGGATGGTGAGCGCAGGAACAGGAAACAGCGCACGATTGCATGCGCAAGCAGATGCCACAGCGCCAGGTGCCACAGTCCCAGTCCGCATTCCACGAACATCAGGCCGGTCTGGGTCACGGTGGCGCAGCCGAGCGAAGTCTTGATGTCGGTCTGGGAGCGACCGACGATATAGCCATACAGCGCCGTGAGCGCGCCAATCACTACGAGCAGAAACTGCGCCGGCAGCGAGCGTTCGAACACCGGCTGCAGAAACAGCAGCAGGATGACCCCGGAGTGGATCATCACCGCCCCGTAAAACAGTGTGCTGGAGGGCGTGGGCCCTTCCATCGCCCGGAAGATCCACGGGGTAAAGGGGAACTGGGCCGACTTGATGCAGGCCGGCAACAGGAAGGCCAGTGCAACCAGCGTGGCCTGCATCGTGGTCAGTGCTGCAACGCTTGTACCCAGACTGAACAGGTCTGCCGATCCCAGCCAGAGCAACAGCAGAGTCAGCCCGAGCAGGAAGCCGGCATCACCGGCGCGCTGCAGCAGGAACACGCGGGTGGCATTGGCAGCCGCTTGCGCTCGCCTGTAGTTGTAGGCGATCAGGCCCCAGGAGCTGATACCCGCCACTTCCCAGGCCACGAAGGCGGTGACAGTCGAGGCCGACAACACCAGCAGGAAGCTTGCGAAGGCAAACAGGCAAAGGAAGAAAAAGAACCGGTGGTAACCCGCCTCGCGGTGCATGTATTGGGTTGCAAAGCGGAACACCACAACGAACAGCAGGGCAAACACCAGGCACAGCCAGCTGTGCAGGCCGCCGCTGGCGAAACTGGCCGCAAAGGTGAAGTCGCCGCTCCGGAACCAGACCAGCGCGCCGGCACGCACGGGCTCGGCAGGTGCAGACCAGTCCGGCAACAGCAGCGCCAGCACGGCAGCCAGATAGATGGCCGCCTTGGCCACGCCTGCGGTGAAACCCTCGTGCTCTACCCGGCATAGCCGGCCGCTGAGCATGCCAATGCCAAGGATGACTGCCGCCAGCAGGGGCAACAAGGGGATGACATGGGCCAGGTGGGGCATCAGCTGATACCTGTCAGCACTGGCTGGCGGATCAGCAGCGGCGCGATTGGCGAGCTGATTCCCCGGTAGCATTCGGTGGAGTTGTCGCGTACTGGCAGGTCCGTTACCAGCGGCTGCCAGGACACAAAGCCGCTGGCTGGATCGAACACCGAGATCGCACCGGTATCAGGGTCCACCACGCTAACCAGCAACCAGCCGCCGCCGATCAGTTCCTGCAGCGCCGGCTGGTCGCCGTAGATGCGCGCCACCACGTCCAGCTTCGCCTCCACGATCACCTGCAGGCGCATGGCTTCGTGGATCTCCACCATCTGCAGGGGCAGGCCGGTGCGCAGGTCACTGCTCGCCCCTTCCATCACCGCGCACAGGCCCATCACATTGTGCGGAACCTTGGTGCCGCAGCCGAAGCGTTCGTTGTCGATGGTCGAAAAATAATATTCAAGGTTGATGCCGGCTCCGACCGGACCCGCTGTCATCAGGATGTTCTCGAGGATACGGCCTTGTGGATCCGTGGTCGGGTCATACGAAATCAGGAACAGGCGACGATCGAAAAACACCCCCTGGGTCAGCTGGCGCCGGCCGATCACGGCCGCAGCATTGGTGGCATGACCGTACTCGGGGCGCACCTGGCTCAGATCCTGTGCGCGCAGCGTGACATGCCGGTAGGCAGCGTCGGGCGTGCGTGCCCCGCGGGCAGTGGCAAAGCGGCGGCTGCGTTCCTGGGCGGACAGTTGCTGGGCGCGGAACAGGGTGTCGCGAAAGGCAAAGAAGCGCTCCCGCAGCGCAGCCGGTACCAGGTCGGTGTCATACCAGGTAATGAGATCGTTGCAGGTATCGTGCTGCATCCCCACAAACCAGCAGTCGTCGGGAAGGACGATGCCCTGTGCAGCCAGCAGGCTGCGCACTTCGGGCCGGTTGGCCATGGCGGCAAAGGCACGGGCATTGGGTCCGCCCTGGCGGCCGCCGCAGGCCCCGCAGTCGTGTGCGGCTTCATGCGGATTGTTCTGGCTGGTCGAACCGTGACCCGACAAGGCCACCAGCGGAGCAAAATTGCTGGTGAGGCCAAGCGTACGCAACAGTCCGGCAACGCGCTCGCTCTGCTCCCTGAAGGTAAAGCCGGCCTGCAGGCCGCTGCTGGCATCCCGTGCGTTGTCTTCAGCCGTAAGCTGCAGCTCGGTGGCAACCTGCGGCACGAACAGCCGGCGGAACCAGCTGCTGCAATGGAACAGCACACCAGGCAACAGGGAATCCAGCAGCAGCACCAACAAGAGCAAGGGGGCGCCCAGCACAATCACCAGCCAGCCCAGCACCGGATTCAGGCGCAGGCGCTGGTGCAAAACACTGACCAGCAATTGCAGGCGCTGCCAGCCCTTGCGGTGTCCCTGCAACGCGCTCTCCTGGCCATGCCGCGCGACCTCATCCACCTTGTGTGCCGGTGTGACCACCACCGGACACAGCGGCGTGCTGTGCACGGAGTCGAGCCCCTGGTACTGCATCGGAATGCCGAAGAAGCCGGCTGCGCCCAGCGTTTCAATCTGCGGATTGAGCTCTTCCAGATTGCGGCGGAAACTTTCCTCGCGCTCGTCCATGCACATGACGATCTGCGCCTGCGGCCTGCTGCTGCGCTGCAGCCAACCGCCCCGCTTGCGGTTGGCTGCCAGGGCGGTGAATACGTCGTCGCGATAATGCCGCTCGAAGGCCTGCAGCCAGAGTCTGCCGCGTACATTGGCGTCGAAGCCTGCCAGCAGCTCGCGACACTCCTGCAGAAATCCTGCCGGCAAGGCGGCGAGTACCGTGGCTGAAAGGCCCAGATGCTGGCACAGGCAGAACAACTGCCAGGCCTGCCCCTGCGCCAGCACAGCCGCATTCTCGGCGGTGGCAGTAACCCGCCGCCAGTGTTCCACCTGCACTGCCAGTTGCTCCCAGCCGATATGGCCCGGCGTTTCCGCATCGACCTGGATGATCAGTGCCTCCACCTCGCGCGTCAGGTATTCCGGCAACTCGCCCGCCAGCACTTGCAGCCGCACCTGCAATTCCGCGGGATTCAGCCGGAAATGGGACAGCAGGCTGTCGTAGTCGCCGTCGCAGTGCCAGATTTCGCGACACACGCTGTCGAGCACCAGTTTGTCGAGCGCCAGCCGCAGGGCCAGGAAATCTTCCAGCCGGGGTTCGCCCGGATTGTCGCTGTGATAGCGCGGACGCTGCTGGCGCCAGTTGATCAGGCCGGCCCAGCCGGGCAACTCGAGCGCGCAGCGTTCCAGATAGCCCCCCCAGCGCTCGGGTGGCACAGCCAGCAACTGCAGCAGATGTTCGAGCGCCACCCAGGGATCATCCGGCAGGCTTTGCAGCAGGTCCGAGGCGCCCTGCAATTCCAGCAACAGTGGCTGCAGATCGGCACTGCCCAGTGCCCGCCAGGCCTGCCAGAGTCCGGGCGTTTGTGTGGTCGTTATGTGCCAGCTGGCCAGGCCTTCGTCCAACAGCGAGGCACCCAGCCGGATCAGCTGCGGGCGCACTGTGTCCAGCACATCGGTGCCGGTCAGTTGCAGCACCAGGGTACGCAGACTCCACCGGGCACCGATGCGGGCAAATGCCGCTTCAACTTCGGCCAGTGCGGTGGTGCGCAAGGCCTGCCTGTCGATATCCAGTGCCTGCCCGGGGGCTGAATACTCTTCCACATCGGGAAATTCGCCGCTGATGCCAAGTTTTGCCACGACGGTTTGCCACAGTGCAGTCAATGCTGCCGGGTTGTTGCCCACTGTGGCTGCAGCCGCCGCGCTGACACCAGGCTGAATACCGGTAAGTCCACCATTGGCCAGCTGCCATTGCACCTGCGCCGGTGCCAGTGCCGGCAGGTCCTGCAGCAGCACAGCACGGTAGAGGTGTTCGCGGCGAACTGTGCGGCCGCCAACAACACACAGTGGCGCCTCGACCTGCAGCGCGGCATCTGCCTGCAGCACGGCATCCAGATCGGCATCACTGATGCGCCCCTGGTGGTAGAAGGCGCGGTTGGTCGCTTCCGGCTGGAAACCATGGATGCCGGTCAGCGCTTCATAGTCTGCCAGCGCGTCAAAAAAGGGTTTGTGCTGCAACCCGTGGATGGTGTTGTGGTGAACGAAATCGAGTATCGGCCCCTGCCCGGGCAGCAGGTGCTCCAGATGCGCGATGGTGGCGCGCAGCAGTGCCTGAGGGTCGTCGCCTGAATAATGGTGTTGGTGTGTATTCATGCAGGCTCCCGGTTACAGCGCCAGGCGCGCGGCAATGTCGCTGTTCAACTGCCCGATGGTGGCGGCAGACAGGTCGATCAGCGCGGCCGGCAGCAGGCCGAACAGGACGATCAGTCCCACCAGTACTCCGGCTGCCAGCAGTTCGCGCTTGTTCAGGTCGGCGATGTACTGCATGCGCGGCAACACCGGCCCGGTAAACAAATGGCTGATGGTACGCATCGCGTAGGCGGCACTGACCAGGATTGTCAGCGAGAACACCACCATCACGGCGCCCCAGCGCTGGAAGCCACCGATCACGATGTGCAGTTCAGCGATAAAGCTGACCGAGCCTGGCAAACCCATCGCCGCAAGCAGCGTAAAGGTCATCAGCAGCGCGAAGCGCGGCATCACCCGCACCAGTGATGCATAGTCACGGACATTGCGGGTATGGGTGCGCTCGTACAACAGGCCCACCAGCAGGAACAGCGCGGCGGCGATCAGGCCGTGTGCGGTCATCTGCAGGATCGCACCGGAAATGCCGGTGACATTCAGGGTCACCAGCCCCAGCAGTACCATGCTCATGTGGCTGACCGAGGCATAGGCCACCATCGCCTTGAGGTCAGTCTGGCGCCACGCCAGCAAGGCGCCGTAAAGCATGCCGAACAGGGCGAGTGTCATCAGCACCGGCTGCAGCAATTGGGTGGCTTCGGGCAACATCACGACGACACGGATCAGACCATAGGCGCCCATCTTCAGCAAGATGCCCGACAACAGGATCGAAATCGGACTCGGCGCTTCCACATGGGCCAGCGGCAGCCAGCCATGCAGCGGAAAAATCGGCATCTTCACACCGAAACCGATCAGGAAGCCAAGCAGGACCAGTACCTGTTCATGGCGCGGCATGCCCTGCGCAGCCACATGCATGTTGGCCATCAGCGAGCCGCCGGTTTCGAAGTTGTAGTGGCTGAGCGCGAGCAGGCTGACCAGCATGAAGATGGACCCGCCCATGGTGTACAGCACGAAGTTGAGACTGGCGGCATGGCGGCGCGCGCCGCCCCAGCGGTCGATCAGGAAGTACAGCGGAATCAGCGTCACTTCCCAGAAGATGTAAAACAGCGCCCAGTCCTGCGCGAGGAACACACCGAGCATGCCGAACTCGAGCAGCAGCACGCAGATGTAGTAGCCCTTGACGCTGGTGTCGATGCTGCCGGAGGCCAGCAGTGCGATCATCGTGAGCAGGGTGGCCAGCACCAGCATCGGCAGCGATATGCCATCGACTCCCAGCGCATAGGCGCTGCCCAGAGCCGGATTCAGGGCAAAATATTCAGAAAATTGCAGGGCTTCGTTGGCCTGGTCAAACTGCAACAGCAGCCAGATGCTCAACACCAGGGTCAGGAAAACGGTGCAGTGGGCGATGGGTTTGACCAGCCTGTGCCTGGGTCCCGGCAGAAACGCGAGCACCGCAACGCCGAGTGCCGGCGTGCACAGCAACAGACTGAGTATTCCCATAGAGTGGTCTTGCGAGTGATTGTTGTAATGAACCACCTATCATAGGCAGTCGGCTGATTAAGGCAAAAGTGCCTGCCTGTTTCCTAGCGGAGTTGTGAAAGGATTATCCTTGCAGGGATGACAGCTTATCGCAAGGATAGGAAGTATAAACAGGTATTCCGAGGAACAGCAGCCAGGAGGTTTGTTCGGTGTAATCCAGCTCGCTGGAGGAACCGGCATCCTTGTGCAGGATGTCATCGATATTCTTGAAAGCCTGTTCGAACATTGAATTCCCGTCTGTGGTGAAAACTGTCGCGATTTCGCGAGCTTAGGCAAGTTGGTCGCAACCTGATAGGGGCCGCCCATGGCAGTCAAACGGGATGTATCACCCCAACTGGCAACCCTGCGGATTCTGGCTCTAGTGGAACTGCGTGATTGGCAAAAATTGACGCCCCCCCAGCGAACTGCACTAGCCTGCTGACACCTGTAAGGAGCACTTGCGTGCAGATCAAGATAGTTGTTCATCAAGAGCCGGAAGGCTTATGGGCCGAAGTCCCTTCCATTCCCGGCTGTGTTTCCCAAGGCGATTCGATGGAGGAATTGCTGGCGAATATCCAGGAGGCCATTGAAGGATGTCTGGGGCTGGATGTTGAAAAACTGATCCCGGTGGGAACTGACGACAAGGTTCTCACCATAGCGATATGACACTTGTGAAATGAAAGCAATTACTGGCAAACGGATGTGCCAGACTGCATGCAACAAGAGGAGCGCTACCAATGAAGCCTGTACGTCCCCTGCTGGTTCTTGTCGGCCTGCTGGCACTGCCGGCCATGGCCCACCATTCCTTCACGCTTAACTTCGACATGACGCAGCAAATCGAGCTGCGTGGCACCGTGGTGGATTTCAAACTGCGCAGTCCGCACTCGTCGATGGTGATCGAGGGCCAACAGTACGTGGATGGCGCCCCGGTCGGTGAGGTTGGGCGCTGGGAAGTCGAGTCCATGGCCAACGGCGGACTCCGGGCCATGGGTGTGCAGCCGGACACCTTCAAGCCGGGTGATGTCATCACGCTGATCGCCAATCCCAACCGGGAAAGCGGCTTCCGCTTCGTGAATTCCGCCAACTTCATCACCGCCGAACGGTCATACTCACGGGCCAACATGCAACAACCCGAGCGCGTCAGTGCAGCCGACGTGGCAGCGCCTGGCGGCATCGAGCGCCTGCTGGGACGCTGGCAATCCCCCGGTGCTTTCGGCAACGGTACGCCCCTGCCGCTGAACGAGCGCGGCCTCGCCGCACGGGCCGCCTTCGATCCGAAGCGCTCGCCTGCCAATACCTGCGAACCGATGAATTTCCCGGATATCTTCCTGTCGCCCTACCCGGCCGAACTGCGCATGGAGGATGACACCCTGGTGATCTACAACGCGCCCTGGGAAGTCGAGCGGCGCATCCCGCTCGACAACAAGCCGGCAAGACCGCGCCTGGACGGACTGTTCGGCGTCGCGCGCGCTCGCATCGACGGCAATGCCATCGTGATCGAAAGTGGCGGGTTCACGCCTTCGGGCTGGGGACTCGGCTCTGCCACGCAAAAGCTCGGCGGCGGCACGGACCTGCCCTCCAGCGTGCAAAAACAACTGGTGGAGCGCTTCTCCCTCAGCGCCGATGGCCTGACCCTCGTCTACGAGTACACGCTCAAGGATCCGGTATTCCTTACAGCCCCTTACAGCGACCGCCTGGAACTGTACCGAGTGACGGACGACCAGCCGATCGACGAGTACGACTGTGAAGTGGAAGCAGCTTCCATGTTTTCGCGCTCGGCCGAAGACTCCGGCCTGCAGACGGGCGACTGACGCCTCGACGGGCAATACCCGCGCTCGCAAGGCGTCGCTTGGGATCGCGGTTACTGGCCCAGCTGCGCCGCCGGCACCCAGTTGCCGTGGATGCCGTACTTCAGCCGCACCGGCAGCTTGATGGTGGCCACTGGACCCGCCGCCATGTTCTGGGCGTCGAGGATCACCAGATCGCTGCGATGTTCCGCGCGGCGATTCACTACACCCATCACATAGCCCACCCCTTCCGGCGCGGTAGCGCTCTTCGGTGCAAACACCGGCTCCTGCGTGCTGGAGGTGTCACCGGCAAACCACGTATCGGCTTTGCCCGTGCTCATGTCCATGGTCAGGAAGGTGTTGAAGAAGAAGCCCATGATGGGGCCCGCGCGCTGCCCATCGTAAGGCTTGCTCATGTCGGAAGCCTGCATGAAGCCGTACTTGTAGGGATGGCCCACGTAGCGGTCGTCGCAGTGCGGGAACTCGGCTGCCATGTGTGACAGCACGCTGGGCACGCCGCTGCTGTTCTTGTTGTTCATGTCGAAGCACCAGCGCGTGACTTCGGTGCCGAAGGAACCCGGCGGCGGGAATTTGCCGTCCTTGTCGGGGAAGAACCAGAACACGTTGTCGAGCGCCACGGGCAGGTCGAGATACAGCTTGCCGCCGTCGTCGAAGGCGTTGATAACGTGACCCGGCATGGCATTGGGCTTTTTGAAGAAGCGCACATCCTTGGCTTCACCACCGCGAGGAATCACGATGTATACGTGATCCAGCGTCGGCTCCCACTGGAACAGGATGCCGCCCTGCTTGATGCGGTCGAGGCTCATCACCTGCGGCATCAAGGGCAGGATCACGTAATGCTCGCTGATCGCGCACTCGTGGATCATGCCGGGGTACGGCGACTTGAACCAAACTTCCCACAGCTTCTTTCCGCTTTTGTCGAAGCTGTACACGGCGATGTCGTCGCTGGCCTCGCCTTTCGCAGCGTAGGCATAGCCGATGAGTTCGCCAGTGGCGGGATCGACCTTGGGATGCGCGGTGAAGGTGGTGGCCGTCATCTGGCCGTTCCACGTGTAGAGTTCTTTGGTTTCCAGTGTGTGTGGATCCATTGAATACGGCTGTGCGTCTTCCTTCATGGCCAGCAGCACACCGTTGTGCAGCACCACGTTAGTGTTGGCCACGGCACGCGACAGGCCCTGCACACTGGCATCGTCGGTGAAGGGATTGCGGTAATGGCCGAACAGGCCCTTGCGTGCCTTGCGCTCGGCGGCCAGGCGCTGCGTCATGACATACTTCAACTGCAGGTCACAGTGGCCGTCCTTGATGCGGAAGGCACGCACGAAACCATCACCGTTGAAGGGGTTGGCATCACCCAGCATGGGCGGAAACGCCTGGTCGGGACCAACGCTGTAGAAGGTGCCATCAAGCTCGGGTGGAATTTTGCCCTCCACTTCCAGATCGTAGAGCTCGCCTTCAAAGCGGAAGGGCTCGTCGATGGTCATGAACGTGGGCGATTTGGGGAATGGCGTAGTCATGCTGACAGCTCCAGTCTTGTTGTTGAACTCAAATGTCGGGACGGGATAGTAGCAAGACAGGCCTCAAGAGGCTTGTCCGAACTCAATGGGCAAAAAAGGTTCATGGCACTTTTCCGGGGGCCGCGCGGGCTTGTTGGTATTTGCGATCGGGGCGAGGGTGCCGGGCAGTACGCACGCAAGCAAGATGCATGCGCTGTACCTGCACCACCAGAACAGTCTTCTCCGGAATTCACAGCAGTGGCTGACAGGGGTGGCGTCTGTGGGGGCGGCGGGGGGCGGGGGCAATCAGTGGCTGCCGCCTCAAATAGCGGCAGCCGGTCGAGGTCGCCTGCGACCGAGAGCAAGCGGCTACGCTTGCAGCCGTCCACTTGTTGCGCCATTGCGCATCAAGTGACTCGGCG
>JBIIWP010000040.1:0-25239 GCA_044338855.1 Pseudohongiellaceae bacterium | reverse complement strand
CCGACCAATACCTGGGTGCCCGCAAGGCCGTGACCTTCGGTGCCATCCTGCTGGTGCTGGGCCATAGCGGCATGGCCTTCGAAGGTGCCGGCTCACGCCAGATCATGAGCTATCAGGGCGCTGACTTCGTGCTGGGACTGGACGGTCGCGGCGGCGATGCCAATCAGATAGTTGTGTCGGCCAGTGGCCAGTCGCGTATCAGCTTCAGTGAAGGTGCCATCACCATGCTGATTGCCGAGCCTGCAGCGGTGGGTTTGCCGGCATCGATCCCGGTCGCTGACTTCAGCACGCGCGTGGAAACCGAAACGTTCTACCTCAACTTCATGTACTTCTCGCTGGCGCTCATCATTGCGGGCGTAGGTTTCATGAAGGCCAACATCTCCACGATCGTCGGCACCCTGTATGGTTTCGGCGACAAGCGCCGCGATTCCGGGTTCACGATTTACTACATGGGCATCAACGTGGGTGCCTTCCTCGCGTCGATCCTCTGCGGCTGGCTGGGTATTGCCTATGGATGGAAGTACGGGTTTGGGCTGGCGGGGATCGGCATGCTGTGTGGCCTTACCATTTTCCTGCGTTACCAGCACTGGCTGGAGGGGCGCGCCGAGCCTCCGGATCCGGCGTTGCTCGCGCGCAAGGTCGCCGGGCTGCTTACCGTGGAGCAGCTCTGCTACCTCTCTGGCCTTGGCGTCATCGTCGTCTCGATGCTGGTGGTGATGAATGCGGACATCGTGGACGAGGCCTACGTTGGCATCCTGGGTATTCTCATCTTCGCGATACTGGTGGGCTATTCCTTCTTGCGCTGCGCTGGCGTCGAACGGGACCGCATGCTCGCAGCCATCTACTTTACGCTGGCGCAGATCCCGTTCTGGGCCCTGTTCGAGCAGGCCGGCTCGTCCTTGAACCTCTTCACCGATCGTCTCGTGGACCGCAGCTTGTTCGGCTACAGCGTGCCGGCGCCGGTGTTCCAGTCACTCAACGCCTTGTACATCGTGCTGTTCGCGCCGCTCATGGCCTGGTTGTGGGTGGTGTTGGGACGGCGCAGGCTGGACCCCTCCACACCTGTCAAATTTGCGCTTGGCGTGGCGATGGCGGGCCTCGGCTTTCTGGCACTGGTGGCCGGCATCAAGCTGTCGGGGCCAGCGGGCATGACGGCGGTGGGCTTCATTTTCCTGATTTACTGGGTACACACCATTGGTGAGCTGATGGTGTCACCCGTAGGACTTTCGGCCGTCACCAAACTGGCGCCGGCACGTGCCGTGGGGATGACGATGGGCGCCTGGTTTCTTTACAGTGGCCTGTCCAATTACCTTTCCGGCGTCATCGCGGCGGCCACGGGCGCCGAGACCATTGGTGGACAGCTTACCGATGCTGTTGCGGCCAAGGCCACGTATGTCGAGGTCTACAGCCAGGTTGGCTACATCGCACTGGGCGTCGCGCTGGTGATGCTGGTGATCTCGCCAGGCATCCGCAAGATGATGCACGGGGCGGAGTGAAGGGATATTATCAGAACGCGTTTTCAGAAAAGGGTAACCCCATGTCCAAGTCCAGATTGCTTAGTCTTTCCTTGCTGGCCGCCCTCCTGGCCGGTTGCGGCGGTGCTGACACCGCTTCTACCGATGCGCCGGCCACGCAGGCAGCTGCACCGGAAGTGGCAGCTGCCGCACCCGAATTCGCCAATGTCACGCAAGAGCGCCTGCTCAACGCTGCCAGCGAACCTGCCCAGTGGCTGACCTACGGCGGCAGCTACCAGGAGCAGCGCTACAGCCAGCTCACGCAAATCACGGCCGACAACATCGATCAACTTGGTATGGCCTGGTATGCCGACCTCGGCACCAACCGTGGCCAGGAATCGACGCCACTTTTCATCGACGGCGTGATCTACGTGAGTGAATCCTGGAGCAAGGTCAACGCCTATGATGCGCACACTGGTGCGCTGCTGTGGCACTACGATCCCGAGGTGTCCGGCGAGTTCGGCTCGCGCGGCTGCTGCGACGTGGTCAATCGCGGCGTGGCGGCGTGGAATGGCAAGATCTACGTGGGTGTCTACGACGGCCGACTGGTGGCACTGGATGCCAAGACCGGCGCAGAGGTGTGGAGCACCGTCACTACCGATCAGACCAAGTTCTACACCATCACCGGTGCTCCGCGCATCGCCAATGGCAAAGTCTTCATCGGCAACGCCGGTGCTGAATACGTCTACCGCGGCTACATCGGTGCCTATGACGCCGAAACCGGCGAACCCCTGTGGCGTTTCTACACCGTGCCCGGCAATCCGGCTGACGGCTTCGAAAACGACGCGATGCGCATGGCTGCCGAAACCTGGACGGGTAACTGGTGGGAGCTGGGTGGCGGTGGTTCCACCTGGGACGCCATTACCTACGATCCGCAAACCAACCTCGTGCTGTTCGGCGTAGGCAATGGTGCCCCGTGGAACGCCGCCGCGCGCAGCCCGCAGGGTGGCGACAACCTGTTCACGATATCCATCGTCGCGGTGGACGCCGATACCGGAGAGTACAAGTGGCACTACCAGCAGATCCCGGCGGAAGAGTGGGACTTCGATGCCGTGCAGCAGATCATGCTGGCCGACATCGAGATCAACGGAAGCGTGCGCCACGTTGCGATGCAGGCCACCAAAAGCGGTTACTACTACATGCTCGATGCCACCACTGGCGAGCTGTTGGTCGCTGAAAACTTCGTTCCGGTGAACTGGACTACGGGCTACGACATGGCGAGTGGTCGTCCCATCATCAACCAGGCCGCACAGTACACGCTGAACGAAGGGCCGCGCATCGCGCAGCCCGGTCCGGCCGGTGCCCACTCCTGGCATCCAATGGCCTACAGCCAGCAGACCGGCTGGCTCTACATCCCGGCACGTGAAAGCAGTATTGCTTACACCAACTCGCCCGGTGAGAGTATGGGCAACTTCAATCTGCAGGTGAGCTTTGTCGGTGGCGATGCGGCCTATGAGGATCCCGACAACAAGATCCCGCGCGGCGGCGATACCAAGCTCATTGCCTGGGACCCGGTAACGGGAGAGGAAAAGTGGGCGCATATCACGCAGGGGAACTCGGTAGGGGCTCTTGCCACGGCCAGCGGCCTCGTGTTCAACGGTAACGCCGGCGAGCGCGAAATCCAGGCTCTGAATGCACAAACGGGCGAACTGCTGTGGTCCTACCCGTCGCAGGCCGGCCTTGCTGCAGGCGCCATGAGTTATGAGCTGGACGGCGAACAATACGTCGCACAAGTAGTCGGTGGTGGCGGTCGTGGCGGCTACTACGCGCCGACCTACGCACGCCTGCTGGTGTTCAAACTGGGTGGCACGGCTCAATTGCCGCCCAATGCCGAATTCACCGAAGCGCCGTTCAATGCGCCGGAGCAGACGGCAACGCCGGAACAGATTGCCCAAGGCGCCGTGATCTACGGCAATGCCTGCGCGATCTGTCATGGTGATGGTGGCGCCAGCCGCGGTATGTTCCCTGACCTGCGTCGTTCTGCGCTGCTGCACAGCAAGGAAGCCTTCGACCAGGTGGTGCTCGGCGGCATTCGTGCGGAGCGCGGCATGGCCTCTTTCGAAGGCCAGCTGAGCGCCGATGACACCGCGCTGGTAATGGCCTACGTAATCGACCGCACCGCTGCCGCGCAGAACGCCCCGGCCTTCGCCCCACCTGGCCAGTAGGGGCGGACCGCCGTGTCCGCCCTCCCCAAAGAATGCAGCAGCAACCCACACAGCAACGAGGAGGCAACAATGCACAAGCGCAATCTCGCAGGCTTTCTGGCCCTGACGCTGGCTCCGCTGTCCGCCGGCGCGCTCGCCCACCACGGCTGGAGCTGGTACGGCAACGAAGCCTTCACGCTCACCGCCGTGGTCGTGGAAAAAGACTTCGGCAACCCGCACGATCGCATGACCGTGGACGCCGACGGCCAGAGCTGGAATCTGCTGCTCAGCCCACCCTCACGCAGCCGCTCGGCAGGTTTCACTGCCGACAAGGTCGAAGTAGGCGATACCATCACCGCATTCGGCCACCGTCGCAGCTCTGGCGATCTCTTCGAGATGAAGACGGAGCGCTTGCAGGTGGGTGACCAGCTCTACAACCTCTATCCCGATCGCAACTGAAATCCACATCACAGACAGGATATACATGCAGGACATCATCAAGCAGTACTATGCACGTTTCAATGACGCGGACTACGAGGGCATGCTTGCCCTGCTGGCCGACGACGTAGTGCACGAACCCAGCCAGGGCGAGCCGCGCCCCGGCAAGCAGAAGTTCCGGGAGTTCCTCGCGCACATGGAGGACTGCTACAAGGAGCAGGTCATCGATCCCGTCATCCTGACCAGTGTCGATGGCACACGCGCTGCGGCAGAGTTCATGCTCAAAGGCAGTTACCTGAAAACCGATGAAGGCCTGCCTCCGGCGCGCGGCCAGGGGTATACGCTGCGCGTTGGTGCATTTTTCGAGCTGAAGGAAGGCAAAATCCTGCGCGTCAGCAATCACTACAACCTGCAGCATTGGCTGCGACAGATATCGGCATGAAAACAGTGTTTGCCGTGCCGGCAAGCTGATTGCCGGCATTGCCGAATACTTGGTTTAATACCGGCGTTGTTCACCAGGAGATAGAACATGGGTACTACCCTCATCATCGTGCTGGTTCTCGTGGCGCTGGTTTTCTACGTGATCGGCATCTACAACAAGCTGGTCACTCTGAAGAACAGATACCAGAACGGCTTTTCCCAGATCGAGGTGCAGCTCAAGCGCCGCTATGACCTGATCCCGAATCTCGTTGAAACCGCCAAGGCCTACCTGTCGCACGAGCGCGAAACGCTGGAAGCCGTGATCGCCGCGCGCAACCAGGCTTCCACCAATCTTGCCGCTGCGGCTGCTGCGCCGGGCGCACCGTTGGCCATGACGGATCTCAGCAAGGCAGAGGGCATGCTCAGCGGCGCGCTGGGCCGGCTCAACGTTGTGATGGAAGCCTATCCCGATCTGAAGGCCAACCAGAACATGATGCAGGTCAGCGAAGAGCTGAGCAGCACGGAGAATCGAATCGCCTTCGCGCGCCAGGCCTTCAACGACGCAGTGACTGCCTACAACATCTATCGCCAAACCTTTCCGCCGATCGCCTTTGCAGGCATGTTCGGCCATGGCGAGAATGCCAGCCTGCTGGAGTTCGAGGACAGCACGGCTATCCAGCAAGCACCCAAGGTCGCGTTCTGACGCGCCGCTTTTCGTCGCAGGTGTGACGGGAAGGCATAGCAGCAGCGCGAGGCATCGGCATGAACTTCTTCGAACATCAGGACCGTGCGCGCGGCACCACGCAAAAGCTGGTGCTGCTGTTCGGTCTTGCCATCGCCAGTCTCATTGTCATCACCAGCCTGCTCGTAGTATTCGTACTGGGTGTAGCCAATCAGGCGCAGGAGCCAGGAGCGCCGCTCAGCGCCGGCCTGGCAGGATCACAGGTGTTTCTTGCGGTCAGTGCCGCCGTCATCGGCGTGGTGCTGCTTGGCGCTTTCTTCCGCATGGCGCAGCTGCGCGGTGGTGGGCACGTCGTGGCTGAAAGCCTGGGTGGCAGATTGCTCAATCCGGGCAGTAGTGACGCAGACGAACGCAAGATTCTCAACGTCGTAGAAGAAATGTCTATCGCCGCAGGTGTGCCAGTGCCGCCGGTGTACCTGCTCGAGGACCCCGCCATCAACGCCTTCGCTGCCGGGTTTCGCCAGGAAGACGCCGTGATAGGCGTTACGCGCGGCTGCATCCACCTGCTTGACCGTGACGAGTTGCAAGGTGTCATTGCGCACGAGTTCAGCCACATCCTCAATGGCGACATGCGCCTCAATATCCGCTTGATGGGTTGGCTGTACGGCATCATGGTGATCGGCATGATCGGTTACTTCGTGCTGCGTGGCAGTCGTTATGGCTGGAGTACGAGCAGGCGCAAGAATGGTGGCGGTATCCTCTTCCTCGCGCTGGGGCTTGTGGTGGTCGGCTACGGTGGCACCTTCTTCGGTAATCTCATCAAGGCTGCCGTCAGTCGCCAGCGGGAGTACCTCGCGGATGCTTCTGCCGTGCAGTACACGCGCAATCCAGCAGGAATTGCCGGGGCTTTGAAGAAGATCGGTGCGCACAGCGAAGGTTCTCTGCTGCGCGTCGACGTATCGGAAGTGAGCCATATGTTGTTTGGCCAAGGCATCCATTCCGGGTTCACCGGACTGCTTGCAACGCATCCGCCCTTGGAGGAGCGCATCCATCGCATTGATCCCGGCTGGGACGGCATTATGCCAACGCACGTGGTGCCTGCAGTTGAATCGAACGAGCGCGCGTCCTGGTCTGCAGGGCAAGCACAGGCTGCACCGGCATCGCTCCATACACTGGCTGCGGTGCTGGTGGCTTCTGTGGGTGAGCCGGACTCTACCCATGTTGCGCTGGCGGCGCAGGAGCTGGCTGAGCTGCCGGAAGCTTTGCGCACTGAGCTGGATGACCCCCTGGGAGCCAGCCTGCTGATGCACGCAATGTTGCTTTCAGCCGATACCGGCCCACGCAATGCCCAGTTGCGACTGCTCCAGACTGCCTTGACGCCGGCGCTGCTGGAGCAGTTGCACCATTTGCTTCCTCTGCTGCAGCAGGTTCCGCGAGGGCATCTACTCACGCTGGTGGAGCTGGCCGTGCCGGCGCTCAAGCGTATGTCAGCGGAGCAGTTGGAGGTCTTTCTTGTCCAACAGCAGGAGCTCATCGCCAGTGACGGCGATGTGGACCTGTTCGAGTGGTGTGTTTCGCGCCTGCTGCGACAGCAATTGCAACTGGTCCACCTGCCAAGGGGAAAAGCAGTGCAGCTTGAGCACTGCACCGCTGCCTGCAGCCAACTGCTGTCGGCGCTATGTCATGCCGGGCAGGACACACCGGCAGAGATGAATGCCGCGTTCGCTGCAGGGAAGACCTTGCTGGCGTTGCCGTTGGCGATGTTGCCGGCGCCCAGTGCGTTGGATGCGCGCAAACTGGACATGGCGCTACGGCAGTTGCAGGCACTGAAGCCCTTGCAGAAGCCGCGACTGCTGAAGGCGATGGTGGCCTGTGTCAGCAGCGACGGTCTTCTGCAAGCAGCCGAGGGGGAGCTTTTGCGCGTGGCCGCTTTGCTGCTGGATTGCCCCATGCCTCCGCTGCCACCTGACTTGCGCAGGGTGATGGGCTGAGGGGCGGGCGCGGTGGCCCGCCCCTACGGAGGGGGTCAGAGGTTGCGCAGCAATTGCTCGTAGGCCTCGTCGAATAACTGCAAGGACTCTGCCGGAGGCACCTGCGACGCTTCTGCTGCTGCATCCGCGTCCAGCACCAGCACATCGCCGCCACGGTTGTCATCGAAGGCCGGCCATTCGGGCAGGCCTGTGCCATTGGGGTTGCCACTGCGTGCAAAGTTCACCCAGTAGCTCGACATCCGGTCGGCCAGGCGCAGGTCGTCAGGTGTCCAAGCGGCATTCTGGCCGGCCTGGTTCAGCATGTAGGGCAGCTCCGCGACGTGGGTGGAACCGCGCGCTTCCTGTCCTGGCGGCACGCGCGTGAAGTGGTAGATCCAGGCCTGGTTGCCGCGGGCTTTCTGGTAGCGCCCCAACTGGCGCAGCTGCCAGGCCAGCTCGTTGGTGTAGGAGCGCAGGTATGAGGCGTTGGCTTCGGCATCGCTGCCGGCGGGATACAACGTGAGGAAACGTTCCGCCAGTGCACCGAAACGGCGGTTGGCAAAGTCGCGGAATTCACCGGCCTGCTGCAGACCTGGACCGAAGAACACAGCCTCGTCACGGTTGGAGCCGGCAAGCACGTCGACGCTGTGTTGGCGACCCGCCGCGAGCAGGCGTGAACTGTCCGCAGGCAATACATGGCCATCGACGACGACGCCGCCGCCGGTAAACGCGGCGAACACTTCGCTCGTATCGAGTGCTCGCAGTTCATCTGTCGTGGTCAGGCCCAGCGCAGCGCCCTTCGCCTGATTGTCGGCTTCCTGTTGCGCGCGCGCCGGCAGCGCAGACATGCCACCCCATCCCATCCAGCCACCACTCTGAAGAATCGCGCGCTGGAACAAGCCTTCGGCAAGCGGTGACACCAGGAGTGTCGCAACCGCCTGGCCACCGGCGGATTCGCCCATCACCGTGATGTTGCCGGGATCGCCGCCAAAGGCTGCAGCCGAGTCGCGCAGCCAGCGCAGTGCGGCCATCATGTCGAGAATGCCGTAATTCCCTGAACTACTACTCGATGCCTCCGCGCTGAGCGCCGGATGGGTGAAGAAGCCGAAGGCCCCAAGGCGGTAGTTCAGCGTGACAACAACAGCACCCTTGCGCGCCAATGCGGCGCCGTCGTACTGCGCATCGCCACCTGATCCCCCATTGAAGCCACCGCCGTGGATCCATACCAGCACCGGCATCTTCGCCCCGCTGTCCTGCGCTGGTGTCCAGATATTCAGGTAGAGGCAGTCCTCGCTGGTCAATGCCTGCTCGGCAGCAACAGCAAAGCCACGCTGCACGCAGCGTGGAGCGAACTGTAGCGCAGGCCGGACTCCAGCCCAGGATGGCAGGGCCTGGGGTTCACGCCAGCGGTTGGCGCCCACTGGAGCTGCTGCATAGGGAACGCCGCGGAATATGTGCAGTCCCGCGGTGCCGGTATCGCCGGAGAGCAGGCCGGTGGGCGTCAGGACGGGTTGCGGCAGTTGGGCTTGCAGGGCGGTGCTGGAAGCGATGGACGCAACGGTGAGCACCAGGCTCAGCAACAGGTGTTTGTGCATGGAGACTCCAGAAAGGCCTGCGCAGGGCAGGGTCTAGGCGATGGATTGATGGATCAACACGACATACAGCAGCTTGCATGCAAGATGCAGCACCTGGTCGAAGTGGAAGTTGTAGAGGCGTTCACACTTGCCGAGGTCGATCAGGAAGTGGCCCAGGGTTTCGATTACGGCGCACAGCGCTGAGCCAGTGATGATGAATACTGCGCCGGCGTGGGTAAGCGCGTGGGAGGACAGCCAGTAGTACCACGGGGGAAAGCCATGGCCGTATTCTTCCTGCAGTTTTAGGTTGTTGCGCCGGTTCTTGCCCCGGCTCATGGGGGCCGGTTGCAGCACGAAATCCGCGATGGCATGGCCGATGACCAAGGTAAAGAACAGGACCAGCATTTCCATTCGGGTTCTCGTTATTGTAGACACATCCATGCAGTCGGGCTCGCTTGCCGCGCATTATTACTCCATCGGGCTGATCCTGACAATTTCCCCATATGCAAGTTGCGTGTAACAGGCGCGTTGGCGCATTCAGGAACGATTCAGTGTGGCGGTACCACAATTACGTCCGGGCCAATCCGGAGTCGAACACATCATGAAAACCATGACTGCAATACTACCCACCTTGATCGCGTCGTCCTGCTGTTTACCTGTGGCTGCTGTGCTGGCCGGGACGAGCTACGAAGAGGCAAGTGTGCTTTCCAGCACACCAATCTACCATGTGGTTGAAACTACCCAGCCGGAACGTCAGTGCTGGGAAGAAGAGGTGGTGCGGGAAGCCCGCAGCTCCCCACCTTCGCGCTCCGCCACACCCGGTATTCTTGGTGCCGTTATTGGTGGCGCGCTGGGGAACGCCGTCGGCCACCGCAAGCGCAACCAGCAAGTCGGCACGGTGGTGGGCGCCATCCTCGGCGGCTCCATTGCCCGCGACGTTGTGCGCAACGGCGAGCGCCGGGAGACCGTCGAATACATCGATACAGTGGAGCGTTGCCGCACGGTACACGCCAGTTTTCAGGAGGAGAAACTGGTTGGTTATGATGTGCGCTATAGCTACAATGGAACGGAAAGTACCGTGCGCCTGCCGCAGGATCCGGGTGCTACCATCAGAGTCAGGGTCAACGTCGAACCGGTGTTCTGAAGCTCCAATCATCTCTTTGCAGCCAGCAAGACTGGCCAGACATCATGACGGTCAAGCAGTCACAAGCACACTTCCGCCTGGCACTGCTGCTTCTGCCGCTGTGGTGTTGTACTCCCGCGCTTGCCCAGGACGCCCCCGGTCCGGCGCGTAGCCTGCTGCCGCAGAACAACCTTATCGAAGAGCAGGAAGAGGCGGATCAGCGCACGCGCATCAGTCGCCGCGAAGCCTCCGACATCGCGCGCGAAAGCTTTCCTGGTCGCGTTCTGAGCATCCGCCTCGATAATCGCCACTGGCGCGTCCGCATGGACCAGGAAGGTACCGTATTCAACGTGCTGGTGGATGCCGAATCCGGCAGCGCCGCGCGCGCCCAGGACTGAACAACATGCGGCTGCTGGTGGTTGAAGACGAAGATCTGCTGCGAGCCCGCCTCGTCAAGGCACTCAGTGACAATGGCTACGTGGTCGACAGTGCCAGTGACGGCAAGGCCGGGCTCTTCCATGCCACCGAGTATGGCTACGATGCTGCCATCATCGACCTTGGTCTGCCGGAGATCGACGGCATCACGTTGATCAAGACCATCCGCGCCAAGGGGCTCGTATTTCCCATCCTCATTCTCACGGCGCGCGACAACTGGACCGACAAGGTGCAGGGCCTTGATGCAGGCGCCGACGACTATGTGGTCAAGCCTTTCCAGATCGAGGAAATCCGCGCGCGACTCAACGCACTGCTGCGCCGTGCCGCAGGCTTCGCCAAACCGGCACTGGAGTTCGGCCCCTTGAGTCTCGATACCACCGCCAAAAAACTGCAGGTGCAGGGCGCGGACGTGGAGCTGACGGCCTACGAATACAAGGTGCTGGAGTACCTGATGCTGCATCCCGGCAAGGTCGTCTCGAAGACTGAACTTACGGAACATCTGTACGAGCAGGACCACGACCGCGACAGCAACGTGCTGGAGGTATTCATTCGCCGCCTGCGCCAGAAGCTCGATCCTGATGAAACCCTCAAGCCCATCGAGACCATCCGTGGCCAGGGCTATCGCTTCCATGTCACCACTGCCTGAGCAAGGCCCTGGCTGGTCGCTGCAGAAGCGACTGGTCCTGGCCTTTGGCGTGCTCCTCATTCTCTTTCTCGGCCTCGCCGGGTTCGTGCTGGACCGGGCTTACACGCAGAGCGTGGAGGCTGCGGTAGCCGAACGCCTCAGACTGCAGATCTACGCGCTGCTGGGCGTGGCCGAACCCGATGGCGAGGGCTTCTTCGTCCCTGATCTGGAGGACGCCCGCTTCGCCCAGATCGATTCCGGGCTCTACGGCTTCATACTCGACAGCGCGGGGCGCGAGGTCTGGCGCAGCCACTCCGCACTGAATCTCACGCCCGATCCCGCCGTGCAGCAGCAGCAGGTGCAAGACATCGGCAATACCGGTTTTGGCACACTGTCATTCGAGTTGCAGGGGGACCTGGTGTGGTCAAGCTACGGTACCTATTGGGAATTCCAGGACCAGACATTCAGCTTCGTGGTGCTGGAATCCACGGCACCCACGGCTGCCGAGATCGGTGAATTCCGTTCCAACCTCTACCTCTGGTTCGGTGCCATGGCGCTGGTGCTCTCCATTGCACAGTACCTCTTGCTGCGCTGGGGCATGCGGCCGTTGCAGCAACTGGCGCACGACGTGTCAGTTGTCGAACGCGGTGCGCAGGACCACTTGCAGGGTGCCTATCCCAGCGAGCTCGCGGCGGTAACGCAAAACCTGAATTTGTTGATCCGCAGCGAACGCGAACGCCAGGCACGTTATCGCAGCACGCTGGGGGATCTGGCCCACAGCCTCAAGACGCCACTGGCCGTGCTGTCGTCGGCTCTGCAGGAAAGCCGTGAACAAGGGCAGACCACGCCGCGTCAGCTCGACGAGTTGCAGGAGCAGGTGGCGCGTATGAATGACATCGTTTCCTACCAACTCAAGCGTGCCGTGAAGGCCAACCAGGCGCAGGTACTTGCCAAGCCCGTGCAGGTAGCCGCTGTACTGCGGCGCCTGCTCGACGCGCTGGGCAAGGTATACCGCGACAAGGCAGTGCAGGTGGAGACTGACATGGAGGATTCCTCGCTGTTTTACGGCGAAGAAAGCGACCTGATGGAACTGTGCGGCAACCTTCTGGACAACGCCTTCAAGTACGGGCGCAGTCGGGTGCGGGTTCATGTGCGCGATTCAGGACGTCTGCTGTATATCGAAGTGGACGATGATGGTGCCGGCATCGCCGAGAGCGATCGCGAATGGGTCTTGCAGCGCGGCGCGCGGGCCGACACCGTGACCAGCGGCCAGGGTATTGGCCTGGCGGTAGCCGTGGAAATTGTCAGCGCCTACGGTGGCGAAATGAAGGTGGGCCGCTCGATCCTGGGCGGCGCCAGCTTCAGTGTCAGTTTCGTTCAGAAGTTGCAGTTTTAGTCTGCTATCCGGCGCTGGATGACATGGCCGTAGTAGTCGGTTTCGCGCTCGTAACAGGTACCGAAACGATCCTTGTAAAGGCTGATCGAGGAGCTGCGCATATCATGGCGCGGCTCCCGGTAGTCACGTGCGTAGGAGTTGCGTCCACTTGCCTGCGGTGCGATGGTCATGCCCACCACGGCACCGGCGATGAAGCCGAGGCTGCTGTTGAACACCACTTCATTACGGCGCCGGTCCTGTCTGCGGTCGTAACGATCGTAGCGGTCGTTCCAGCGCGGCGCCGAGCGGCTGATGGGAGCACGCGGTGCCACAATGATGTTGACCTGGCTGCGCTGCCGGTCATGGCCGCGCGCCAAACCACGGCCGGGATGATCATCGACGTAGCCAAAGCGCAGTCCGTCGCGCGAGTAGCGGCCATCCAGCCGGTCCCAGTTGTCTGCTACTGCCGCCTGCGAAGCGCCCAGCGCCAGCAGCAAACCGATGATCCTGCATGTTTTCATACCTGCCTCCGTACGGGCGACTCCCGTAACCACAGCCTAGGTACTCCACCCTGAATCGCCCCTGAACACCCCCCGTAGGGGCGGGCCCCCGCGCCCGCCCGCTTCAAATCAGAAGCGATACCGCAGTCCGGTTTCGATTGATCGCCCCGTCTCCGGCGCAAAACCGCGCAGGTAGGAGGAGGCAAGACGGATCTCCTCGTCTCCGAGATTGCGGCCCTTCACGAACAGCAGCAATTCGCCCTGGTCGCCGTCCATGAGCAGATAGTCGGCGCCAATGTCCAGTCGCGTCCATTGGTCCGTGGGCAGCTCCTCACGACCTGGGTCATCCTGACGGGTGCCGTGGATCAGTGTGGCAGCGGCCGACCAGCGTCCGTTCTGCAGTTGCAGTTCGGCACCATAGCGGTTGGGTGGCATGCGCGGCACGGCGCCAAAGCGCTCGAAGTCACCATCGATGGCATCGCCGAACAGGCGCAGGCTCAGCAGCTCACTGAGCGTGACACCGATATCCACTTCGATACCCGTAAAAGTAGTGTCATCCTGGCGATACTCGCGGATCGGCAGTTCGTCCACCTCTTCGCCAGTGGTGACCTGTCCGATGTAGTCGTCGAAGCGGTTGTGGAATACCGTGACAGTTGCGTTGACGCGACCCTGCTCGACATACAGCGTCAGATCCGTGTTCAGCGAGGTTTCCTCGCGGAAATCGGTGTTGCCGATCTCACAGGCACCCGTGGCGAAGTGGATCACGCAGGCATCGGGATCGGTGAGGCCGAAGTTGGAGTAGAGCTCTTCCACCGACGGCGCGCGCTGCGAACGTGCTACCGACAGCCCCAGGGTCGCAGCTTCGCTGAAATCCCACAGACTGGAACCGGCGAAACTCCAGGTGTCGAAGTCGCGCGATGGCGCTGCACCATGTTGCGGCGTGTAATCATCCTGGTTCACACGCGCCCCGATTTCGACGGTAACGTCACCGCGGTGGAAGTCTTCCACCACGAACAGGCCGCGCGAGTCGATCTCGGTGACGGGGATGAAGCTTTCCGCGCCAACGGCCGCGAACTCTTCCCTGCTGGCCTGCAGGCCGATCACGCCGTGCCGCTCATTGGTGTCGGTATGTGTGACCTGCAGTCGGTGCTGCCAGCTTTCGTTACTGAAACGCGTGCCGATGTCGCCATTTCCTTCGATCTCGGCATGCTGGTAGTCCGTGTAACTTGCGCGATAACTCACGGTTTCGGCCCAGGATGCCAGGTTGCGCCATTCACCGTTCAGGTCGTAGCGCGTGCTTTCCATGTCGATATTGACGAAGTCTGCGCCGGGCAATTCGTCTTCGTGATCGTCCTCGTGCTCCTCTTCATGGTCCTCGTCGTGCCCATGCCCATGGTCGTGCGAGCCAGGCGGCAGACCGTAACGGTTGTCCAGCTGGTTCACCGCAAGGCCAAGGAATCCAGTATCGAAGATCCACGAACCACCAACGGTCACGGTCTCCGTCTTGCCGCCGGTGTTGGCGATGTAGCCAAGGGTGTTCTCCACTTCTTCCTCGTGCTCCTCCTCGACTTCGTGTTGTTCCTCGCCGTGATCGGCATCATGTTCATCTTCCTCCAGCCACGCCGCGTCGATGGCGAAGCCCGGGATATCGAGGTCGTTCCACTCGCGCTGCATGCCGTTGACGTGCCAGGCGATGTTGCCGGTGGTGAAATCAAGGCTGCCCACCACCGTATTCATGTCGGAGGCGGTGTCGTGGCGGGTTTCCACGGCGAAGGCCGGGGCGTCCGGCAGCGTGCTGGCGATACGGCGATCGATCACGTTCACCACGCCGCCGATGGCACCACCGCCGTACAGCAGCGTAGATGGACCACGCAGGACTTCCACCGCTTCGGCGAGGATGGCTTCCACGGTCTGGGCATGATCGGCCGAGTTGCCGGAGGCATCGGCATTGGGGACGTTGTTGGTAAGGTTCATCACCCGGCGACCCTGCTGGCCACGAATGACGGTCTGGCCCACGGCGGGGCCAAAGGAGGCATTGTTGATGCCGGGCTGGCCGGACAGCGTGTCGCCCAGGGTGGAGCGGGCAGCAGCGCGCAGTGCCTCTCCCGTGAGCACCGTTACCGGCAAGGCGGTCTCGGACTTCTTCACGTGGATGGCGGTGGTGATCAGTTCATAGATGTCGTCTTGCTGGGCTTGTGCCTGGTGAATGCCCAGAGTCAAAAGGCTGAGCGAAAGTGGTACTGCAAATGAAATACGCATGATGCTGTCTCGATGATTCAGTGGAGGTGGTGCAGGCAGGAGCAACGGCTGCGTGCGCGCAGACATTGCCCGTCAAGGGCCTGTCGGAGCTGGAATCAGGAGAGCGTGACGGGTGGGGCGCGGCCCTGGTAGGGGCTGGGGTTGAGGGTGTCGTGGTAGTCGGCTGCCAACTGGGGCAGCGCGGCCAGGGTGGCAGTGAACTCGGGAACCAGGCCTTGTGATGAGGACGGGCTATCGGCGAGCGGCACATGGCACAGGCCGCAATCGACGCTGTGCTGGGCATGGTCGTGCAGCGGCGAGGCCTGCAGCACCTGCACGCCGGCCAGCACGAACAACATCAGGGCGATGAGTCCGTAACGGCGGGCCAGCTGCAACAACGAGGTGTTTGGCATCGTCAGGGTTCTGTGGGTGTACTGCTACGTGCAAGGCTGCAGCGTAACACACCGTATTCTAAACATCCCGGCCCAGGGGGCTGTCAACCCCAGGCTGCAGTTGTTCCAGCACCGCGAGCCGCTCCTTCGGGATCAACAGCAGGTTCTTGTAGAGGCGCGTGGGGTCGAAGGGATACAACACGGCGCGGCGCGTCCCGAGCAGCTTGGCCAGTTTGCGGCGCAGCAAAGCCAGCGGCTTGCCGGCCCACCACGCACGATCCCAGGAGGAGCCCAGTACCAGGATCCGATAGTGGTCCGTCAGGAACTGCAGCTCGGCCGAGCCGCGCAGGCGCTCGATCGTCAGGGGATCATTCCATTCCATGGTGATGAAGGGGCGTTGGCGCTGCAGCATGTCCATCAGGCCGCGCAGCACGTAGACCTCGTGTGCCTCCACGTCGATCTTGATGAAGTCCACCCGGTCCACACCCAGCTCTGCCAGCAGCGCGTCGCCGCGTCGCCGCTGCACGCTCACCGCTTCGGTCTGGGCGCTGCGCTGATCGAAGCTGGAGGCGCCGTAGTTGCCGTCAGTGACCATGTGGATGGTGGCTGCGCCATCACTGTCCGACAGCGCCAGCGCATGCAGGGTGACGTTGACCAGAGCGTTCTGCTCCACGTTCTGCCGCAGCAAGGCGTGGATGCAGGGGATTGGTTCGAAGGCATGCACGTGGCTTGCTACTGTAGCAAAGGCCAGCGTGTGGTTGCCGATGTTGGCACCAATATCGAGCACCACGGGCTGCGCCAGGGTGCGCAGCAGACGCAGCAGCAGCTCGAGGTTTTCCTTTTCGTAGAGCCCCTGGCTCACGATCTTGTCGCCGACATGATCGTTGCGGAACACCGTCACGCGCTGGCCGAAAAGGTTGGTACAGGTCTGGGTATTGTTCATCGGAGGGCTGTAATTTGTGGGCTGCGGGCATTATAGGCCAGCCGCGGACACGGAGATATGAACCATCCGCTGGCACCAACAGAATATTTCGCATGCCGAAATAATTTTCGGGAATTCCCGGCTGTTTTCACATAATGCAATGCACGATTGACTTGCGCCCCTCATAAGGGAGAAACTCGCGCGCCGAGGGGAAGTCAAAGTGTGTGATCTGGCACGGAAGCCGCGAGAACCATAAAAATAACAATAATCAGAAGACCCGTTTTTTGCATCGGTGCAGCGCGCCGCTGCAGTGCTATTGGGTCTTTGAGGTCCGTTCGCGCTTCATCATCATGTCGCTCTCCCCTCTTGTATTGCAGGATTTTTCCGTAACTACGTTGCGGATCCTGCACAACCAACAAGAATGTTTCTTGGTTTTCCAGAGGGGAGATAAATGAAATCCAGTTTGACCATACGCACAACCTTCAAGACACGGGCGCTTGTCGCAGCCCTGGCAGCCGCTTCGGCCGGCACTGCCTGGACCCAGTCAGCACTGGCTCAGGAGGAACTGGAAGAAATCCAGGTAACCGGTACCCGTATTCGTGCCACTGACGGCATGGTGACGCCGGTGCCAGTAACGGCCGTGTCCGCCGCCGAACTTTCGACCTTTTCGCCAGGCGCTACCGTAGCGGAGCAGCTGGCTACCCTGCCGCAATTCTTCAACAACAACACCTCCCAGCGTGGTGGCGGTGTGCTTTTCGGTGACGGTGGCGGCAGCTACCTGAACATGCGCAACCTGGGTACCAACCGCACACTGGTACTGTTCGATGGTTCGCGCGTGGTGCCCGCTGACAAGCGTGGTTCCGTCAACGTGGATACCTTGCCCACGGCGCTGATGCGCACGGTGGATGTCGTCACGGGTGGCGCGTCCGCCGCTTACGGCGCTGACGCCCTCGGCGGTGTCACCAACTTCATCCTGGATCGCGAATACCAGGGCCTCAAGGTCGAAGTGGGTTCGGGCGTTACCGAGGTCGGTGACGGCGCCCGCTGGAACTTCTCGGTGGCCGGCGGTACCCAGGTTGGCGAAAACACCAATGTGATTGGTTCGGTGCAGGCGCTGCACATCAACCAGATCAACCGCGAAGCCGACGAGCTCGACGGCTGGTATCAGCGTTACGGCTGGGTGACGAACCCTGCCTGGATATCCAACACTGCCACGCCCAACGTGCCGGCCCGTCTTACCGTGCGCAATACCATTTCCAGCGAGCACAGCCCCACGGGTGTGATCTGGGCACGGACCGGCCCCAACGCCGGCAACTCGAACGGCACGCTGGTACCAAACTTCACGATGAACGGCATGACCTTCCTGGAGGACGGCTCTGATGTGCGTCCCTTCGTGAAGGGTGACATCTATGCTGCGCCCAATCGCTCCGGTTCCACCAAGTCCATGTCCGGTGGTCCGGAAGTCGGCGTCACCAACCGCGCCTTTGGCACCGGCATCGCTGGCAATGAAGTGGTCAGCCGCTCGGCGTTTGTCGCCATCAAACACGATTTCAACGACAAATTCAGCGCCTTTGCCCAGGCCATGGCTGGTCGCTCCGAATCCAATTCGGTCAGTCTGCGCGGCGGTAGCTCGCTGCAGGATGGCTGGTTCGGTACCGTCTACCGTGAAAACGCCTTCCTGCCCGCCAGTGTGGCGTCAGCGATGGATGCTGCCAATATCACCTCGTTCCAGTTGCACAAACTGGGTGCCTTCGAGGGTGTCAACGAACCTGGCGTCGGCTCCGACAACAAGGGTGTCTTCGGCACCTACTCATGGAGCGTTGGCTTCGATGCCGAACTTCCCAACGGCTGGGACCTGCGCGGCAGCTGGCAGACCGGTGAATCGCACAAGCGTACCGGCATCTACGATGAAATCCGCGTAGACCGCATGTTCCTGGCGATGGACGCCGTGCGCGATCCCGCCACTGGCGCAATTGTGTGCAACGTGCAGCGCTTCAACCCCACTCCGGCCCAGTTGCAGGCTGCCGTGGCCGGTCGTCTCGAATCCCCTGGTGGCGCTCCCGGTGGCACCAGGCCTCCGCTCAGCACCAACCCGCTGCTGTCGCCGATTGGTCTGGACAACACCGTGCGTGATTGCCAGCCCTGGAACGTGTTTGGCAACGGCAATGGCAGCCAGGCTTCGCTTGACTACATGATGACGCCAAAGATGGGCGACAGCTATGTCAACCAGGACTTTGCCGAGTTGCTGGTGACCGGCGACCTGCTCGAAGGCTGGGCGGGTACCGTCAATTTCGCAGCCGGTCTCACCTACCGTGACCAGAGCTTCGTCGATCGCGCCTTGCCGCGTGATATCGATGTGTTGGGTCCCCCGCTTAACGCCCCGCAGCTGGGTATCCGCGGTATTCCCCCCGGCTTTACCGGCGGTTCGGCCAACCTGCACCAGTTCTCCACGGTGCCGGACGTGTCTGGCCAGTACGACGTGTGGGAATGGTTCGGCGAGGTCAACATCCCGGTATGGGAGTTTGGTGACGGCCCGCAGCGTATCGACAGCAGCCTGGCGTTCCGCCGCTCTGACTACTCGACGGTCGGCTCGGTCGACAGCTGGAAGGGTGGTCTCGACTTCCAACTGCTGGAAGACCTGCGCCTGCGTGTAACGAAGTCACGTGATGTGCGCGAGGCGACCTTCTCGGAGCGTTTTGACTTCCAGGGTGGTGGTGGGTCGGTCAATGATCCACGCTTCAACAATTCCAACTTCCAGATCACTACGGTGTCTGGCGGCAACCCCGATCTGAGGCCCGAACAGGCAAATACGCTGGTCGCAGGTCTGGTATACCAGCCAACCTGGCTTGATGGTTTCCGCGTTTCCGCTGACTACTACGATATAAAGATCAAAGATGCCGTGAGCACCCTTGGTATCCAGCGTATCGTCAACGAATGCGAGATCAACAAGGTGGCAGAGCTGTGCTCGAAGTTCGAGCGTGATCCCGCCACCGGCTTTATCGGAAGGGTGTTCAACACTTTCCTGAACGTTGCCCAGTCCAGGGTTGAAGGCGTGGACTTCGAGACCTCCTACAACATGGAACCCAACTTCCTTGCCAACGAGACCGAATCCCTCAACTTCCGTCTGCTCGGGGGCTACATCCTGCAGCGTGCTGATACGCCGCTGGGTGGACAACCGCTGGATCAGGCCGGCTGGCTCGCCACGCCCGACCTGACCATGGTGGCCTCGCTGACCTACGGTTTCGGACCCTACAGCATGATGCTGCAGCAGCGCTACATTGCGGACACCTTGAACAAGAACACGGGTGCCAGCTCCAGCTGGGTGGTCGGTCGTGACGTGGATACCCTGAATGTTTCCTCGGGCAACTACACCAACTTCCAGTTCGGCTATACCGGGGAGTTGAGCAACGGCAGTGAATACCGCCTCAACTTGAACGTGACGAACCTGTTCAACCGTCCGCCGCCGATCGTGGCCAGCTACGGCACGCGTGGTGGTGCACAGTCCATCCCGCAGGACTTCGACGAGTTCGGTCGTCGTTACCAGCTGTCGCTCAATGTTAGCTTCTAAGCAGTAACCGCATAAGCAGTAACCGCAGTAACGCTGCACCGCCGGGCTTTCCCCTTAGCCTGGCGGTGCAGCACCTCTTCTCAAGTCATCGGGCAATAAAGTTTTCCCGGGTTGGAAAGCTCACTCAGGTGAGACAGGCCGGATCGAACACGTAGCCGCCCTGCAGCCAGTCCACCACTTCCCCTGCGGCTTCGGCCGGCAACAACTTTCCGTAGCGCTGCAGCAGTACCTGCCGGCGTGCCGGAGTAAATACATCAAGCCCTTCATACTGGAAACTCCGCGCATCCTCCATGAGTGCCGTGGCGAGCGCGTGTGGCAACAACGCCGAGCAGGCCTCTGCCAGCAGCGCTTCCCGGCTAGATTGCGTGCCGTCGTATAAACTCGCCAGCGTATGCAGCGGCAGCTGTGACAATGCGGCCTGATTCATGGGATTGGCCAGATGCCCTGCGCACAGTTCGCGCAGCTCCGCAGCCTTGCGGTCAAACGGCAGCAGGTGCAAAAACGACGTCAGGCGCTTCGCATCATTGACCGGGTAGTTGTCCCACAGCAGTGGCTTGCGTTGCAGCTTCTGCGCCACATCCTGCAAGTGCGCGCGCGGATACTCCTGCGAGATTACTTTCGGGCCAGTCCAGAAAATGTCGATGCCGGGCGCCAGCAGGGCACCGAGTTCCTCGAGGTAGCGTTCCGGCGGCGAGCCGAACAACCTGGCCAGCAGGGGATCACTCGAGTAGTAAGTGGGGCACAGCGCAAAGCGACGTGCGCTGCTGTGGCGTTGCACGCAGTCCATGATCGCGACCTGTCGCTCGGCGAGACCTGCCAGATCACCGGTCATATCGTCGAACAGAATGCACAGGGTGTCAGCGCCAATCTCGTTCAGGTGCTCGAGCTTGGCGATGAGCAGTTGCTCGTGTGCGGCGTCAAAGCGGCGATAGAGCTCGAAGGGACTCAGGCCGATGCCGAAATCTATGCCCAGGCTGCGGCACTCGGTGGCAAGTGCTGCCAGCTGTGCGCTCGTGATGTCATCGTGCAGGGTCTGCCAGTGCTTGCGCAGCAGGGCGTCGGACTTGGGGGCATAGACATAGCTGTTGAAACCCCAGGCCGCCAGAAAGCGCACATGGTCACTGCGCGCTTGCCAGCTCCAGCTGCGACCGAAAAAGCCTTCTATGGTGCCGAGGCGCCAGGCCTCTGCCGGAGCCGGGGTTGCCAGCCTCATGTCACTGGTTGGCAGCACTCACGGCGCCGCTGTTGCCGGTGGCGCCGGCCCCGGCCGGGCTGGAGGCGGCGCGCAGGTTGCGCACATCATCAATGCCGCCGGCATTGCTGACGTTGGTGAACCCGGCAGCCACCAGCTGTTCCATGGCCTGACCGGCGCGGTTGCCGCTGCGGCAATACAGCACCAGTTCTGCGTCCTTGCCGAAACGTTCGCCCAGGGCCGCCACGTTGAGTTCCGCCAGCGGCAGGTTGATGTCGCCCTCGATATGCTCGGCGGAATACTCCTCGACCGTGCGCACGTCGATGTAGACAGGATCGGCCTGTACGGCGGCACTGGCCACCAGCAGCAGGCTGCCGAACACTTTCAGGAAGGACTTCATCATGGGCGATCTCCGTAGTGAACGAGGTGAACGTTGGGGGCCATCATTGGGTCGTTACATGCGCTTGCTCATGAAATCCTTCACCCGGCGCAGGGCTTCCGTGATGTTCTCGGTGCTGCTGGCGTAGCTGAAGCGGATGTAGCCTTCGCCCAGATGGCCGAAGCTGGTACCTGCAACCGTGGCAACGCCGGCTTCTTCCAGCAGCGCTTCTTCCAGTTGCTTGGACTTCATTCCGGTGCCCGTGATGTTGGGGAAGGCGTAAAACGCACCCTTCGGTACGATGCACGAGAAACCCGGCACGTCATTCAACAGCTTCACGATGAGCTTGCGGCGTTCGTCGAAGGTGCGCAGCATCATGTCCACGGCGTCCTGCGGGCCGGCCAAAGCCTCGATGCCGGCGCGCTGGATCGGCGCGGAGGGGCAGGAGTTGCTGTTGATCTGCAGGCGCTCGGCATGGTCGATCAGCGAAGCCGGCCACACGCCGTAGCCCAGGCGCCAACCTGTCATCGAATAGGTCTTGCTCCAGCCGTCCAGCAGGATTGTGCGGTCGCGGATCGATTCATATTCCATGAAGCTGACGTGTTCCAGTCCGTCGTACAGCAGGCGGCCGTAGATCTCATCGGACAACAGCACCACGTGCGGATGTTTTTCCAAGCCTTTCACGAAGCGCTCGATCACGTCGCGACCCAGCACGCCCCCGGTGGGGTTGGCCGGCGTATTGAGGATGATGAGACGGGTGTTGGGCGTGATCTGCGCCAGCACACGGTCGGGATCGAAGCCGAAGCCGGTGGATTCCAGCAGCTCGATCGGCACCGGCGTGGCACCGGTGAACTTGATCATCGATTCATAGATCGGGAAACCGGGGTTCGGATACATGATCTCTGCGCCGGGTTCGCCAAACATGGTGATGGCGAAGAACATCGTGGGCTTGCCGCCCGGCACGATCATCACGTTGTCCTTGTCGATCTGCACGCCACGGTACTTGAGGATGTCGTTGGCCACGGCCTCACGCAGCTCGGGCAGACCCTTGGCCGGCGTGTAGAAGTGGAAGCCGTCTTCGATGGCCTGCTTGCCGGCGTCGACGATGTTCTGCGGTGTGCGGAAGTCGGGCGAGCCGATACCGAGGTTGATGATGCTTCTGCCCTGTGCCTCGAGCGCCTTGGCCTTGGCCAGGATCTTGAATGCGGATTCGGTTCCCAGGCGGGACATGCTCTGTGCCAACTTCATTGCTTTCGTTGTGCCTCTTTTCGAGTGATATGGTGCCAGACGACTGCCCGCCTGCTTAAGGCCAAAGGGGAGCGTCGGGGTTCACGTCAGTATACCCAGATTGCAGGAACGGGAGAATTCGGCAAAGCCGGTACTGGAGGCTTTGGTCTGCCGTGCCGGGATCGTTAAATGCCGCCTTCGGAAGCCAACAGCAGGAGTGACCATGTACAAGAAGATCGCGGTATTGGCTTTGGGACTGGTCATCACCGGTGTGGCCCAGGCCCAGGAAGAGAAGAACTTCGATGCCAGCATTGCGTTGGGCTATGTTGCTACTTCGGGCAACACTGACACTGCCACGTTCAATACCGAGCTGCTGCTCAAGTATGTACAGGAGCGCTGGACCCATAATGCCAAGTTCCAGGGGCTGGGCGCACAGGAAAACAATGTCACGCGGGCCGAACGCTACTATCTCGAGAACAAGTCCGACTTTGGCCTGGACGAAGACCAGTACCTTTATGGCAAGGGCAGTTATCAGGACGATCGCTTCAGTGGCTTCAATTACCAGGCTTCGCTGACCGCAGGTTATGGTCGCTGGCTGGTACGCAACGACAGCCTTGAACTGGAGGGTTTCGGTGGTGCGGGTTATCGGCAGAACGCCATCATCAACGCCGGCAGCGAAGGCGAGATCATCTTTACCCTGGGCCAGAATCTGGCCTGGCGTATCAGCGACTCGGCCCGCCTGACCCAGGGCTTTATCACCGACATCGGCGACGAGCTGACCGTGAGCCGCCTCGAAGTGGGCCTGGAGTCCAATATCATTGACCGCCTGGCCACCAAGATTGCCTTCTAGGCGCGCAACACCTCAAAAGTGCCGCTCGGCAACAAGAAGACCGACACGCTGACCTCGGTATCGCTGGTCTATTCGTTCTGAGTGCCCAGTCCCGGTCAGCCTCGTGCGAGGTTGACCAGGGCATTGGTGGATGCATCGAATGAGGTACTCGCGGCAGGGGTCGTCAGGGCTGCATGAATGCCGGTGCCCAGCAGCTTGCCCAGTTCCACTCCCCATTGATCGAAGGCGTTGATGCCCAGCAGCACGCTGTGCGCATAGACCTTGTGTTCGTACAGCGCAATCAGGGCGCCAAGCGACTCCGGTGTCAGTTTCTGCAACACCAGCGTGGATGAGGGACGGTTGCCGGCAATGGCCTTGTGCGGGGCCAGCGCCTCGGCGGCCTCGCGCGCCATGCCTTGCGCCAGCAGTTCCTGCAGCGCGGCGTCCGTGGATTTGCCCTCCATCAAGGCCTGACTCTGTGCAAAGCAGTTGGCCAGCAGCTGCAATTGCTGTTCGCGGTTGTTGCTGTGGCTGTGCAACACGGCGATGAAGTCAGCCGGAATCAGCAGCGAACCCTGGTGCAGCAACTGGTGGAAGGAATGCTGGCCGTTGGTGCCGGCACTGCCCCACAGGATGCTGCCACTGTCGGTGGCCAGCACGCTGCCGTCACGCTGCACCCGCTTTCCCAGCGATTCCATGTCGAGCTGCTGCAGGAAGGCCGGCAGCAGGTGCAGGTTCTGCGCGTAGGGCAGGATCACCTTGCTCTGTGCGCCGAAGAAATTCGCGTACCACAGGTTCAGCAGCGCCATCAGCACCGGCATGTTGGCCGCCAGTGGTGCCGTGCGGAAGTGCTCGTCCATGGCATGCGCTCCAGCCAGCAGCGCCCGGAACGCCGGCATGCCCAGGCCCAGTGCCAGTGGCAGGCCAATGGCCGACCACAATGAATAGCGTCCACCTACCCAGTCCCACATCGGGAACACATTGTCGGGCGCGATGCCGAAGGCCACGGCCTTGTCCACCTTGGAGCTTACCGCCACGAAGTGACGTGCGAGGTCCGCCTGCGTGGCGCCGGCTGCCAGCAGCCAGGCGCGCGCGGCCTGGGCATTGAGGACGGTCTCCAGGGTGCTGAAGGTCTTGGATGCAATCACGAACAGCGTAGTGGCTGGATCCAGGCGGTCCAGGGTCTGCTCCAGATGCACGGGGTCCACGTTGGAGACAAAGTGGCAGCGCAACCCGGTCAGGTGATACGGCGCGAGCGCCTCGTAGACCATGGCGGGTCCGAGGTCAGAACCGCCGATGCCGATGTTCACCACATCCGTCACAGGTTTGCCGGTGTAACCGTTCCAACGCCCTTGCTGCACGGCGCTGGCGAAACTGTCCATGCGCGCCAGGGTGGCCTGCACTGCCTGTTCTTCGGGCGTGTTGCGGTGCGGGCTGCGCAAGGCCACATGCAGGGCAGGGCGGGCTTCAGTGTTGTTGACCGGCACGCCGGCGAACAGGTCAGCAATCGCGCTGCCCATGCCGCTGTCTCTGGCCAGCTGCAGCAAGTCGACGCGCGCTGCATCATCCAGCAGGTGCTTGGAATAATCGAACAGCAGGCCGGCGGCGCTGAGGGTGTAGCGATCAAAGCGCTGGGTATCCTGCTCGAACAGGGCGCGGATGCGGGTGCCGCCGTCGCGCAGTCGGGTGGCC
>JBIIWP010000044.1:0-24235 GCA_044338855.1 Pseudohongiellaceae bacterium | reverse complement strand
GGTAGTGGTGACCGGAGCAGCTACTGCGTTTCCAGCACGCGCTGCACTGCCGGAATCTGCTGCAGCCTCGCCGCGTGGTCCGCAACGCGCGGGAATTCCTTGATGTCCACTTCGTCGCCGGGCAGCCAGCGGCCGATCGTGAACAGGTACAGGTCACAGACGCTGAGGGTGTCACCCAACACCCACGGACCCTGCAACAGCTCTTCGTCGATAAGCCGGAAGCATTCGCGCATGTTCTGCGGAACCTTCTTTTTCATGGCGTCGACAGCCTCCGGCAAATCCGCCCAGCGATAACCGCGATAGCGATGCGCGTGTGCGACATGCACCGTGGAGGCAAGGTAGCTGTTGAACGACTGCAACTGCGCAAACGCGAAGGGGTTATCGAGAGGCGCAAGCTGCGCTTCGGGTGCGCATTGGCTGATGTAGGTGAGGATCGCCGGGTTTTCGGTCAGCACGCCATGTTCGGTGACGAGCGCGGGCACGCGGCCCTTGGGATTGATCTTCAGGAACGCCGCCGAGCGCTGTTCGTTGTTGGCGAAGTCGACCTTGCGCGTTTCATAGGGCAGGCCGGACAACTCCAGCGCCAGGTGCGAGGCAAGCGCACAGGAATTGGGGGTGTAGAACAGTATCAGCATTGCAGTGCTTCCTTAGTTGATGCCAAGCGCGAGGCGCTCTTCACGATTCGGATCGTTCTTTACGCTGATCGCAGAGCCGAAGACCATCGTCGGGTACTCGTCCGGATTGAACGCGGGCCAGTGTGGCATGTCGGCATGGTCCGGGTTGCCCGTGCGCGCAAACGCGGCCCAGGCAGCACTCATGACGTGGGCCAGCTGATAGCGATCCTGGCCGGCGCCGGTCATCGACGCACCGACGTCGACATTGTTGAACACGAAGGGAATGTCGAGCGTGTGGTACGAGCCCATGCGATTGTCGTGCACCGGCGAATACCAGTCGAAGTAATACGGGTACGACGCGGCCGTGCCTTGCGCATGCTTCAGCTGGTTGAGAATCTGGGCGTTGCGGCGGCGCGTGTTGTCCGACTCCGCGATGAGCCACAGCATGCGGTTGCGCACCTCTGGATAGCGGCCTTTGTATAACGTGAGCAGCGCCTGCCCCTTCGCCGCGTCATCGCCGGCCAGGCGATTGAAGCTCGCCAGCATCTCGGCGTCGTCCATGTCGAACGGCGGTGGTCCCAGCCAGCCGTTTTCCGTGGCGGTGGAGCCGGCCATCAGCGGCACGTTCGCCGAGTACTCCGGCGCGCTCGGGTCAAACTGGTGGCGCGGCAACACAGAACCGTCGATGACAGGTCCGCCGGCGAAGTTGGGGATCGCGGGCTCGCTGTACAGGGCCTGCTGGATTTGTTGTGGTGTCAATTCCCGCAAACGGCCCAGCTGCGAAAGGTCGATGCCGAGTTTCGCCAGGTAGCGTTCGGTGGCGGCACTGGCGTCGCTTGCCGGGGTGCCGCGCAAAACCGCTCCACTCTGCGCGATGGCGCGATGGAACAAGCCGCTGGCCGAGGGCATTGCCATCAGGGTGGTGACCTTGCTGCCGCCGCCGGACTGGCCAAAGATCGTGACGCGGCCAGGATCGCCGCCAAAGGCCGCGATGTTGTCCTGTACCCACTGCAGTGCGGCCACGAGATCCTGCATGCCGGCATTGGTGGCGCCGGCCCATTCCTCACCTCCCAGATCAGCGAGATGCAGGAAACCAAAGATATTGAGGCGATGCGTCACCGAGACGACGACTACATCCTCCTTTTTGGCCAGGTAGGTGCCATCGTAGATCAGGTAGTTGCCGGAGCCTGAGGTGAAGCCACCCCCGTGCAGCCACACCATCACGGGCCGTGCGCCGTTGTCGGCGGCAGGCGTGAACACGTTGAGTTTCAGGCAGTCCTCGCTTTCCTCCTCTAACCGGTTCACCGCCAGGACCACGGGTGCTGGTTCGCCCACGCCGGGCTGCTGGAACGAGCGAGTACCCACCGTGAAATGATCGCGTACGCCGCTCCAGGACTCAGGGGCGCGTGGCGGCATGAAGCGGTTGGCACCGGCCGTAGAGGCGCCATAGCTCAGGTTCCAGAATTGCTGGATCTCGTCGCGCACGAGGCCCCTCACGGAACCGGAGGTTGTGCGTACCGTCGCTCCGGGTCTGGCGAGGCGCTGGTCCTGGGCGAACAGCGCGGCAGGACCGCCCAGACCGAGCAGGGCTGCAGATGCGGCACTGTTCTGCAGGAAGCGGCGGCGGAAAAGCGAGTGGGTTGTTCTTGTCATGGTTGGCTCCCCCTTGGGCGCTGGCAGGCAGCACTGATGGTACGACAATTCCCCGCAAAGGGTCTCAAGGCAGGTCTGGCAAACCCGGACGAGGATCGCAGATCAACAGCACATCGCTCTGCGCTTCAACCAGCACATGCTTGGTGACGCTGCCGAGCAGCAACTCTTCTGCGATATGTGTCCCGTGCTTGCCCAGCACGATCAGGTCTGCATCCAGTTTCTTTTCCATGGCGATGAGGTGCTGCGACGGATCACCATGGACCACCTGGATCGCATAGTCAGCGGGCTGCAAGCCGACGCTCGACGCCAACTGGTACAGCCGCTTGCGCCGGTTCTGGACTTCGGAATCGATGAGCTGCTCGATCTCCTTCTTCTCGATGCCCGCCCGCCACAACATGCCTTCATATGGCAACTGGAAGGCGTGCAGCAACACGATATCTGCTGTCGGTGCCCAGCGCTGCGTGGCCTCGATGATCGCAGACGCAACCGGTGAGAAGTCCACAGCGATGAGCGCGCGCTGATAGTCCGCGCGCGGCGCTTGCTTGACCACCAGCACCGGGCGTCGCAGCGATGTGCGCAGCAGGCGCTCTGCCGTGGAACCCAGCATGGTGTGGCGCAGCAAGGATTCGCCGCGCGCACCGAGCACGAGAATGCCGGCGTCCAGGGCGTCAGCTTCCCGGCTGACTGTCGCCAGTGCAGTGCCCGACACCACACGGGTGTGCGCAGTGCTCCCGCTGGCGCCAGCAAGTCCGGCTGCAAGCTGGACCAGCCGCTCGTGTGCATCGGACTCCAGCGTCTTCTTCGTGGCAGTCAGGTTCATGCCCAACAGCTCCTTCAAGCTGTCCAGCGCGTCCAGCTCCATCGCGTGCAGGATGTGCAGTTGGCCGCCGGTCTGCGCTGCAAGACGAGTGGCACGCTCCACAGCGTGACGGGCTGGAGCGGAGAGATCAGTGGCAGCAAGAATTGCAGTCGAAGAGGTCATGCTCGTTCCTCATGTGGGCGGATGATGGCGGTGAGAACTTCCACTGCGTAATCGACGGCGTTGCGCAGCGGGTAAAGAATGGTGGCAAAACCCAGCTTCTCCAGGGCAAGGTCATCGCCGGCTTCACGGGCGACGACGGCCACCTCGCCGCTGAAATGCAGTTCGCGCAGGCCGCGCAGCAAGTCGCGGTTCGAGGCAAGGTCGGGCAGCGTGCTGACCACCCAGCGCGTATCCTTCAAGGGAAGGCTTTCCAGGAACTCACTGGCGACACCATCGCCGTAGCGCACAGCCAAGCCCTGCTCGCGGCAACTGCGTGCCACCTCCGGATCGAATTCCACACAAAGCACCTTGAGTCCGGCATCTTTGAGGCCAGTTGCCAGCCGACTGCCGTAGCGGCCGAGGCCGAACACGATCACGTCTGCCTCGCGCAGGTCATGGCTTTCCGCTGCCAGCGCCAGTTCGCGATAGGGATGCTGGCGTTCGAAGACCCCAAGCCAGGCAGCGAGTTTGTCGTAGAGCGGATGCGAGTAGAGAATCATGTAGGTGGACAACGCAATGGTGATCAGGCCCACCAGTGTCGTCAGGCCCAGTGCACCGTTGTCGAGATGGCCGAGTGCGATGCCCATCGCGACAAAGATGATGGAGAACTCGCTGATCTGGGCCACGGTGAGGCCGCACAGGAATCCGGTGCGTTTGCGATAGCCCATGTAGCCCATGATGGCCATGACGATCAGCGGATTGCCGATCAGCACGAAAAAGGACAACAGCAGAGCCGGCCCCAGCTCGCTGCCAAGCGTTGAAAAATCCAGCTTGGCGCCGAGATCGATAAAGAAGAACAGCAGCAGGAAGTCGCGGATGCCGCTGAGGCGCGCATTGATGGCGTCGCGATAATGCGTGGAGGCCAGCGAAAACCCGGCAAGAAAGGCGCCGGCTTCCTTGGAGAATCCGGCCCACTCGCCAAGTGCGGCCAAACCCGTACCCCAGGCGACGGCGAAGATCAGCAACAGCTCCTGCGACTGCGCCATACGGTCCACTACCTTGGGCAGGATGAAGCGCATAAGCAGATACATGCACACAGCGGCGATTCCAATGCGTACGGACAGCGAGCCCGCCAATGCCCACAGCGAACCCTCGCCACTATCGCCACGCAGGGTGCTCATCACCATCATCGCGACGACCACGGCCAGGTCCTGCACGATCAGGAAGCCGACAGCAATACGTCCATGCAGCGAGTCGATCTCGCGCTTGTCGGACAGCAGCTTGACGATGATGATGGTGCTGGAGAAAGTCAGCGCAACGGCAACATAGAGAGCTTCCATCCAGCCCTTGCCCATGGCAAGGATGATGAGGAAGCCGAGGATGATGGTGAACGCGAGTTGCCCCAGGCCGGTGGCGAGCGCCACGGGCCCGATATGCCGGATATGCTGCAGGTCGAGCTTGAGACCGACCACGAACAACAGCACCGCGACGCCGACCTGGGCCAGCAAGTCGAGCTGGTCATGGGCCGTGACCACGCCGAGCACTGCCGGGCCGGCCACTATCCCGATGACGATATAGGCTATCAGCACGGGCTGGCGCAGCCAGAGTGACACGGCGCCTGCTGCCGCTGACATCATCAGCAATAGTGCGAATTCGGAGAATACGGCGTGCATGATTCAAGCCCTGACTGCACCGATAGCAAGGCAAGGTTAGCGCAGAACGGAAACGGAGGGTATCCATAGGTAGCCGCACCACGGCGACATCAACAAACCCGGCAGAAGCTGCGTCCTCGACTCCACCAGCATTGGGTCAAGCCCCGGTCTGCTCCGGAGTGTGGGCATGCTATGCTTGCCCGGCCAACAGCAGGGGAGCAGGGGTAAGTGGCAAAGAAGATCGTTATCCAGGATTTCACCGCAGACAAACACAACCATGCGCACTGCGTGAAGGACGCCATGTCTGAAGCACAGGCCATCTGCGAAGCGCGCAACGAACGCTTCACTGACCTGCGCAAGACGGTGCTGGAGCTGGTGTGGAAGCATCACAAACCCGTAAAGGCCTATGACCTGCTGGCACAGTTGGCCGAAGTCCATGACCGGCCGGCCCCTCCCACGGTCTATCGTGCGCTGGACTTCCTGCGCGAAGCCGGCCTCGTCCACAAGATCCAGTCGCTCAATGCCTACGTGGGCTGCGGCGATCCTGCGCGCAAGCACGGTGGCCAGTTCCTTATCTGTGAAAACTGCGGCGATGTTGCCGAACTCGATGACGAGACCGTGACTGCCCGCATCAGTGCCAATGCCGGAAGAATAGGCTTCAAGGTGAAATATGAAACCATTGAGATACTCGGGATTTGTGCCCGTTGCCAGTGAATCTGGCCGCAGGAGCACTGCAACGTTGCCCCGGCTGCTGCTTCTGCTGGTCTATCTGCTGCCGGTAGCGGGTGTGGCCCAATCCGACGGACACGAGTCGCACGAGTCCCATGAGGAGCATGAGCAGCACGAGTCGTCTGGGGAACATGGCTCCCATTACGAGCACGATGCACTGACTGCGCATGTCCACGGCACATCACATCTGCTGGTGGCGCTGGAGGGCCGGGTTCTGCAACTTGAATTCCAGTCGCCCGCGTTCGATCTGCTCGGTTTCGAACAGGCGCCGCGCACAACTGAAGAAGCACAGCGCCTGGATGCGGTGACGAGCAGCCTGGGGTCCCATGCGCAGCTCGTGCTGCTGCAGGATGCGGACGGCAAGCCGGTCTGCACGCAGCAGGCAGTTGAGCTCGCGCCGGGCCTGCTGGGTGCAGGTGAGCATGCGGATGTAGTGGTGCGCTATGAGCTCGACTGTGGCTCAGCGCCAGTGGCGTTGCAGTTGCCGCTGTTCAGCCACTTTCCTGCATTGGAGCAGGTAGAAGTGCAGTGGTTGCTGCCGGCGGGGCAGGGCGCAGTGTTGCTGACACCGGCTCAGCCGCAGCACCGTTTCTAGAAATTCCGGGCGCTGTTCCGGCGCTCACTCTTCGCCGTATGGCCGGTTGGCAACCGCCTTCATCGAATAGGCTGCGATCGCCATGTCGTTCTCCACCCGGCTGGTATACAGCGTGCCATCGATGAAGAAGGCATCGTAAATGCTGTGCAGCTCCAGCCCATCCGGGAAACTGACATGGACGATCTGGTTGGGCGGTGGCGGCGGCGTGTGGATGCAGGCACCGAAGTACGGTACCAGGAAGAACTCTGTCACGCGTTCTTTGGCATCATAGGCCAGCGGTACGATGAAGCCGGGAATACTTACCTTTGCTTCATTCAGTTCCGGAATCACCTTGACCGATACCAACGCCTGTTCGAAGCGGTCGAACCGGGCCGCGCCCGTCCCACTGTCCTGGCGAGTCAGCAACGCACCGGAGCCTTCGTCTTCACCGTAGCCATGGTCGATCTCAGGCGGATTGAATAGGGCCTGGAAGTCATCGTCGGGCAGCATCTGGATCCAGTCCAGTTCGCGATACACGGGTTCATCCGCGTACAGCTGCGGCGCGAGTACCAGCAGGGCTGCCAGTGCCAGCAGGTGCCGCCGTGTCGGATCGTTCACTCTATGCATGCTTGCCATGACTGTACTCCTCGTACCCAACCACGTCGAAAACGTTATACTGTTACATAGTATAGAGAGAGGACGAGGTGCATGGCAACGCCGGTAGTGGTAGTGGAGAATCTGCAGCAAGTCTGGCCGGGCCAGCCTCAGCCTTGCCTGAAGGTCGCGGAGTTTCGCATGGAGGCGGGCGAACGTGTGTTCATCACCGGGGCCTCCGGCTCCGGCAAGTCCACCTTCCTGAACCTGCTGTCGGGCATTCTGCGTCCGCAGCAGGGCAGCGTGATGATCGCCGGTACTGCCTTGCATACACTGGGTGCACGGGCCTGTGACCGCTTCCGCGCGCGCCATATTGGTCTTGTATTCCAGCAGTTCAACCTTGTGCCCTGGCTCAGTGTGGAAGCCAATATCCGGCTGGCAGCCAGATTTGCCGGCGGGCAGGCACCACCGCCATCACAGATCGATGAGCTGCTGCAGGCCCTGCGTCTGCCATTGGCACTGCGTTCACAGCGGGCTGATCGCCTGAGCGTGGGGCAGCAGCAGCGCGTGGCAGTGGCACGCGCTCTGGTCAACCAGCCCAGTCTGCTGATCGCCGATGAACCCAGCTCGGCACTGGATGCGGATAGTCGCGCGGCCTTCATGGCTCTTCTGCTGCAGGTGCAGGCCGAGGCCGGCACCTCCATCCTGTGCGTGAGTCATGATCCTGCGCTGGCACCGGGCTTTGATCGCGTGCTCGATATGCGCGACCTCAACCAGGCCGCCGTCCGTGGAGCTACTGCTGATGCTGCTTGAACTGGCACTGCGCAGTCTCTGGCAACGTCGCAGCAGCGTGCTGCTGACGCTGCTGTCACTGGCACTTGGCGTGTTCATCGTGCTGGGCGTCGAGCACATCCGCAGCCAGACACGCGCCAGCTTCACGCGCACGATCTCCGGCGTCGATCTCATCGTTGGTGCGCGCACCAGTCAGCTGAACCTGCTGTTGTACTCGGTGTTCCGCATCGGCAATGCCACCAACGATATTCGCTGGAGCAGCTATGAAGCACTGGCTGCAGACCCGCGCGTGGCCTGGGCCATTCCACTGGCTCTGGGCGATTCGCACCGCGGCTATCGTGTAGTGGGTACCACGTCTGCATACTTCGAGCACTTTCGCTATGGTGATACCGAACTGTTGGCGTTTGTTGCCGGTAGCGGTTTTGCCGGCACCTACTCGGTAGTGCTGGGGGCTGACGTGGCACGCACGCAGCACTATGGGCTGGACAGTGAGCTGGTACTGTCGCATGGCCTCGTGGCAACGCGCTTCAACGAGCATCAGCAGCGCTTCAGGGTCAGCGGTATTCTCGAACCCACCGGCACGCCGGTCGATCAGGCGGTGTATGTCACGCTGCAGGGTATCGAGGCATTACATCTGGACTGGCAGGGCGGGACGCCGCTGCCGGGTCGTGCCGCGCAAGTGCCGGAAGCAGAAGCCGCTTTGCTGCAACCCGCGGCTGTAACGGCGGTGCTGCTGGGACTGCAGTCGCGCCTGGCCGTGTTCGGCCTGCAGCGCGAGATCAACGAGTACGACGCCGAGCCGCTCACGGCAATCATGCCCGGGGTGGCGCTCGCGGAGCTGTGGCAGAGCATGCGGCTGGTAGAAGGTGTGCTGCAGCTGATCTCGGCGCTGGTACTGCTGGCCTCGCTGCTTGGCCTGGTGACGATGCTGCTGGTGTCGCTGCAGCAACGGCAGCGCGAGCTGGCGCTCTATCGTGCCATCGGCGCGCCGGCGTTTTTCATTCTGCTGTTGCTGGAGCTTGAAGCCCTGCTGCTGGCGACAGGGGCGTTGGTGCTTGGCAGCTTGTTGCTGCTGGCACTGCAGCTATTCGGCGCGCAGTGGCTGCAAAGCCACTATGGCGTAAACCTGGCAGCGGTGCCTGATGCGCGGCTGCTGATGTATGCGCTGGTGTTCCTGGGTCTCAGCGCAGCACTGGCATTGCTGCCGGCACTGGGCGCCTATCGTGCATCCTTGCAGGGGCGCCTGGCAGGATCGGAGTAGCCGCGCGACGCGTGGAAGCATGGCCGGCATCAGCCAAGGTACAGCTCCCAGATTCCGGCGAGACCGGACTGATCGATGGCAGCCACCAGCCGTACACCATCGAGCATTGCCCAGTGCACGCTGACCAGTGGTGCGTTCATGGCGAAGTGGTAATAGGGTTGCCTCGCTTGTGGGCTGTCCCACAGTGATACGATCGCATCGCGTCCACCTGCAGCGATGTGACCGCCGCCGGCAGCCATGGCCAGCGTGGTCACGATGTCCCGGTGGTACACGAGTTCGGTGGGCGCCTGGCCTTCGGGGCCGTTGTCGGAGAATTCCCAGGTAGTGATGCTGCTGCTGCCGCCGGTGACGAGCCAGCGAGCATCGCTGCTGAACGCCAGCGCACGTGGCTTGGCCGGATAGCCGCTCATCTGCGCATCACGACCCTTTTTTACGCGCCAGAAGTGCACGGCATTGTCCTGGCAACCAGCGGCGATGACCTTGCCGTCGGGACTCCAGACGCAGTTCAACAATGAACCCTGCCAGCCCAGCGTCGTGCGCTGTGGTTTACTGGTTACACCGGTCCACAACTGGATGCCCTGATAGCCTGCCAACGCCAGCTCGGTGCCGCGTGGACTCCATGCCAGTGCTGCAATGGTACTGACGCCGAAGTCGAGCGTGGCACCCCGCTTGCCGCGCTGGTCAAACACACAGGCTTGCTTGCCGGCCGCCACGGCCACATAGCGGCCGTCCGGGCGCCAGGCCAGATCCTCGATCCATGCTTCTGCCACAGCGAGGTCGGCTTCCAGCTCAGGGTTTGCTGCCACGGCGCAGCGCCAGTGCTTGACGTGGCCGTCCTGGGCACCGCTGCTCAGCAGCGGAGCGTGTGGATGCCAGCAGATCTGCTGGATCGGCGTTGCATGCGCCTCCCATTCGATGGCGGCATCGGGCAGCTCGGGCCACAGCAGGCGGATATGGCCGTTGGCAAGTCCAAGGGCCAGGCAACTGCCGTCAGCAGACCAGGCGCTGGACACCGGATAGTCGGAGAGTTGGACCAACGCGCGCTGGCGCGCCAGCCAGGCAGGCTTCTTCAGACCAAACACAGCTGGAACTCCTCCTCGAGAGAGTCGCGATCCAGGTTGCGACCAATGAACACCAGACGGTTGTTGCGCGGCTCATCGCCCCAGGCAGCACCGGAGGTGCCATCGAGCAGCATGTGCACGCCCTGGAAGATGTAGCGTTGGTCTTCACCCTTGAGGCTTACGATGCCTTTGCTGCGGAAGATATCTGTGCCGCGGCGGCGCAGCAGCGTACCGATCCAGGCAAAGAACAGCTTCTCGTGCAGGTCACCGTCGGCCTCGATGGCAACAGAGGTGACGCTGTCGTCGTGGCTGTGCTCGGCATTGAAGGCATGCTCGCGCGTTGGTATTGCCACGCTGCCTGAAGGTGTCATCAGCTCAAGTGCGAATTCCGAAGGGAAATGCTGCGTGAACAGTGCATGACGGCCACTGGACGGGATCCGCAGCGGGAACCGGAACTCGCTGCCACTGGCCAGCAGCAGCGTCTGCACTGTATTCAGCTGCAGCGCCGAGCCGGGCTGCAACATGTGCGCAGGCTCGGCAAAGTGACGGAAGATCTGCTCGGCAGTGCGCAGCAGGATGTCGTCGGCATCTTCTGCGATGGGTATCAGCAACAGCTCCAGAGCGGGATCAGGCCCGGCCTGCAGCACCAGCTGATGCTCACCTTGCTCGAGCTCGAACACTCCACCCCACTCGAAGGGATACTCCGGCTCAAGGAAGCCGGGGCGCGTTTCCAGGGCACGCTGCAGGTCGAAGCCGCCGATACCCAGCAGTTCATGCATGGGCGCCGCCGCCATGTGTACCCGCAGCAACTTCGCCATGGCATTGATGCCGCGCAGACGCTGCTCCACTTGCTGCAGTTCCTCAGCCGTGACGAGATCGGTTTTGTTCAGCAGAAGGCGGTCGGCAAAGGCGATCTGCGCCATTGCTTCATCGCTCTCGTCCAGGTGCAGCAGGATGTGCTTTGCGTCCACCAGGGTGATGACGCCGTCCAGCACGTAGTGTTCCTTGATCTCTTCGTCCACGAAGAAGGTCTGTGCCACCGGCCCAGGGTCGGCAAGCCCGGTGGTTTCGAGTACGACGCGATCAAAGCGGTCGCGCCGCTTCACCAGGTTGCCGAGGATGCGGATCAGGTCGCCACGAACGGTGCAGCAGATGCAGCCGTTGTTCATTTCGAAGATCTCTTCTTCGGCGTCGATCACCAGGTCCTGGTCCACGCCGATCTCGCCGAACTCGTTCTCGATCACGGCGATGCGCTGGCCGTGCGCCTCGCCAAGGATACGGTTGAGCAGCGTGGTTTTGCCGCTGCCCAGGAATCCGGTCAGTACCGTGACGGGTATGCGTTCAGTCATGTGGGTTCTCCATTATGGGTTCCGGCAGCAGTGCTGCCATCAGGGTATGCAGGTTGTGTCGAATCATCGCTGTATAGGTGGCGGCAGGGCCGTCTGGTGCGGAAAGGGCATCGGAGTACAACACGCCACCCATGCGAGCACCGGTCTCCCCGGTAATGCGCTGCATCAGGCGCGGATCCGAGATGTTCTCGATGAACACCGCGCCGATGCGCTCAGCGCGGATCTGCCGGATCAATGACGACAGGTCACGCGCCGATGCTTCACTGTCGGTGCTCAGACCCATCGGAGCGAGGAAGCGCAGCTGGTGCTCGCGTCCGAAATAGCCAAAGGCATCGTGGCTGGTGACGATACTGCGTCGGGTCGGCGGCAGTTGTGCCAGTGCTTCATGGATCTCCGTCGCCAGCACATCGAGTTCTTGCTGGTAGGCTGCTGCCCGCGCTGCGAACCAGGCAGCGTGCTCCGGCCTGGCCTGCTGCAGTGCTGCGCTGATGTTGTTCACATAGGTGCGGACGTTGGCGATGCTTTGCCAGGCATGCGGGTCCACCTCCTGGCGTTCGCCCACCTCGATATGGAGAGGCTCGATACCGGTGCTGGCCACCAGCGTATCGCCCTCGAACTCCGCGGCATGCACGAAGCGGTCTATCCAGCCCTCGAAGCCGAGTCCGTTGCTCACCACGAGATCAGCCGCGCGCAGCAGGCGTGCATCGGCTGGTGTAGGCTGGTACAAATGTCCGTCGCTGTCGGGGCCGACCAGTACGTGCAGCGTGATGCGTTCACCGCCCACAGCCTGTACCAGGTCGCCGAGGATGCTGAAGGTGGCAACGACGTCCAGGGCAGGGCTGATGGCTTCATCGGCGCTGTAACTGGCTGCGACCGGGAGCAGCCACAGTCCACCTGCTGCAAGCAGTAAACGGATTCTCTTCATCTGTTCATGCCTCGAGGTGGTGGGGTGGGAACCAGCGCTGCCACTGTCCCTGTGCAGTGCCAAACAGACAGGACAACAGGTACAGCACGCCGAGGCAGAGAATGATGCAGGCGCTGGATGGCGCATCCATATAGAACGAGAACAACAGCCCCGCGTAGCTTCCCAGCAGTGACAGCAGTACCGCCACCACGATGATGGTATCGAGTGCCTGCGACCAGAAGCGTGCGGCTGCAGCCGGCAGGATCATCATCCCGACGGCCATCAGGGTACCGATGGCATGGAATCCGGCGACGAGATTCAGCACTACCAGCACCAGCAAGAGGTAATGCATCGCGGCACTGATACGGCTTTCGGCCCGCAGGAACCAGGGGTCGCAGCACTCGAATACCAGTGGGCGGCAGAAGGCCAGCAACAGCAGCAGGGAGACAGTGGAGATGCCCGCAAGCAGGAACAGCGTGGCATCGTCCAGTGCCAGGATCGACCCGAACAGCACATGCTGCAGGTCGATGCTGCTGCCACCACTCGAGATCAGCAGGATGCCCAGCGCCAGAGAGATCAGATAGAAGGCAGCCAGATTGGTATCCTCGCGCGTGCCGCTGGCACGCGTGACCATACCGGACAGTAAGGCCACCACCACGCCGGCAACGATGCCACCCACGGTCATCGCCAGCAATGAAAGTCCGCTCAGCAGGTAGCCGATGGCGGCTCCTGGCAGAATCGCGTGGGCCATAGCATCCCCGGTAAGACTCATGTTACGCAGCGTCATGAAAACTCCCACCGGAGTGCCCCCAAGCGCCATCGCCACGCAACCGGTGAGGGCACGGCGCATGAAGCTGAACTCAGTGAAGGGAAGGGTCAGCAGTTCCAGGCTCATGCCGCCTGCTCGCTGCGATGGCACAGGTTGGCCTTTTCGTCGAAGGCTTCACACAGGCGGCGTGCTGCCAGCAGGTTGGCTGGTTTCAGAACTTCATGGGTTGGACCATGTGCCAGCAGCTCACGCGCCAGCAACAGGGTTTGCGGGAAGTGCTGGCGTGCCTGATCGATGTCGTGCGTTACCACAAGAATGGTGCGTGCCTCGCCGTGCCAGACCTTGATGAGTTCCAGCAACTCACGGGAGGTGCGCTCATCGATGGCATTGAAGGGTTCGTCCAGCAGCAGCACCTTGCGATCCTGCAGCAGCAGCCGCGCGAACAGCACGCGTTGCAGTTGGCCGCCCGACAGGCTGCCGATGGCGCGCTTGCCAAAGCCGCTGAGGCCGACTTGTTCCAGCGCCAGCAGCAAACGCTCTTTCTGATTGGGTGCAGGTGCAGCAAAGGCGCCTAGCTCACGCCAGAGTCCACCCAGCAGAAAGTCCTGTACACAGATGGGGAAATCGCGATCGATAGTGGCTTGCTGGGGCAGCCAGGAAATGTCGCAGGCGCTGAAACCGTTGCGCAGCAGCTTGCCTTCGGCCGGGGCTAGTTGACCCATGATGGCCTTCAGCAGTGTGGACTTGCCAGAGCCGTTGGGACCAACAACCGCCGTCAGGGATCCGTGCTCGATCTGCGCGCTCAGGTGATGAATCGCCGGATGCCGCTGGTAGGCAAGGGTGAGATTGCGGAACTCGATGTGGGGCATGCTTGTGCGTTCTCTCAGAGCGACCAGGCCACCAGCAGCCACAGCACGGCGACGAGCAGGCCGCCCGCGAGGAGGCGTTGTGTCAGAGAGGAGGCTAGCATCGGGGGAGTCCTGCTGTGGTCGTCTTGTGTCATTAAAAGATATAGTATAACATAATCTTCGTTTGGGGAAGTTGCGCTGCAACAAGGCTCGTCTGGCACTTCCCCGCAATGTGTTCCTTGTGAGCCTGCTGCGCCATTTTTCCCTCTGAAGTTTGATGGTGTAGCAGGTCTCACAAGGTCTTTTGTGTCTGGCCTTGACCCACTGCTCATTGCCCGGCTTTCTCCGTCTCGACGATGCTGGAATGCAAGTCTACAATTCCTGAAGTGTGTTCCGTTTCAGCGCTTGGCCAGAGCGGAAGCACGCGCTTATCCGACCAGGCGGGACAGCCCATGATCAACCGAATTCCCCACCGTCTTGTTGCCACTACAGCGGTTTTCCTGCTGTCAGCTTTCGTGGTGGCAGGGGCAGCAGCCCAGCAACCTCAGACGCGTGCAGAGGCCAGCGGCTTTACCGCCACTTCTACCCAGGATGACGTATTGGAGTTCGTCTCGCGTCTGGCAGAAATGAGTGAGCGCATGAAAGTGGTCCGGCTGGCTACCAGTTCGGAGGGGCGGTCGATACCCATGATGATCGTGGGCAATCCTGTCCCCGCAGGGCCTGGGGACATCGGGGATCACCGCTCGGTGGTCTACCTTCAGGCCAACATTCATGGCGGGGAGGTAGAAGGCAAGGAGTCGCTCATGATGCTGGTACGCGATCTGCTGCTCGCCGACCAGCCTGGCTACCTGGATGACCTGGTACTGCTGGTGGTTCCCAACTTCAATCCGGATGGCAATGAACGCATCAGTACTGCCAACCGTCCAAGCCAGTCCGGCCCTGTTGCCGGCGTCGGCGTGCGCACCAACGGCCAGAACCTGGATCTGAATCGTGACGGCATCAAGCTGGAAAGTCCGGAGGTGTCTGGCCTGGTCAGGATCCTGAATGAGTGGGATCCCTTGTTGTTTCTGGACAGCCACACGCACAACGGCTCTTACCATCAGGAGACCGTTACCTGGGTGTGGGGCCTTCATCCCAGTGGCGATGCGCCGATCTTCGATTTCATGGCCCAGCGGATGCTGCCAGGCATCAATCAACTAATGACCGACCGGTACGCTACCCCGGTGCTGCCGCACGGTGATTTCATGGATCCCCGGGATCCGCAATCAGGCTGGGTTCCACTGGGGCCAGAGCCGCGCTTTCTCACCAATTACGTCGGTTTGAGGAACCGGTTCGCTATCCTCAACGAGCAGTATCCCTACGTGGATTTCGAAAGCAGGGTGCGTGACAGCTACCGCTTTTTCCAGGCAGTGCTGGATTTCACGCAGGTGCATCATCGCGAGATGCGGCAAATGGCAACGGCTGCCGATGTGCGGGCTGCATCACAACCCCCTTCCCTGGCGACGACATGGATTGCAGAACCACTGGCAGAGACCATCGATATTCAGGGGTTCGAGATGGATGTGCAGGTGGCAGCCGACGGGCGGTTGCGGGTGCAGCCGACAGAACAACTGCGTACTTATGAAAGCGTTCCCTATTTCGCACGCTACCGTCCTGAAACACAGGTGGCCTTGCCCGGCGCGTACCTGCTCGACGCCAGCCAGCGCGATGCAGTTGCAAAGTTGCAGCAGCACGGCATCGTGGTCGACGAGCTTACCGAAGCTGTCGAGCTCGAGATCGAAGTCTTTCAGATCCAGTCGATAGCACCGGATCCCACCCTGTTGCAGGGTCACTACCTGACCCGGGCTGGCGGTGAGTATCAGTCCGCAACCCGCCTGATTGAAGCCGGCACATTCCTGGTACGCCTCGACCAACCGCTTGCCATGGTTGTTGCGGCCATGCTTGAGCCCGAGAGTAGCGATAGTCTGCTGGCATGGAATGTTTTCTCCCGCGCGATCTCAATGCAGCTGGGCAATGTGCAGCCGGAATATCCTGTCTATCGGTTGGCGTCCCCGGTTGAGGGACTTGTCACCCGATCGGCTGATCCCGCAGATGGCGTCCATGCCTTGCTGGACGAGTTGCACCGTGCCGCAGCGTCAGGAGACTCGCTCCGCTATCTCGCCCTCTTTGCCGACAATGCCGTATTCATGGGCACCGCGCCCGATGAGTACTTCAACATTGAGCAGTTTTCAGCCTACGTCAACAGCCGTTTCGAGGGCGGACAGGGCTGGAGCTATCTGCCGTCCAATCGCAATATCCGGCTGGCAGAGGACGGCAATACCGCCTGGTTTGAGGAGCTTGTCACCAGTCAGACCAATGGGATCGATTTCCGGGGTACGGGCATCGTTATTCGTGAAGGGAAGCAATGGCGAGTCGCCCAGTACAATTTTTCGTTGCCATTCTCCAATGACGTCTGGCCCGATGTGATCCGGCTTGTGCAGGAAAACTGATTTCTACGTCGTGTGCTTCTGCTGACGCAAGGTGAAAATACAGACCCAGGTCCGGGGCTTCCGGCACCTGCATATCCTGTTTGGATCCGGATGAAGCCTCACTCTACGTACACAACTCCGCCTTTCATCACAAAATCCACGGATTCGAGCTCCTGGATACTGACGAGCGGATCTCCGTCGACCGCAATGATGTCGGCCGCCTTGCCCGGAGCTATGGTCCCGATTTCGTGAGTAAGGCGGAAATGATCAGCCGCGTTGTTGGTGGCCGTCACGATGGCCTCCAGGGGTGTGAGGCCCGCTTGCACGAGTAACTTGAATTCCCCGGCGTTGTTGCCGTGTGCCGAGATACCGGTGTCGGTACCAAAGGCGATCTTCACGCCTGCCGCATGCATGCGGCGCACCATGTCAAGCGCCTGTGGACCTGATTCCAGTGCCTTTTCCTTCTGCGCAGCCGAGAGAAAGCTGTCAGGCTTTTGTGCTTCGCGCGCCATAAAGTCGGCGGCCAGCATGGTGGGCACAAGATAAGCGCCGGTTTCCTTGAACAGCTGTGCAGATTCTTCGTTGGCGAAAGTGCCGTGCTCGATGGAGTCGCCCCCTGCGCGCAGGAAGGAGTTGATCCCGCTCACGCCGTGCGCATGCGCCGTGACCAGGCGGCCCATCGAGTGGCCTGCCTGAATGATCGCCTTGAGTTCTTCATCGGAGAATTGCTGTTCGAGACCGGCTGCGGTTTGCGAGGTGACGCCACCCGTTGCGGTGATCTTGATGAGGTCGGCGCCGTCACGGACGCGCTCACGGACGGCGCGGACGCAATCATCGGCACCGGAGCAGACGCCGGGAGAGCGCAGCACCAATGCCAGATCGCGCGGCATACCATTGGCGTCACCATGGCCGCCGTGCACGCTGATGCTGCCTGCAGCAGACAGGATGCGTGGCCCCGGTACGACACCGCGGGCAATCCCGGAGCGCAGGGCGAGGATGGATTCACCCGGTCCTCCGAGATCGGCAACTGTGGTAAATCCGGCTTTCAGTGTGTCGTGCGCGAAGCCGGCGGCATCAATGGCGGCGTCCGATTGGGTCTTGAGGAAGGTATTAAGGCGGCTGTCCGGGCCCTGTTCCATGGCAAGGTGGACATGGCTGTCAACGAGACCGGGCAGCACAAAGGCATGCTTCAGGTCGATGGCTTGTCCAGACGCGGGATCAGCATAGCCGGGCGTGATACTCACAATCCGGCCATCACGCACCACGACAGTCTGCTGGGTGAGCACCTGTCCAGAGGCAGGGTCTGCCAGCAGGCGCCCCGCGTGGATGTGGATGTCGGATACGGGCTGTGCCGCGGCGCTGAAGCTCAGTACACCGAGCGTCAGTATCACGAACAGGATTTGTGGAGTTGCACGTGCCATATCATATTCCCTCGTATCAGGTGGTCGAACAGTAGATCCGGAACACCATGTATCAAGCCCCGTCCAGTCGTGGCAGTGTAGCAAGCCAGGTTGAAGCATGAAAAGACAGATCGCCTGGATTGACGCCGCAAACGATGTCAACTAGCCTCGTTACAAAGCAAGGTGACTGATAACTCCAAAAAGAAAGGAGCGGTAAAGAATGATACAGAACGTCAGGTGTGTTATCGCTTTTTTCCTGTTATCGCTGTTTGCAAACAATGCTGTGGCCCACCATGCCTACAGTGCAGATTTCGATCCTGACAAGTATGGCGTTGTCTCGGGAAAGGTCGTGGAAGTTTTCTTTGTCAATCCGCATGCGCAATACATCATGCGGGTAACGGCTGAAGATGGAACTACCGTAAACTGGGCCATCGTAACCATGAATCTTGCTGCAATGAGCCGAATTGGCTGGAACAAGGATACGCTTCAAGTTGGCGATGAATTGACAGTCTATGGTCGTCTTGGAAGAGACGGCAGGCCTTTGATCTGGCCACAAACTGTCACCAGGGAAGACGGTGCCGTACTGGATCTGGGTTCTGCCGGGCCTTTGAAATAACGTTTCGCAAGCTTGATCAAGGCAGGAGCCAGCCAATGTCGAATCCCCTGAAGATTGTTCCCGCACTGTTTTTGCGAGTGATGGTTGTCCTGCATGCAAGTTGCTTGTGCGCTTTTGCACAAGCAGCTCAGGTTGATTTCATCGGCGTCTGGCAAGTGGAGCTTTTGTCCAGTCCGGGCGCCAGGTTTCTGATGGAGATAGAGCAGGACGACCAGCAGATGCATATTTTTGCAGATGGCAGTCCGGTGACGGGCAGTATTCAAGGAAATGCCATTTCATTCATCCTGGATGTTTATGATGGTGGTGATGCTTTGCGCCTCGATGAGTTCAGCGGTGAATTGATCGATGGAAAGATTCTGGGACAGTACCTTGCAGAAGATACCGGCGTACCGGGGGTTAAAGGTGATCCCGTAGAATGGGAAGCCGTGCCGTATACACCGCATGTATCAGCTTCGACGGCCACTCCAGACCCGCAGCTTTTTACAGGCTTCTGGAGTGTGGCTACACGAGGTATCAAGAAGGCTATCGTGTCCTACACTTCAGAAGGACAAACGGTGCTTGCCAACTACAAGGACATGGATGATCCAATCAATCGTTGTGTCAATCCGGGCTTGCTTCGAACCTTGCGTGTTCGACCCGGCTCTGCTGTGGATATCTTTCACCAGAACCAGGTGCTCAAGATTGATTTCCCGAATGATATTGGCAATGCACAGCGGTATGTGTTCCTGGATGGCCGGCAGTTTCCGGAAACCATCGAACCTACGCCAATGGGTTATTCAATTGGTCATTGGGAGGGTGCTGTATTGGTAATTGAAACCCGGGGATTCAAAGCCATGTATTACAATTCAAATGGTGCCCCGGTCTCGCCGGAGGCTGTCCTCAAGGAACGGATCTGGCTGACTTCGGATAATTCCCTCGCCAGGGAATACAGCTTTCATGATCCAAAATACTACACCCGGCCTCTCACCAATAACGGCACCTTGGTTCGACGTGATTCTGTTGTTACCGAATCCTATGATTGTGATCCACACGCCTTTTACCGGATTCTGGATGTTTCCGGAGACTTGCCCGGATACTTTGAACGGGCTGCAAACTGGCATTGATGGTTATTCCGGGTCGATCCCGGTAAAAGGCGTGTGCGACTGCTGTGCTTCAATCGCAGCAATCAGCGCCATGCGTACAGCGTCGACTCCGGTATAAGGGCGCCTCCGGTATTCAGCCACCTCAGCCGCCGTGTAGGGAGCGGGGTCAGCCTCCATTGCCGGGGAGCCGAAACGCAGCAACAGCCAGTTCATGAGTTCAGCCAGTTCCTGATCGCCCAATATCGACAGAGCAACACCGGGCACCCGGATGAGGTATTCACGCCCCCCGGGAACAGACAGAAAGCGATCCATGCCCAGCAGCGCTGGAATGTGCTTTGGTGTTGCGCTGCCATCCGCCAGATGGCATCCCATGCAGTGCAGCATGTAATCGGTTTGTGGCGGAGATGCCAGTACCCGGGAAGGATGGCCGCTCAGCAAGTACGCCAGGGCCAGAAAAGCAGCAACATGATGGCGCATCAAGCTCTCAGTCCGCGTCTATGCTCCCAAGCACCAGCGCTACCGTACTGCTGTATGCGGTACTGTTTGCAGCAAGACACCAATTGATGTCGTTGGATCGGCTGACTACATAGCTGGGCTTGTCACCTTCGTTGCGATCGCACCAGCACCGGCCGCAACCGACATTCCCGCAGCAATCGTTGTAGGAAATCAGGTAGTCACGATCGTCAGCAGGGTTGCGACAGGTGCCTATCCAGGTAACCGCTGACATTTCCGTGCCCGGAGGACAGGTATTGGGAGTGCCACCGCAGCAGCTGGACAGAAAACCATCGATTGAACAATGACGCCAGTAATTGCAACTGGCTGGATCCGCCGCTTCTCCGGCCAGCCCGGCGTCGATAAAACCGGTATCCGGGGTTTGGGCTGAAAGCCTCGACAAGGGCAGCAACGGCAGTGTCCCGGCACCGACCAGCAGCGCGCCAAGTCGGGTCAGGAAACTCCGCCGCGATGTTCTGCGGGCAAGCCCTCTTGCGGCCGCAACAAATTTCCGGTCGATCCAGCTGTCATCATGCATGTACTTGTGCTCCTCGCCCATACCGTCCAGTGTTCATGACAAGCAGTTACTCCGCAGAGGTTCCAGGGCCTGGGTGGTGCTTCCCCATGTATTCCTGCAACGAAGCGACACCACGCTCCATGGCCTCGAACAAGCTCTCCAGATGTTCCCGGGAATTCACCAGGCCGTTGGCTCGCAGTACGCCTGCAGCATCCAGCAATACCGCATAGGGAAGCTTTCCCACGCGGTAAGTCAGTCCAAGCTCCGTCGACAACAGGTACGGAAATGATTCCAGTCCCTGGGCTTTGATGAAGACTGCATGCTTATCCTGGCTGCCATCACTTGCCAGCGCTACGTCCAGCCATTGCGCTTCACTTTGTACGATGGACTTCAGCGCCGGCAACAGGACCTTGCACACAGGGCAGGTCGGCGAAAGAAAGAACAACAGCAAGCTGCGCCCTGATTCCCTCGTTCCACCGACATCGAGTGGCGTGCCGTTGAGGTTGGATACCTTGAGCGCAGGGGCAAGCTCTCCCACCTTCGGCCCGTGGTTGACTATCAGCGCTCCGGCCGGAGCAACGCGCTCGAAAAGCACACCGGTCTGGCGCACCAGCGCAAACACCACAGCAACCAGGATCAGCAAAAGTATCCAGAGCACCACATTGGAAACGATCAGTGCAGTAATCATGGTCAATGCCTGAGCCTGTCGACAGCGTTGATGTTGGCGATCAGCATGGAAACAATCTGGTGCAGGCCTGCGAGTACAACGACAGCAGCCATGGTACTGAAATAATCCAGCCACAGGAGTTCGCGGGAACCTGCAGACAACAGGCAGCACAGGCTGAGTGCGGCCAGCAGCAGATTGCGCCATACCAGCCAGCCATCCAGTTGCTGGCGGGCAAGCGGCCCGAAACAACCGCAGTCGATATCGCGCCGACCGCGTGCGAGATTCACGCTGATCGCAGCGCCGTAAGCAAGCAGCAATACTGCGCTGCCAAGCGGCCCTGCCGGATGCTGCGGCACCAGCAACAACGCCAGCAACACGCAGCACTCGAGCATTGTCACGCAGACTGCGGCAGGACCTGCAAGCAGGGCTGGCACGAGCCGGTAATCGGAAACGGTAGCGGCAAACCGTGGCATATCCCTCATCTTGTGAACGATGGCCATCAACCAAAGCAAGATCAGGAAGGTACGCAATGCCAGCTGAAAAACCGGGTCCATCATCGGGTTTTACCTGTCGCTGCGGGGCACAAAGAGTGCGCCCGCGGGCGGGGACTTTATCGTATGCAGGAAGCTGCCGTCGCGCGCGTGGAAAACCAGTACCTCCGGAGCGCCACCGCCTGGGCCGGGACCACCGCCAGCTCTGGACGCCAGCAACAGAGGCTGCTCGCCACTGGTGATCATGATGGCTTTGTACCCGCCGGCCGGAGTATCCCCCCCGGCTTCCGGATCCTGTAACAGGATCCGACGGGTACGGCGTTGCTCGGCAATGTCATATACCCACACTTCGGTTCCATCATGGGAAAGGGGTTCATCCTGTGAGCTTATCTGGTGCACCAGCGCAAACAGTTCGCCGTTTCCGCGATCCAAGGCAAGATGCTGGGAACCAGCAATGTGCCAGTTGTCGGCGCGATCCTCCGGCGTGAAGAGCGACCAGCGCTCATTGAAAGCAGTTTCATTGGCGCCGATATCGAGGGAGTGAATCATGCCGGCGTAGGATACAAACAACCATTCATCGCGGTAGCGCACTGCACGTTCCGTGACCGGGTCCAGTTCCGGATCCAGAAAGCCTTCTTGCCGCACCTTGCTCAGTTCACGTCCTTCATCATCAATGCTCAACGTAAGCACGGCGCCATTGCTGCAAAGGGAAACGAAACGCCGGTCGCCGGCAGCGTACACCAAACTGCATCCAGGTATGTCGTACTCGCCTGCGAGGCTGCGGGCAGCTGTGTCGATAATGCTCAACGAGGTTGCAGGAGTCAGGTTGTAAACCGCCAGGAACTTGCCATCGTCAGTGATATCCACCGCACCAATGGGGCTGAGCATCTGTGCACGTTTTGCCGGAATGGCTATCTCGTCAACCGGGAGCAGAGTGCTGGCATCAAACACGGTGACGATGTCCGTCCGGGTACCGCGTGTGCCGCGAGTCCAAAAGGTTTCTGGCATGTAGATGAAGCGGCCATCTGGTGAAAATGCCGGCAGCGCCTGGCCACCAACCGCAACATTGCCCAGATATCCGGCGGAACCCGCATCCATCAGACTGGCGCGTCCGCCTCCGGCAAACCACACCCAGTGATCGCCTGGCTCTGCTGGCAGTACGGTGACAAGACCAAAGGAATCGAACTCTTCTGCAGCAATGGCGCTGGAAGGCAGCATCAACAGCCCGGACAGCAAAACCAGACAGTGCGTCCACCACGAGGTGCAGTTGAGTAGTGTGCTTGGAAGGACATGAACTCCAGACGGGAATGGACTCTCTCTCATCGGCATCATCATGGCCTCAATGACGGATCTTCATCTGATCGAACACTATTCTCCCGCCCACCATCGTCAATATCACCTGCGTGTTGCCGATGGAGGTGGCAGGCACCTTGAAAATATCCTGTGTCAGCACCGCAAGATCAGCCAGTTTGCCAGGTTCCAGTGTGCCGACAAGCTCACCCATATGAGCGGCATAGGCACTGCTTCTGGTATAGGCATCCACAGCCTGCTCGACTGTCAGACTTTCCTCGGGCGCTCCCGGAACTTTCAGTGGAAACGGGGTGTAGGGGGCGAAAATTGCGCGCACCGTACGTTCCTGACTCTGCTGAATGGCAGTGAAAGGGTCAGGAGGAAATGTGACGGGCCAGTCGCTGCCAAAAGCCAGATTTACGCCTGAATGAAGCAGTGTCTGCCATGCGTTGGAGAGAACCGGCAGATCATTGCAGCAGAATTCAGCCTGCATGCTGGCAGTGACGCCCAACGCGGCAAAACGCGGAATATCAACGGCAGGCACATTGCTGGCGTGCTCGATGCGGAACCGGCGGTCACGCGGGCCGTTGGTCCTGATGGCGTGATCATAAGCATCGAGAACACTGCTGGTGGTAACAGCAGTAAGCGAATGCGTCATTATCTGATAGCCGCGCCGGTCCAGCTCAAGCACGAGCTCCTGGAAATGTGCTGGATCGTATAGCGGAGGACCGCCGGCGCCATCGGCAAAGAATTTGATCAGGTTTGCTGCGACCCATTCATCGTCCTGCAGGGTGCGGGCTTCCTCAAGCTGATCCAGAAACTGTTCGGAAAGTTCGTGATTGACTGCAACGGTCCCGAACGAGGTGCGGGTGCGAACCGTGAGTTCTCCGCGATCGCGGAGTGCAGCATAGGCACGAATCTCATCGAGAGAGCCTGTGGCATTTACCACGCTGGTGATGCCAAAACGATTGAGATAATGCGCTGCGTCACGAAGCCATGCTACCCGCGTTTCAAAATCCTGCATGGCAGTGACAGACTCCATCAGTTGCATTGCGCCTTCAAGCAGAACGCCAGTGGGCTCGCCGCTGGTATCGCGAAGGATGTACGCCTCCAGCATGGGATCGGCATGCGGTTCCGCAGTGATACCAGCCAGTTCCAAGGCCTTGCTGTTTACCCAGAGGGAATGCTCCGTGGGGGCGTGAATCACCAGTGGCCGGTCAGCAACGGCCTCATCCAGCTGTGTCCTGCTGACGGTCCTTGGGAACAAGGCGCGTCCAAAGAGGACCTTCTTTTCGGGGTGAAGGGTCGCAAAAGCCTTGATACGCGCCACGAAACGAGCGGAATCGGCAGGTTCAATATAGTTTTCGGGGGTTGCCAGATTGATGCCTTGCAGGGCGAGTCCACCCAGCCACATGTGTGCATGACTGTCGACGATGCCGGGAATGACAGTG
>JBIIWP010000116.1:0-9646 GCA_044338855.1 Pseudohongiellaceae bacterium | reverse complement strand
ATGAGCTGGTCGAAGGTGGCCTTGTCGTAGGCGAGACCATCCCAGGAGATGTCTTCGAAATTCGGCACGGTGCCGAAAACCGTTTCCTGGCCCTGTACTTGCCCTTCGATACGCTTCATCACCCATTCCAGTACGCGCATGTTCTGGCCGAAGCCAGGCCACAGCCATTTGCCTTCGGCAGTCTTGCGGAACCAGTTCACGCGGAAGATCTGGGGTGCGTGCTGCACGCGTTTGCCCATGCCCAGCCAATGTTTCCAGTAGTCACCCATGTTGTAGCCGCAGAACGGCAGCATGGCCATCGGATCGCGACGGATGTCGGCCTGGTTGTCGGCAGCGGCGGTGGCTTCGGAACCCAGCGTGGCGCCCATGTAGACACCATGGGCCCAACTGCGGCTCTGGTACACCAGCGGGAAGGTAGTACTGAGACGGCCACCAAACAGGAAGGCACTGATCGGTACACCCTTCGGGTTTTCCCACTCGGGATCGATGCTGGGGCACTGGTCTGCGGGGGACGTAAAGCGCGCGTTGGGATGGGCGGCTGGCGTCGTGCTCGCCGGCGTCCAGTCATTGCCGCGCCAGTCGATCAGGTGCGCGGGCTTTTCTTTGGTCATGCCTTCCCACCAGATGTCGCCGTCATCAGTCAGTGCCACGTTGGTGAAGATGGTGTTCTTGACCATGGTGAGCATGGCAGAGGGGTTACTGTCCATCGAGGTGCCGGGAGCCACACCGAAGAAGCCTGCCTCGGGATTGATTGCATACATGCGGCCGTCGGCGCCGGGCTTGATCCAGGCGATGTCGTCACCCACGGTATACACCTTCCAGCCTTCGTAGCCCTTGGGCGGAATCAGCATGGCGAGGTTGGTCTTGCCGCAGGCACTGGGGAAAGCGCCGGCGATGTAATGTTTCTGGCCCTGCGGATTTTCCACCCCCACGATCATCATGTGCTCGGCCATCCAGCCTTCGTCACGCGCCATCACGGAGGCGATGCGCAGTGCCACGCACTTCTTGCCCAGCAGCGCGTTGCCACCGTAGCCGGAACCGTAGGAAATGATTTCGCGTGCTTCGGGGAAGTGCACGATATAGCGGTTTTCGGGATCACAGGGCCAGGCCACGTCAGGGCGGCCGTTGAGCGGGTAACCCAGGGAATGCAGACACGCGATGAAGGGCTTGTCGCCCAGCACGTCCAGCACGGGGCTGCCGATGCGCGCCATGATGCGCATGTTGACGACGACATAGGGGGAATCGGAAATCTCGACACCGATCTGGGCGATGTCCGACCCCAGCGGGCCCATGCTGAAGGGGATCACGTACATGGTACGACCCTGCATGCAGCCCTTGAGCAGGGTATTCAACTGCTGGCGCATGGCAGCCGGTTCGTCCCAGTTGTTGGTGGGACCGGCATCGTCCTGTTTTTCGGAGCAGATGAAGGTGCGGTCTTCGACACGGGCAACGTCACGCACGTCGGAGCGGGCGAGGAAGCTGCCCGGGCGCAGTTTCGGGTTCAGTTTGATGAAAGTGCCGGCCTGGACCAAAGCCTCACAGAGGTGGTCGTACTCCGCCTGGCTGCCGTCGCACCAGTAGATGTCTTTTGGCTGGCAAAGTGCCGCGACTTCCTTGACCCAGTTCAGTAATGCGGTGTTCGTAGTTCGCTCTTTGGTAGAGACCATGTGTGACAGATACTCCAGAGTTGCCGGTGATTGGTAATCAGCGGGAGAGGCCTACCGATCAGGGTTGGAAAAGGCGCCGCCTCCGGTGAGTAGTACCGGAAGCCTGATCAGTCGGGGCCGGGTTTAGGAAGACCCAGCTTGCATGGTCGTCCCGAAAGCCGCGCATTTTAGCCTCATTCAAAAATTTTTTCACATGGGCATGGCGGCAGCGCGTGTTGCCTGCCCCGAGGACGGGCGGACGGGGGGGATCAAGTCAATTGGATCACGGAAGGGCGCGGGGGCCCTCCCCTACAAGTTTGGGGGGGACAAGTGGTACAGTGGCGGCCTTTTTTTGGCAGCCAGAGCAGACCTCCCATGAAATCCTACAAAATCGCCCTGCTCGACGGGGACGGCATCGGTCCTGAAATCACCGTCGAAGCCGTCAAGATCCTCAAACTTGTCGCCGAGCGCAACAAGGTGGACTTCCAGCTGACGCATGCGCCTTTCGGCGCCAGCGCCTGGTTCTCCCATGGGTCGGCCTTCCCCGAAGAGACCAAAGCCATCTGTGACGCCGCCGACGCCATCCTCAAAGGCCCCATCGGCCTCAACCACGAGGACAGCAAGAAGATCCCCGTAGACCAGCAGCCCGAACGCGGTGCCCTGCTGCCCCTGCGCCGCCGTTACAACACCTACGCCAACTTCCGCCCGGTGTACCTGCCGAAGGGTCTCATCCACTTCTCGCCGCTGAAGCCCGAAATCATCGGTGACGGCATCGACATCATGATGATCCGCGAGCTCGTGGGTGGTCTGTATTTCGGCAAGAAGGAAACCGGCGTGAATGCCGCCGGCAAGCGCTACGTGCAGGAAACGCTGGAATACGACGAAGACCAGATCCGCGCCATCATCAAAGTGGCCTTCGAAACCGCGCAGAAGCGCAAGAAGGTGCTGCACAACATCCACAAGAGCAACGTGCTGAAGAGCAGCGTGCTGTGGAACGAGATCGTGGAAGAAGAGAAGGTCAACTACCCCGACGTGAAGGTGGAGCACATCCTGGTGGATGCGGCCGCTACCTACCTGTGCCTGAAGCCCACCATGTTCGATGTGATGGTGATGGAGAACATGTTCGGCGACATCCTCAGCGACCAGGGCGGCGGCATTCTCGGCTCGCTGGGACTCATGCCGTCGGCCTGCATCGGTCCGGACAAGGCCTACTACGAACCCTCGCACGGCTCGGCGCCCGACATCGCCGGCCAGAACATCGCCAACCCCTACTCCATGATCGGTTCGGTGGCGATGATGCTGGAATACAGCTTCGGCATGGTGGCAGAAGCCCGCAACCTGTGGGACGCCATGCAGGGCGTGTTCGCCGACGGCTTCACCACGCCGGACCTCAAGCGTCCCGGTTCCGACGTCAAACTCATCTCCACCAGCGAGTTCGGTGACCGCGTGGCACAGAAACTGGCAGCGCTGCCAATCCCTGCCTGAACCCCACCCCAACATCGGCGGTCCGCCCCTTCCGTAGGGGCGGCCCCCCGCGCCCGCCCGCTCTGCCGCTCACTCGATCTCCCTCTTCCAAGCCCCCAGGCAATGAGATATGCCAGCACTATGCCAACCCCTTGCGGCATAGCCGGCAACCCGGCCTCTGTGGCACCATCGCCCCAGCCAGGCATATCCAAACCCATAAGAACAAGAGGCTCCCATGCTGACCCGCCGCCACCTCCTGCAGGCCCTCGCCGCAACCACCACGACCCCCGCCCTTGCCCCGCTCGCGCACGCCCAGACCAACCCCTTGTTCGATGTTTCCCTGGCGCAGTGGTCGCTCAACCGCATGTTCTTCGACAAGGAACTCGACGCCCTCGACTTCCCTGCCTTCGCCCGCAGCGAATTCGATATCGGCGCAGTGGAATACGTGAACCAGTTCTTCATGGACAAGGCCGAGGACAGCGCTTGGCTGGCGCAACTGCAGCAGCGCTGCAGTGACAACGGCGTGCAGAGCGTGCTGCTGATGTGTGACCGCGAAGGCAACCTCGGCGACCCGGACTCGGCCGCGCGCACGCAGGCGGTAGAGAACCATTACAAGTGGGCCAATGCGGCACAGTGTCTTGGTTGTCATTCCATCCGCGTCAATGCGCAATCGGCCGGCAGCTGGGATGAACAACTGAAGCTGGCTACCGACGGCCTGCGCCGACTCAGCGAATACGCGGGCACGCTGGGCCTCAACGTGATCGTGGAAAACCACGGCGGCCTGTCGAGCAACGGCAAGTGGCTCAGCGCCGTGATGCGCGAGGTTGCGCTGCCGAACTGCGGCACCCTGCCCGACTTCGGCAACTTCCGCATCACGCCGGAAGAACGCTACGACAACTATCTGGGGGTGGAAGAACTGATGCCCTTCGCAAAAGGCGTGAGTGCCAAGAGCTACGGCTTCGACGCCGCCGGCAACGAAAGCAGCATGGACTACCAGCGCCTGCTCACCATCGTGCTGGATGCCGGCTACCGCGGCTACATCGGCGTGGAGTGGGAAGGCCGCGAGCCCGCTTCGCAGCCGCAAGGCGTGAAGCTGACCAAGGCTCTGCTGGAGCGCCTGCGCGACGAGCTCGCACCAGGCTACGCATGAAGCAGTCGTTTCCTCCCGTCATCGATCACCGCGCGCACACGCTGATCCTGGGGTCGATGCCGGGCCAAGCATCGCTGGATGCGCAGCAGTACTACGCCTGGAAGCACAATGCCTTTTGGCCAGTTATGCGCCGACTGCTGCGCATGCCGGAAAGCGCAAGTTACGAGGCGCGCCTGCGTGCTCTGCAGGCGGCCGGCTTCGCGCTGTGGGACGTGCTGGCCGAGTGCCGGCGTGAAGGCTCGCTGGACGCCAGCATCGACCACGACTCCGCTCGTGCCAACGACATCGCCAGTCTGTTGCAGACGCATCCCGGCATAACGCTGATCTGTCTCAACGGCAGCACGGTGCAGACGCTGTTCCGTCGTCACGTCGCCAGAACCCAGGCGCTTCCGGCAAACCTGACTGTGCTGACCTTGCCGTCCACCAGTCCGGCCAACGCGCGGCTTACGCCAGAGGCAAAATATCAGGCGTGGGAAGCCGCTTTGTTGCCGCGCCTGCAAGCTGCCAGCGGGCCCATTTGCGGTCGCAGCAAGAACGGCTGTCGCTGACGCGCCCCGGTACTTTTCACCTGCATTTGCCTGCCCGTCCAAACATGTTAATTTGAGCCCGCACTTTCCCGGGGGAACGCCACCATGACGCAACACGCCAACACCGTAATTCATGCATCGAATCCGTCGTTGCGCAAACGCTCCTGCGGACTGTTGGTACTGGCGGCGATGCTCGCGCTCGGCGCCTGTTCTGACCAGAGCACGGAAGCACCTGCGCAAAGTGCGGCTCCTGTCGAAGCGGCAGCCGTTGCTGCCGCTCCAGCCATCGTCGCCACGCCCGCCTTCACGGCCGAACAACTCAACACCGATCCCACTACCCAGTGGCTCACCAACGGTGGCAGCCTCAGCAACGAGCGCTTCTCGCCGCTGACGCAACTTACGCGTGACAACATCGGCAACCTCAAAGGCGAATGGCAGGTAAATCTTGAGTCAGGCCTTGGCCCGCAGCACAGCGGCCAAAGCGAACCTCTCGTGCATGAAGGCGTGATCTACCAGGCCACGGGTGAGAACGATGTGTTTGCCATCAGCGTGGACAGCGGCGAGATCCTGTGGAAATACACGGCGGGCCTCGACCCCAAAGGCGTCACCGTGTGCTGCGGCTGGGCCGTGCGCGGTGTCGCCATCGGCGAAGGCAAGGTGTACGTCGGCACGCTCGACGCGCGCCTCGTGGCACTCGACCAACAGACCGGCGCAGTGCTGTGGGACAAGCGCGTGGCAGATCCCGCGGCGGGTTATGCCATCGCTGCCGCACCGCGCTATTACGACGGCAAGATCTTCATCGGCGTGGCCGGCGGCGAGTACCAGATACGCGGCCGCATGCAGGCCTTCGATGCTGCCACCGGGGATGACGTGTGGACCTTCTACACTGTGCCAGGCCCGGGCGAGTTCGGCCACGACACCTGGCCCGACTACAACGATGCCTGGATGTACGGCGGCGCACCGGTGTGGCAGACGCCGGCCATCGACCCCGAGCTCGGCATGATCTATTTCAGCACCGGCAACGCCTCGCCCGACCAGAACGGCGCGATCCGCGAAGGCGACAACCTCTTTACCGTGTCCATCCTCGCGCTCGACGTGAACACCGGCGAATACAAGTGGCACTTCCAGCAGACCCGCCATGACATCTGGGACTACGACAGCAGCAGCCCCGTGGTGCTGTTTGACGTGGAGAAGGATGGCGTACAGCGCAAGGGCCTGTCGCAGATCAGCAAGAGCGGCTATCTGTTCCTGCTCGACCGCATCACCGGTGAAGGCCTCACCCCCATCGTCGATACGCCGGTGCCGCAGATCGCCGAGCAGTTCACCGCTGCCACGCAGCCGATTCCGCAGGGCGACACGATGATCAACCACTGCATTCCCGACGACCAGATTCCCGAAGGCTGGACCGTGACGAACAACGGCTGCACCTACACGCCGTTCGGCCGCGAGCCTGCGCTATATGCGCCGCTGGCCGGCAGCAACTGGATGCCCACGCCCTATGATCCACGCCTCGGCTACGTATTCGTATGCGCCAGCGAAAGCATCGGCGGCGCCTTCCTCGGTGACTTCGCACCGGAGCAACTCGGCGTGCAGACCGGCGGGATGATCTATGGTGGTGGCTTCAAGCTGCCCAGCGGCACCACGCGCCGCAGCTACCAGATCGCGGTGGACGTGCGCACCCACAATATCGTGTGGAAGTTCGAAAGCGACGTCGGCTGCAACGCCGGTGCCACCGTCACGGCTGGCGGTCTGCTGCTGATCAGCCGCCAGGACGGCACGCTGCGCGCCTACGACAGCGCCACCGGCGAAGAAGTCTGGCGCCATCAGCTCGACGCCCAGGTAGCGCACAGCCCCGTGGTGTTCGAACACGAAGGCCAACAGAAGCTGCTGGTGTTTGCAGCCGGCTCCCTGTTCGCTGCCGGCCCCAAGAGCGACAGCCTGTGGCTGCTGTCGCTGGATGGCACGCTGGGCCCCACGGAACTCAGCACGCGCGGCAACGCGCCGCCGTCGATCGTTGCAACCGAAGAGGCCGCTCCTGCCGAACTGCTGGCACTGCCCGACGCCCCTGCTGATCTTGCCGCAGGTGAACAGATCTACGTCGCCATCTGCAACGCCTGCCATGGCCCCGAAGGCCAGGGCGGGCATGCCGAAGGTGGCGCGATTCCGGTGGACTCCACGATCGAGCACATCTTCACCACCGCTACCCGCGGCGGCGAAAAGATGCCCGCCTTCGCCGGCGTCTACACAGCAGAGCAGCTCAAGAGCGTTGCCACCTACGTACGCGAATCCGTCCTGAAGTAACAATTACATGAACCGGGGAAACACCATGGTCACACGCAACCGCCTCACCAGACTCTCGCTGCTCGCCGCCGCCCTTCTTGCTACGGCCATCCCTGCGCTGCAGGCCCAGCCTCCCGGCCGTGGCAACCAGATCGAGCAGATCAAGGACAACCTCTACCGCTTCGGCAACGGCGCCTGGCACGGCATCTTCCTCGTCACCCCGGAAGGCATCATCCTCGCCGATCCGCTGAACCCCGGTGTAGCCGAGTGGCTCAAGGGCGAACTCGACCAGCGCTTCGACGTGCCGGTGAAGTACGTGATCTACAGCCACAGCCACTTCGACCACATCGAGGGCGGCGCTGTGTTCCGCGACACCGCCACCTTCATCGCCCACGAAGGCGTTGCTGAAAACCTCGACGGCCGCTACCCGCACATGCCCGGCGACATGATCGACCGCAACCTCAACGGCCAGTTCGACCGCGAAGACATCGACGTGCCCACGCTGGCCGACCCGGGCATCTGCGGCATGAGCACACAATGGTTCGACCAGATCGACACCAACAAGGACGGCATCGTGCCCCCCGCCGAGTTCTTCGAACGCGTGGTGCAACCCGACGTCTATTACAGCGAACGCATGACGCTGACGCTCGGCGGCAAGACCGTGGAGCTGATGCACCCCGGCAAGAACCACGGCAACGACATGACCGTCGTCTACTTCCCGGAAGAGAAAGTGGTATTCGCCACCGACATGATCGCCGACGCCCTCGTGCGCGACGACATCCGCTCGCTGCCCAGCGCCTGCGGCCCGCTCGACGGCACGCCGATGACGGAGTGGATCCGCAGCTACCAGAACGTCTACGCGCTGGACTTCGACACCTTTGCCGGTGGCCACGGTGGTTTCTTCACCAAGGAGCAGGTAGCACTGTCCATCGAGTTCCTGCGGGATCTGAAGACACAAGTGGAACAGAGCCTCGGCAGAGGCATGAGCCTGCAGCAGATGAAAGAAACGATCCTGCTGGAGGAGTACAAAGACTGGGCCTACTACGACAGGTTGCGCGAGAAGAACATTGAAGCGGCTTATCTGAATCTGACCAGGTTCCGTTGACACCAACGTCCGCGCATACGCTCCCGCATCTCCACTGCGCCACCAGCCGCGCGTCCAACCCCGCCCCCACCGTAGGGGCGGGCCCCCGCGGCCGCCCTCCTTTGCCGCGAGCAACAAAAAAGCGTTGATCCGACCCGGCGCAAATCAAATAGCGCGGCATGCGCACTTTATTGACCCCATTAAGGGGACTATAGTCCCCACATTGGGGATATAAATACTTGTCCAACACGATCAAACAACTACCAGCTGAACCTGACGGAATCCTGCATGCCCAACCCCGCCCTCGACACCATCCTCGCCATGCTCCCCACCAACACCCTCGACCTCTCCGACCCCGTCGCCGCGCGGCCGCAGTTCGAAGCCATGTTTGCCGACGTGCCACTGCCCGCCGGCATCAGCGTCGAACCCGGCCATCTGGGTGACATTCCGGGTCTGTGGTTGCAGCCGGCCAATGCGCCACGCGACCAGGTGATCCTGTACCTGCATGGGGGTGCCTATGTGATCGGCAGCGCGAAGTCCTATACCCCGGTGGCGGCGGGCCTCGCGGCAACGGCCGGCACCGACCTGTTCATTCCGGATTACCGTCTGGCGCCGGAGCATCCGTATCCCGCGGCCTGCGACGATGTGCTGAGCTGCTACCAGACCCTGCTGCACCAGCGTGACGTGCACGTGAGCGTGGCCGGTGATTCCGCCGGTGGCGGGCTGGTGCTGAGCCTGCTGCTGAACGCGCGCCGCTTCGGTCTGCCGCAACCGTCCTGTGCCGTGCTGTGGTCGCCGTGGCTGGATCTCGGTTGCAAGCTGCCTGCCTACACGCGCAATGCCGCCGTCGATCCCACGCTGGATGCGGTGAGCCTGCTGGCCTGTGTGAAGGATTACGTGGGCGCGCGTGTCCCGCAGGATGAATGCCTGCATCCGCTCGAGGCGTATCTGGGTGGATTGGCGCCCTTGCTGTTGCAGGTGGGTTCGACGGAAGTCTTGCTGGACGACACCATGGTGTTGGCGCAGCGCGCCATTGCGCATGGCGTGCACTGCCAGCTGGAAGTGTGGCCGGGCATGCCACATGTGTGGCAGGGCTTTGCCCCGGCGCTGGTGGAAGGCACCAAGGCGCTGGTGAGCAGTGCGCAGTTCATCAAGCGCTTTGCGCGCTAGCAGCAACTTTACGGCCGTTGCCACCCGAGGCAGCGGGTACCGGATTCTTCCTGGAGCGCCTGATTCATGTACGTTGGTTGGATGGTCGATATGCTGGTTGTGCTTACCACCGCCATCCTCGTTGCTCTGGTAGTACTCATCCACTACGAGGGACTGGCGCTGGTATCAGGCTGGTTGTCACGGGTGAAACTGCAGCGCCGGCGCAAGGTACTGCTCGGCGTCTACAGCGTCATCCTCATCCATGTCGTGGAAATCTGGGTATTCGGCATCGCCTCTTGGGCACTGCTGACCTTCGTACCGGAGACCGGCGCGCTGGGCGGTCTGG
>JBIIWP010000074.1:0-15695 GCA_044338855.1 Pseudohongiellaceae bacterium | reverse complement strand
TGCATGCGCAGTTCCTGGATTCCATCTATCTCTCCGCCGCCTCCTTCACCACGGTGGGTTTCGGCGACGTGACACCGGTGGGTGCCATCCGGCTTATCTCCAGCACGGAATCACTGATCGGCCTGATCCTGATCACCTGGTCTGCCTCCTTCCTGTTCCTGGAGATGGAACAGTACTGGAATCGCAAATGGGGTGGCCAATAGAGAGCACTGCGCGCTTGGTCGCCTACGCCATCCAACGCATGCTCTGGCCCGCCATGGCATGCCAGACTGAAGTCCAATTGCTTCAATCTTGTGTAACCGTGACAGCATCCAAACCCCAGTGCCGGGCAGCACGCTCCCGCCCACCTGTATTAATCACTTTCCTGCGGCCAGCACTGGCCTGCAGCTGGTTCCTGTTCTCTGCTGCCAGCGGCCAGCCGCCGCAGGCTGCAACTGCCCTGCCTGCCCCGCAGTTCCTGATCGGCGGCGCCCTGCATACCTGCACCTCCACCGAACCTGGTAATTGCCTGCCCGGTACGATCTTCCCGGACCATGCAGGCGCCGGTGAGATCGTCGCCATGGCCGCCAACAGCATTGCCGCCAGTACGCGAATCCTGCAAGCCTTCCTGCAGACCAGCCAGGCTGTGGCAGGGCGCGAGTCGCCCCAGCTGAGCCTGGTCACCGCCAGCAGCGTCAACGCCATCGAATCCGTGGACTTCTATCGGCAGTTGTTTGAACAACTCGGTTTTCGTGGGCACTGGTTGCCGGTGGACGCAACGCTGGCAACGGTGCTGGACCAGGAACTTCCCTGCGAGACACTGGACAGCCTGCGCGCCGGGCAGCCCGACCGTCCGGACACTGACGTCTCCCTGGCAGCGCTGCAGGCGCAACAACTCGCGTTCTGTCGCGACCCGTCCGCCGAGCTGGCACTGCTGCGCGAAGCCGATGCGGTGTTTTTCAATGGCGGCGACCAGAGCCTGACGTTGCAGTCGCTGGTGACACCCGATGGTGCCGACCGTCCATGGCTGGCCCTGATCCGCCAACGCCATGAGGCTGGTCAACTCGTGCTGGGTGGCACCAGCGCAGGCACCGCCGTGCACAGCAACGCCGAGATGCTGATGGGTGGTGACAGTACCGCCGCGTTGCGCCACGGCAGAGTCGCGGGCAACGCGTTCATGCCACCGGCCGAGGATGCGCAGATCGATGGTGTGCTGTTCTATCCCATGGGGAGTGGGCTGTTTGAAGCCGGAATCCTCGACAGCCATTTTTCCGAGCGTGGCCGCTGGCTGCGGCTGCTGATACTGCTGCGCGAGAGTCGCGCCGACCTGGCTTTCGGTGTGGACGAAACCACGGCACTGGTGACGGAAGCCGTTGCCACCGGTGTACTGCGACTGCGTGTCGTGGGCGAAGCCGGAGTCGTCATCCTGCAACGGGTGGCAGACGGTTTTCACCTGCACTACCTGGTGGAAGGCAACACGGCTCTCCTGCAGGACGGCCGCTTGACGTTCAGCGACGTGCAGCCGGTTACTCCCGGCACTGGGGAGACCACCCTGCTGCTGGACGAGGAGACCCTGGCGCGCGATGCTTTGCGGCGCTGGCTCAGTGAGCTGATTACACAGAACAGCATTCCCCAGCGCGCAGTCTGGCGACCGGAACTGACGGACGTGCCGGACCTTACACTCGATTTCAGTTCGTTCGCACTGTTGCCATCGGGCAGTGCTGGTGCAACGCCAGGCTTCCACAGCCTGCTGCTGCGCTGGTACTGACCAAGGCAACCCATCAAGGAGCACACCATGAAACGACTGCTGGCCTGCGGCCTTGCCCTGCTGCTGCCAAGCCTGCCCGTGCTGGCGCAGCTGACACCCACGGAAACGCGACTCGCAAGCTACATCGACAGCAATGCAGAGCAGGCTCTTGCCCTGTTGATCGAAAGCGTCAACATCAACAGCGGCACCATGAACCTTGCCGGCGTGCGCCGTGTCGGCGAGCTGCTGATGCCCGAGTACGAGCGCCTCGGCTTCGAGGTGCAATGGCTCGACGGCTCTGCGTGGGAGCGCGCCGGTCACCTCACAGCGTATCGCCCTGCTGCGGTTGCCGATGCCCCGAAGGTGCTGCTGATCGGCCACCTCGATACCGTGTTCGGACCCGACAGTCCCTTCCAGCGTTTTGAAGCCCTGGCAGATGGACGCGCGCGCGGCCCCGGCGTCCTCGACATGAAAGGCGGCAACCTCATCATGCTGCAGGCGCTCGCCGCATTGCATGCCGAGGGTGCACTGGATGCCCTCGACCTTACCGTGGTGCTCACCGGCGATGAGGAACTCAGTGGCTCGCCGCTGGCACTGTCGAAGGCGGCGCTGATCGAGGCGGCAGAGCATGCCGATATCGCGATCGGCTTCGAAGACGGTGACGGCAGCCCGACGACGGCCAACATCAGTCGCCGCGGTTCGGTGGGTTGGACGCTGGAAGTCACGGGCACGCCGGCACACTCGTCGCAGATCTTCAGTGCTGATGTCGGGCCCGGCGCAATCTTCGAAGCAGCACGCATTCTGGAGGGCTTCCATGCGGAACTGCGCAACGAGGAACTGCTGACCTTCAATCCCGGCCTGATCATGGGTGGCACCACCATCGACTACTCTGAAGCACGCAGCGGGGGAGAAGCCTTCGGCAAGGACAACGTCGTGGCGGAAACCACGCTCGTCACCGGCGACATCCGCGCGGTATCGCAAGAACAGTTGCAACGCGTGAAGTCGCGCATGGAAGCCATCGTCGCCGCAGGCCATCCCAACACCACGGCGCGCATCCGCTTCAGCGAAGGCTACCCGCCGATAGCACCTACGGCGGCCAACCAGGCGCTGCTGGAGCTGTACAGCAATGGCAGTGTGGATCTGGGGCTGGGCGCGGTCACGGCAGTGAACCCACTGCTGGCCGGCGCCGCCGATGTATCGTTCACGGCAGCCTACGTGGAGATGGCGATAGACGGTCTGGGGATGAGCGGGAGCGGCGGCCACACGGTCAACGAAACCGCCAACCTGGTAGCCCTGACAACACAGGCACAGCGCACTGCGTTGTTGCTGTACCGGCTGAGCCGCCAGGGAGAGTGACCGGCCGGGAGGCCCCCGGCCGGATCAAACTCAGTTGATCTCGTACGGATCATAATCCGCCGAGCACACTTCCACGATGCAGATGGATTCCAGCGTGCGACCTTCCGGCGGCGGCGTGAGGCCGGCGTCGAGCATGAACTGGCGCAGCACTGCTGCCGTTTCAGGATGCGGGATGGCAGACTGCACACCGACGCGCACGAGACCGTCGGCATAGTCGATCGGCAACCAGGTGTGAGCCGCGAGTTCGGGGCTGCCGCGGTTGTCGGTGTTGCCAAAGTCACGTACGTCGAGTTTGGCGCCCGCCGCAACCAGCAGTTTGACCACTTCAGTAGCACCCTTGTGCGCGGCACCATGCAGGGCCACGCGACCGGTGCTGGCCTGCAGATTGGGGTCGATGCCCAGTTCCAGCAGATACTTGATGGCTTCCACTGTCTCCGCAGGCGAACGCTCACTGGTGACACCTTCTACCCAGCCAATACCAGCGGCTACGGCCAGTGGAGTGATGTCCAGCTCGGTGTTGATGTGGGGATCGGCACCGCGCTCCACGAGCAGTTTCATCAGCGTCAGGTCACCAGATTGCGAGGCGCGCAGGAACGCGGTAGCGCCGTTCTCGTCGAGCCATTGGTTGGTGAACACCGTGCGCGTTTCCGTACTTTCAGTGATGCGTGCATTCACATTGGCGCCCTTGTCGAGCAGCAGCGTGATGTATGCCATGTCGTCCATATCGGGCCTGGGCGTGGGATAGTCACCACCTTCGAGATTGCGGTTGTCGGTGGCGAGGTACAACGGCGTCCAGCCTCCCGTGTTGGCAAGGTTCACATCGGCGCCATTGTCGATGAGGAACTTGCCCATCTGGTATTGACGGTTCTGGGTGGCAGCCAGCAGTGGGCTCCAGCCGTAGCGCGAGGTCTGGTTGACGTCGGCACCGGCTTCAAGCAACACCCGTGCCGCTTCGATGGAACCGGAGCGCGCGGCGTACACCAGCGGGGTCAGTTCACCACCATCTGGCTGGCGTTCAGCGGCATCGTCGCTGAAGCGGGTGCTGCCGTCGGCGGCCTGGACGAACCCGAGGTTGCCCATGCGGATCTTGCCGCAGATATCCTCACGTGCCGGCGGGGTTTCCATCCTGGCGACTTCCGCAAACAGCTGGTCCTCGCGGGCTTCCTGCACCAGTTCACGCAACAGGTTGAGGTTCGGGTCGTCTTCTTCGCAGAGCACGGCGATGACCTGGCGACGCACCATGTTGCGCGGATCTTCGGAATTGCCCAGCGCCGCCGTGCGGCCGTCACGGAACACCGGCTTGGAGCCGGCCGCAACATCGGCACCTTTGTCGATCAGTACCTGCATGACATCGGCGTGACCCTGGTCGGCGGCTTGCATCAGGGCAGTCGTGCCTCGTTCGCTTTCGCTGGCATTGGGGTCGGCGCCTTCGTCCAGAAGCACCTGCACGGCGTCAACTACGCCGGAGCGCGCAGCCAGCATCAGAGGACGGCGTCCCAGTGGCAGTTCTTCGTTGGCGTTTGCACCACCCTCCAGCAAGGCTGCAATCACAGCAGCATCGCCCCGGCTTGCGGCCAGCCACAATGGAGTGGACCCGTTGCGGTTGACTGCAGCAGGTTCAGCACCTGCCTCGAGCAACAGCTCTGCCAGTTCGGCATCACCATGATAGGCAGCCCAGTGCAGCGCGGTGGCACCGTCGGCCTGGCTGGCCTTTACGTCAAAACCACCCTGCACCAGGCGCTGTACTTCAGCGCTGTCACCACGCATGGCGGCATCGACCACTTCAGTCTGTGCGAACACCGGATTGGCCAGCGCCAACAACAGGAACGGTGCAGCTTTCTTCATCTTGAACATGTACTGTCTTCCCACTCTTGAACTGTCATCAACTGGTCTAGCAACAACGCGTGACGCGTTGCTGCTTTTCACAGATATGCATTTGCACGCTTCACTTCAATGCTTCACTTCAACGCTTCAGCTCAACGCTTCTTGAGGCGCTTCCGCAATTACACCAAGCCGTCGAGACGTCCTGTGCTGTCGCCGAAGCTGTCACGTTCGATACCGAACTGGTCCAGCAGGCTCAGCAGCAGGTTGCCGGTCGGCACGGACTTGGTCGGGTACGCCAGATGGCGGCCGCCCTTCATCTTGCCGTTGTTGCCGCCAATCAGCACGTGCGGTACGTCGTAATGATGATGCTGGTTGGGATTGCCCATGTTGCTGCCGTACAGCAGCAGCGAGTGGTCCAGCAACGAGCCGTCGCCGTCTTCGGTATTCGCCAGGCGGTCGACGAAGTAGGCCAGCATCTTGACGTGGTACTGGTTGATCTTGGACAGCAGCTCGATGCTGGCGGGGTCTTCGCCGTGGTGCGAGGCACCGTGGAAGCCCAGCGATGGCGCATCGCTCGCCGGATATACACGGCCGGTGAGATCACGTGCAAACAGCATGGTGCCTACGCGCGAAATATCGGCCTGCCATGACAGCGTCTGCAGGTCGAACATCAACTTGATGTGCTCGTCGAAGGACTGCGGAATGCCGGGCGGAATGGCAAGATCTTCGGGCGCCGATACGGTGATGCTGGAGGCCAGCTGGATGCGACGCTCGATCTCGCGCACGTTCTCGGCAAAAGCGTCCAGACGATGACGATCGGGTACGCTGATTTCGCGGCGCATGCCGGTGAGCTTGTCGTTGATGGAGTCGAGGATGCTCTTGTTGCGCTCGCGGCGCTCCATACGCTGCTCAGGCGAACTGCCACTGCCAAACATGCGCTCGAATATCACCTGCGGATTCAGTTCCATCGGCAAGGGCGTGGTGGGCGAGGTCCAGGCGATGGTGTTGGTGTACACGCAGCTGTAGCCTTCGCCACAGTTGCTCGAACCCGAACCCGGATCTTCTACCGAGATTTCCATCGAGGGCAGCAGCGATTCGCGGCCGATGTGCTGCGCAATGATCTGGTCGATGGTCTGGCCGGCATACACGTCGGCACCTGCGGTTTTTCTGGGCTTGTCGGCACACAGGAAGGCAGCGGCTACCCAGTGGTCAGCACCGGTTTCGCCCGGAGGCGGCTCGGCCGAGGTGGCATGCAGGCCGCTCAGGATGTTCACGTGCTGGCGGAACGGTTCCAGCGGCTTCCAGATGAAGGGCAGCTCGGCCGGCAACGCGCCAACGGTCTCGGGCACCCAGTAACCAGGTGCCGCACCGTGTGGCACAAAGCCGCCCCAGAAGCGGGAGGGTGCAGCCGCAGCAGTCTGTGCAAAGCCGGTAGCGGCGGGGATCATGGCGTCCAGCAGGGGAAGGCCCAGTGCTACACCGGCGCCTCTCAGCAGGCTGCGTCGTGCGATATGTTTCTTGGTAATGAACATGGGCTTACTCCTGACTCATCGCTACAGTGGCTTTCTGGTTCATCGTAAAGAGCGGGCTGCGGACGACGCCCATCACCAGCGCAGAGAAACGGTAGTCCTCTGCTTCGGCGTCACGCGCGATGGCGCGCAGCATTGGCATATCGCCGTATTCAAGGCCGCGGCCCAACGAATAGGCCAGTAACTTCTCCGTTACGCTGCGGGCAAACAGATCACCTCTGCGCACGGTGAGATCACGCAGGCTCTGGATGCCGTCGAGCTGGGTACCATCGGTGATCACGTCCTTCGCATCAATGGGCAACCCGGAATCCGTGGTGCGGAAGCGACCGACAGCATCAAAATTTTCCATGGCATAGCCCATCGGCTCGAACATCTTGTGGCACGTGGAGCAACTGGGATTGGTGCGGTGCTCTTCAAGCCTGGCGCGCAAGGTCTTGGGCGCTTCGCCCTCCTTGGCCTCGAGGTTGACTTCCACACCCGGCGGCGGATCGGGCGGGCTCATGTCGAGGAAGGTTTCGAGGAACCATTTGCCGCGCTTGATAGGCGAAGTGCGAACGGCCTCAGAGGTAAAGGTCAGCAAGGCGCCCTTGCCCAGCAGCCCGCGCCGGAAGTCCTGATCGGGGCCCAGCGTGATGCGGCGGAACTGCGAACCGTAAACGTCCGGAATACCGTAGTGCTTGGCGAGGCGCTCGTTGACGAAGGTGTAGTCGGCCGTCAACAGATCGAGGATGCTGCGATCGTCCTGCATGATGCTGCCGAAGAACAGCTCCACTTCACGGCGGAAGGCATCGCGCAAGGTGCTGTCGAAGTCAGGGAACATGTCCACTACCGGTTCCTTGGCTGCGAGACCACGCACGTTCAGCCATTGCCCGGTGAAATTGCGGATGAACTGATCGGAGCGCGGATCCTTGATCATGCGCTGCACCTGCTCTTCCAGCACGGTTTCATTGCTGAGTCTGCCTTCCGTCGCAAGCTGCATCAGCTCGTCGTCAGGAATGCTGCTCCACAGGAAGAAGGACAGACGCGAGGCAAGTTCCAGGTCGCTTATGCGATAGACATCCCCTTCTGCCAGGGCAGTGGGCTCGATTTCGGCGCGGTAGATGAACTCGGGATCGGCCAGTACGCGTTGCACCACCGCTTCGATGCCATGGTCAAAACTGCCACCTTCTTCACGACCAGTCTGGAAGAAACCCATCAACGAATCGATGTCGGGTTCGCTGGAGGGACGACGGAATGCCCTGCTGGCTACTGTGCCGATGATCTGGCGCGCGCAAGCGCTTTCGGCCGCAACGCTATCGGGATAGCACTCGAAGATTCTGTCGCGGCTTGCCGTGCTGCTTGCCGGCATGCCATTGAACGGACCTTCGATGAACACCTGGCCAACGTGCGGGTAGAAGGTGTAACCCGAGATGGAGCCTGGGGAGTTCATCGTCCGCACAAACGATTTGTTGAGGCCGGTATCGGGCAGGTCGCTGGTGGCGATGAAGGTGACACCGATCTTGTGGAAACCGGCCTTGATCGGAATGGCCGGCGTGCGACCGCCGTTGCCTTCGGTATTGCCGATTTCATTGTCCCAGTCGTAGAGGTACATGCGCTCGCCGTCGATGGTGACTTCGAGCTGCTCACCCTGCACGTTGCCCAGCACGCGGGTAAAGTAACCCGTCATGCCCTTCACGGTGAATACGTATTCGCCATCGGCAGGAAACTCATGCTCGATCAGCATGCCGCCGCGCGTACCGAAGGGCAGACCTTCAATGTGCTCGTTTTGGGAGGTGTCGTGCGGCACGTCAAAAATCGCCAGCGTGGGAGCGGTCTCGCTGCCTATCGCCAGACGGCTGATCCTGCCGGCAGCCGAGAGGTAGGCTTCCATCAGGGCAGGCGAACTGGTGAGTGTGCCGGCCATATTGTCGAAGCCGTGACTGGAGTCGTCCGGTGGCAGGAAGCGCGCGGCATCGATGTTGAGGCCGAGCAGGTCACGGACGGCGTTGGTGTATTCGGTGCGATTGAGACGATGCAAACCTGGGGCGGGCAGATGCGCCTGTCTGGCTGCAGCCTCCGTGTCGATGGCGTTCTCCAGACTTGCGGCAATCTGCTGCATCAGCGCGTCATCAGGACGCGGTTCACCGACGGGCGGCATCATGCCTGCGCGCAGTCGCTTGATGACCTTCTCGCCGACTTCCGGCATTTCGGCGATGTTGTGGGCGCCGATGCCTTCAAGGTCGATACCGCCGGAATAGTCATCCAGATTGTGACACTTGGTGCAGTACTCTTCGATGAGTGCTGTCGTCTCGGCCTCGGAGGTTTGCGCCAGCGCAGCAGAAATGGAAAGAGCCAGCAGCCCAAGGCCGCTGAATACGCGCGCAAAACCGCCAATCCGGAATGAAGTTTTTGTGACCACTTAGGAATTCCCCCTGTACACGATGGCTGAAGAATAAGCAGATGGCGGCTGTTCGTCCAGCCAACAACCCGTTCCGGGAGCAGGCTTCACCTTTTTTGCAAAGTTGGCCGGACGGGTCAGGTTAACGATTTAAGCTTACGCATACCCGTCGTGGGCGGATTAACCGCTGCAGGACAGGCGCCACCAGCGCAAAACTCCGCTTGCGGGCAGCGTGGTCCCAGGCGTGGCAGGTAAGCACCAGTTCATCCACGCCGGTGCGCGCGAGAAAGCGCTCGATGAAGGCCTCCACAGCCGGTGGGGCGCCCACGGCGGACTCACACAGCACGTGTTCGGCCATCGCGATCTCATGCGGAAGCGCGATGTCGGAAAGGCGGTCCACCGGTGGCTGCAAAGGCCCGGCCTGGCCCCGGCGCAGCAGGATAAACCCCTAGATGGTGCCACGCTGCAGGCGGGCGCCCTCCTCGTCTGTGTCGGCGGCAAATACGTTAATGGCAGCGCCGGCATAGGGCAGCGGATGCGCTGTGCTGGGCTGATAATTGCGGCGATATACCGCCAGCGCCTGATCCAGCGCATCGGGCGCGAAATGCGATGCAAACAGATACGGCAGGCCCAGTTGCGCTGCGAGTTGGGCGCCAAACAAGCTGGAGCCGAGAATCCACAGCGGCACCTGCAGACCGTGACCGGGCACCGCCTTGATGCCGTTGCAGCCATCATGGAAATAGGCCTGCAATTCCTGCACATCCTGCGGAAAACGTTCATCGGCGCGCAGATTGTCGCGGCGCAGCGCGTGAGCGGTCTTGCCGTCAGTACCGGGAGCACGCCCCAGTCCGAGGTCCACGCGATCCGGATACAGGCTGGCCAGGGTGCCGAACTGCTCGGCGATCACCAGCGGCGAATGATTCGGTAGCATGATACCGGCGGCGCCAATACGGATGCGGCTGGTGCCTTCCGCGACATAGCCCAGCGCCACAGCCGTGGCCGCACTGGCGATACCCGTGGAGTTGTGGTGCTCGGCCATCCAGTAACGCTGGTAGCCGAGTGCTTCGGCGTGGCAGGCGAGATCGCGTGCGTTCAGCAGCGCCTGGCGCGGCGTGCTGCCGGCAGTGATGGGGGCGAGATCGAGCAGGGAGAATGCACGCATGGAATCAAGGGGGATTGTTGGAATCGAGGAGGTCAGGTTACTTGATCAGCTTGCAGTCGGAAACCGGCCTTCCCTGACTCCATTGACAAGCCAAGGGGCTTGCCAGCATCTTCACGCCAGAACCGGCCACTACTCCAACAATCGACAAGGCCGGCCCAGCCTCCGGAAATCTGCATGAAGAACCACGCCCTGCGCCCCCTGGCCCTCGCTGCCCTGCTGCTTGCCTTCATCCCTGTGGTCCAGGCCCAGAACGACAACGCTGCCTTCAACGGCGGCTTTCCGGTGGCCCCCACGGGCCTGCAGAACCTGCCCTTGGAGGATGGCCCCTGGACCTACCGTACCGGCGAAGACATGAACATCCAGGTGGAACTGGTGACGCGGCTCGAGTACGGCATGGGCATGAGCTTTCTGCCCGACGCGAGCCTGCTGGTCGCAACGCGCCCGGGCAAGCTGTACCGCATAGCAGACGGGGTACGCAGCGAGATCAGCGGCGGTCCGGCGGCCGTGTTCGTGGGTGAATCCGGCGGCATCGGCAGCGTGCATGGTTATATGGATCTCGCACTGCATCCCGATTTTGCCGACAACGGGGTCGTCTACCTCTCCTACACCCGCCCCCACCAGAACCTCCCGGCGGGTATTGGCACCGTAGGCCGCGCCCGTTTTACCGGCACGGCACTGGAAGATTTTGAGGTGATCTACGACACGATGGACCTCAACGGCTCCATGAGTCTCGTGTTTGGCGGCGACCGCAAGCTTTATGTGACGACGCCCGATCGTGATTCGCAGAGTCTGTTGTCGCGCGGCGGCAAAGTACTGCGCCTCAACGACGACGGCAGCATCCCCGCCGACAACCCCTTTGCAGGGCGCGAGGATGCCCTGCCGGAGATCTACAGCTACGGCCATCGCTTCTCACTGGGGCTCACCACGCACCCCGCCACCGGCAAGGTCTGGCAAAGTGAGAATGGCCCGAATGGCGGCGACGAGATCAACGTGATCGAGCCTGGCGCCAACTACGGCTGGCCCGAAGTGAGCTATGGCCGTTCCTACAGCGGCCCATGGGAAGGGGGCACGCCGACGCACGCCGGCTTTCCGCTGCCGCTGGTGGTATGGATACCGTCAGTGGCAGTTGCCGGCCTCACCTTCTACACCGGCGATGCCCTGTCAAAATGGAAAGGCGATCTGTTCGTGGGTGGCCTGCGCGAAGGCGAGGTGAACGGCACCGGCCACCTCGAACGCGTGCTGTTCAACAGCAGGATGGAAGAGCTGCGCCGCGAAAGTCTGCTGGTCGACCTGCACAAGCGCGTGCGCGACGTTGTGCAGGGGCCTGACGGCTACCTCTACCTGTCACTGGAAGAGCGTGACGGCGGCGTACTGCGCATCAAGCCTGCCCCTTGATTCCGCGTTGCCGACTTCTCCCCCCAAGAAATCAATCATTCGCGTGAAACCAGATGAAACCTGCCAGATTGCCTGGCTCGATGATCTTCTTCTAGCTCCATTCAACGGATCAATTGGTGGGCACAGAGATGCTCAAGAGCGTTTGGATGAGACCAGCCGTTCGCCGAGCCGACTTGTTCACTTGATCTTTCGGGTTTGAGCCAGCGCAAGGTCTCATCCCGCAGAGGGCTTACCATCGCCTCAATCAAACGATGGATTCAGTATACTCCTTTATGCCTTGCCGCTGTTGCTGCTGCCCTCAACGGCGGAAGCCCACGTGAAGTGGTTCGTGCCAACCGGGCAAGGGCTGGCACCGAACTAACCAGCCTTTACGCTGAGTGAGTCGGCCGTTCTGCTGTGGCTGATGCTGGCTCTGCTGATGGTGGCTGCCTCCTTGTGGCTGGACCCGCGCCTGCGCACCCCGGGACGACCAGGTATGCTGGGGCGTCTGGTAACGGGCCTGCTGCCTTTTCGTGCTGTCGCCCGGCACAGTGGAGGCGGTCCCGGGCCTGCTGCTGATTCTGGGCAGCACCACGCGGCTTACGGTGCTGGTGGTGTCAGGCTTCATGTTGACCTCCAACCTGACCTTCTTGCTGCAAGGCGCAGCCGAAGAAGCACTGATGGAGATCACAGGGCACTTACCAATCATCTGTACTGCATTGATATTTATGGTATTTTACACTCACACCAACTTCCTCCGCGTCTTCCCAGGCAGCATATGAGGCTGCCGCCCCAACCTGTATCCACACAGCTCCTTGACGATTCAGCGTCGTAACGTTAAGGTGTTAAGGAGTCCCAGCCACAGGTCGCAACCACCATGAACGACAACGATACGGCCAACAAACGCGCCACCATCTATTTCGAACCGGCCCTGCACCAGGCGATCCGCCTGAAAGCAGCCCATACCCAGCGCTCCATGTCCGACATCGTGAACGACGCCGTCCGCATGGCCCTGCGCGAGGACCAGGCCGACCTTGCCTCATTCGACGAGCGCGCCCTGGAATCCGAGCTGAGCTATGAGGCCATGCTGAAGGAGATGAAGACCCATGGCCGCCTATGACCTGAAGTTCCGCCAGTCGGTGGCGCGCGACCTGCGCACCATTCCCAGGAAAGACCTGGACCAGTTGCCCGGCCTGATGCTGGCCCTTGCAGACAATCCCCGCCCTGCGGCCAGCGAACGCCTGTCCGGCCAGAAGCGCTATCGCCTGCGTCACGGCGAGTGCCGCGTGGTCTATGAAGTGAACGATACCGACCGGAGCGTTGTAGTGGTCAAGGTCAGCCAGCGCCGCGAAAACTTCAGCCTGTTCTGATTCCCCATTGCTGCCACACTCCAGTGGGGGCGCAACTGGCTGATTTTGCTATCATGACCGGCATCGTCTGGACCGGAACGACCAATCGCCATGAGCCTTTCACGCCGTACCCTGCTGGACCGCAGCCTGCTGGCCTCCGCCGCACTGGCAGTGGGGTCTTCACGCCTGCTGGCTGCCTCCTCACCCTTCAGCTGGACTGATATCGAGCCCGGCCTGATGCTGGTCCAGGGCAACGGCGGCAACATCGTGGTGTTCAGCGGCCGTGAGGGCGTGGCGCTGCTCGATGGCGGCACCATACCGGGGGCGCGCACTCTGCTGCGCGACGTGAAGGACCGTACCGGTGAAACACCGCAACTGTTGTTCAACACCCACTGCCACCGTGACCAGATCGGCTGCAACGAAACCCTGGCGCGTGCCGGCGCCGACATCGTCGCCCACGAAAACACGCGCCTGTGGCTGGGCACTGAACTCGTCAGCCGTTGGGAAAACGAGAGTTACTCGCCGCTGCCAGCGCGCGCCCTGCCCAACAAGACCTTCAGGTACGACACCCAGACGCTCACCTTCAACGGCGAGACCCTCGAGTACGGTCATCTGCCGCAAGCCCATACGGACGGCGACATCTACATACGCTTCCCGGCCCGCAACCTGATCGTGGCAGGCGGCGTGGCAGCCACGGGCCACTACCCCATTCCGGATTACTGCACCAACGGCTGGATCGGAGGCATGATCAGTTCGCTGCAGCAGTTGCTGGCACTGTGCGACTACAACACGCGCATTCTCGGCAGCGAAGGTGCTGTGGTGTCGCGCTCACAGCTGCAGTCGCAGCTCGACCTGTGTACCGACATCGCCACACAGCTCGGTGAACATTTGTACAAGGGTGGTACCTATCAGCAGTTCCTTGCCCTTAAGCCAACGGCGGCCTACGACGCCGTGTGGGGTGATCCAGCGCTGTTCCTGCATACAGCATGGGAAGGCACCTTGCCGCATGTGACCGAGATCCGGCGCTACGGGCGACGGGCGGGGTGAACCACAGGGTAGTTACTCCGACTCGCTGACCGGCGGGCGGACACGGCGGTTCGCCCCTGCGGCCAGCGGGGAGCACCGAGAGAGTCAACACAAGGTTCCGGGCACGACATGAAAGCATCCAGATCAAAGCACCACTCCAGATACCTGCGCCAGGCCATTGCCCTTGCCGCGTTTGCGGGCACCGCTGCGACCGCGCAGACGGACCCGCTCGCCGCCGCCAGCGACAAGTGGGCCTTCATCGAGCAGTACTGCACCAAGTGCCACAACTACGACGACTTTGCCGGCGGGCTCACGCTCGAGGGCATGGAACCCACCACGCTGCACAGCGACCCGGCGATCTGGGAGGAAGTGCTGTTGAAGCTGCGCGCCGGCATGATGCCGCCCACCGGCCAGCCACGTCCCGCCCAGGCCGAGAACCGCAATTTCATTCGCGCCCTGGAAAGTTCCCTGGACGCCGTTGCTGCCCAGAATCCGCAACCGGGCAGCAAAGGCCTGCATCGCCTGAACCGCACCGAATACGCTACGGCCGTGCAGGATCTGCTGGGCGTCAAGGTCAAGGCCGGCGACATGCTGCCGCGTGACGACGAAGCCAGCGGCTTCGACAATTCCGCGAGTGTGCTGAAGATCTCGCCGTCGTTCCTGGAGCAGTACATGCTCGCCGCACGCGAAGTCAGCATCCTTGCCGTGGGTGACGGTGATGCCGCCACCACCGGTCGTGTCTACAGCGGCGATCCCGGCGCCAGCCAGAACGCCCACCGCGACGGCCTGCCGTTGGGCACGCGCGGCGGCATGGTGGTCGAGCACCACTTTCCTGCCGACGGCGAATACGAGTTCACGGTGTCCGGCCTGGTTGGCGGCGGCTATGTGTGGGGCGTGATGGACGAGAACACCCTGCTGATCACCGTCAACGACCAGAAGATCTTCGAGGGCAAGGTCGGCGATCGCGACGACCTCGATGCGGTCGACATCGAACAGGCTGTCGGCATCGGCGCCATCGACGAGCGCTTCAAGAATATCCGCCACTTCGTGCCGGCCGGCACGCACAAGGTGGGAGTGAGTTTCGTCAAACGCTCCGATGCGGTGCAGCTGGAACCGCTGCACGGTTTCGTCCCGGTGGACGGCATGGCCGTGCTGGTACAAGGCGTCAGTGGTGGTCCGCGCATCAGCAACTTCGGTATCCGCGGGCCCTACAATCCCACCGGCGTGAGCGAAACCCCCAGTCGCCGCAAGATCTTCACCTGCTATCCACGCGAAGTCAGTGAAGAACGTGGTTGCGCGGAGCAGATCCTCGGCAGCATCGCACGCAAGGCCTTCCGCCGCCCGATCACGGCGCTGGACCTGGACGGTGCCATGGAGTTCTACGCGCAGGGGCGCGAAAGCGGCAGCTTCGATGACGGCATCCAGAAAGGCCTCATGGCCATCCTGTCGAGCCCCAATTTCCTGTACCGCGCCCACACGCCACCTGAAGGCGTGGAACCCGGTGACATCTTCACCATCAATGACATGGATCTGGCTTCGCGTCTGTCTTTCTTCCTGTGGAGCCAGGGACCCGACGAGCAGCTGATCCAGCAGGCGCTCAATGGCAAGCTGAATGATCCCGCCGTGCTCGCCAGTGAAGTGCAGCGCATGCTGGCCGACGACAAGGCCCGGACGCTGGTGACGAACTTCGCCTTCCAGTGGTTGCACGTGGATGGCATCACGCAGGTGAACCCCGACCGCACCATCTTTCCGCAGTTTACCGGCGACCTCATCCATGACTTCGAAAAAGAGCTGGAGCTGTTCATCTCCAGCATCTTTGACGCGGACCGTCCGGTGCATGATCTGCTGACCGCCGACCACACCTTCCTCAACGAACGACTGTCATTGCACTACGGTCTCAACGTCGTGCGCGGCGGCCAGTTCCAGCGTGTCGAACTCAGCAATGAACAGCGCTTCGGCCTGCTTGGCAAGG
>JBIIWP010000039.1:0-25498 GCA_044338855.1 Pseudohongiellaceae bacterium | reverse complement strand
TTGCAAGAATAGCGCTGGTGGCGGGTCTGGACTTGCCATGGTCACGCCTTCCTGGAAAGTCTCTACATGCTGAAATCTGTCAAGTTGTGGTTGTTGCTGCTGGTCGTAGCGCTGATCCTGGTGTTCTACGCACTGGGGCTGCAGCGTTACTTCGACATTACGTACCTGCAGGCCCAGCGTGACGCCATCTTTGCCTTCCGCGACGGACATTTCTGGCTGAGCAGTGCCGCATACTTTCTTTTGTACGTGACGGTGGCAGCGCTGTCGTTACCGGCAGCAGCCATCGTCACGCTGGTTGGCGGCGCAGTGTTCGGCTTCTGGTGGGGACTGCTGCTGGTGTCGTTCGCCAGCAGCATCGGCGCCACCCTGGCCTTCCTGCTGGCGCGTACCATTCTGCGTGACTGGGTCCAGCAGCGCTTCGGTTCCTTCCTGGAGCCGATCAACCGCGGCATGGAAAAGGATGGTGTGTTCTACCTGTTCACGCTGCGCCTGGTGCCGCTGTTCCCGTTCTTTCTGGTGAATCTGGTGATGGGCCTCACGCCGATCCGGGTCGGTACGTTCTACGTCGCCAGCCAGCTCGGCATGCTGTTCGGTACCGCGCTGTACGTGAACGTCGGCGCGCAGTTGGGGCTCGTGGCTTCCGTGCCGGGGGTGCTGAGCATCGGTGTGATCCGCGCCATCGTGGTGCTGGCGCTGTTCCCCTGGTTGGCGCGCGCGCTGGTGCGCGGCTATCGCAACCGCACCTTGCTGCGCGGCTTCGTGAAACCAAGGGTGTTCGATACCAATCTCGTGGTGATCGGCGCCGGGTCGGCGGGGCTGGTGACCTCGTATATTGCAGCGCTGGCCAAGGCCAGGGTGACCCTGGTGGAAAAGCATCGCATGGGTGGCGACTGTCTCAATACCGGCTGCGTGCCCAGCAAGGCCCTGCTGCGCAGTGCTGCCGTCAGTCGCCTGTTGCAGCGTGCCGATGAATTCGGCTTGCGCTCCAGCGAGAACAGCGTGGATTTTGCTGCCGTGATGCAGCGTGTCCACAAGGTAATCGGCAAGGTTGAACCGCATGATTCGGTGCAACGCTATTCTGCGCTCGGCGTGGATTGCGTGCAGGGCGAGGCAACGCTGGTGTCGCCCTGGTGCGTCCGCGTGGATGGGCGCGACATCACGACGCGCGCTATCGTCATCGCCAGCGGAGCGCGGCCTGCTGTGCCGGTGATACCGGGGCTCGATGGTATCGACTATCTCACCTCCGATACTGTGTGGTCCCTGCAGGAACTGCCGCGGCGTCTGCTGGTGCTGGGCGGTGGCCCTATCGGTTGCGAACTGGCCCAGGCCTTCGCGCGCCTGGGATCCACGGTGACCCTGGTGAATCGCAACGAGCGGCTGCTGCCGCGGGAAGATGCAGACGTTTCGGCGGCGCTGGCGGACCGTTTCGCTGATGAAGGTGTGCGGGTACTGAACTCCAGCACCGTGGCCTCGTTCCGGCTGGATGGTGCCGACAAGGTGGCGAACATCACCGGCGCCACGCAGATCGAATTGTCCTGCGATGCCGTGTTGGTCGCCCTGGGGCGGCACGCCAATGTCGAAGGCTTGGGCCTCGAGCGCCTCGGCATCAACCTTACGGCGCAGGGTCGGGTCGAGGTCAATGAGTATCTGCAAACGGCCTGCCCCACGGTCTATGCCTGTGGTGACGTGGCAGGACCCTACCAGTTCACGCACATGGCGTCCTTCCAGGCGTGGTTCGCTGGTATCAACGCCTTGTTCGGCAGCTTCTGGCGCACGCGCATCAATTACCGCATCGTGCCATCTGCAACCTTTACCAGTCCCGAAGTGGCGCGCGTGGGACTCAACGAGGCTGAGGCGCAGGCGGCGGGGATTGCCTATGAGCTGTCACGTTACGATCTCGACGATCTCGATCGCGCCATCGCGGATGGTGACGACCACGGCTTTGTCAAAGTACTCACGGTGCCGGGCAAGGATCGTATCCTTGGCGTCAGCATAGTAAGTGCCCATGCGGCCGAGCTGCTGGCGCCGTTCACGCTGGCGATGACGCATGGGCTGGGTCTGCGCAAGATCATGGGTACCATCCATGTCTATCCCACCTTCAGCGAAAGCGGCAAGTTCGTGGCAGGTGCATGGCAGCGCCAACATGCGCCACAATGGTTGTATCCCTGGCTTGAGCGTTACCATCGCTGGCAACGCAAATCCTGAACAACAGCGTTACCACCATGCGGAGCCTGTCATGCGCCTGACCAGTTATACCGATTACGCATTGCGGGTACTGCTGTATGCCGGAGCATCAGGGCAGAACGTGACCATCTCGCAGATTTCCGAGGCTTTCGACATCAGCAAGGAACACTTGCGCAAGGTGGTGCATGCGCTGGCGCAGCACGGCTACCTGAGCACCACGCAGGGGCGCAATGGCGGGATCATGCTGGCACGGCCGCCTGAAACCATCAACATCCGCGAAGTGGTGGAGAAGTTTGAAACGGGCCTGCTCGTGGAATGCTTCGACCCGGCAACCAGTACCTGTGCCATCGACGGCATGTGTGGTCTCAAGCACGTCCTGAAGCGGGCGCAGAGGAGCTTCCTGGACACTTTGGGCCAGTACCACCTCAGCGATTTCCTCAAGAACCAGAAGCTCATCGTGTTTGCCCGGGGCTGAGACAGCGCCCGCCAAATCCACGGATACTCCACAATGAAGGGTTGACCCCCGTCAATGCCCGCATTAATAATTCATGCAGAATACATGTATTGGCGCCGAGCAGTGAAGCGGCAGTATTTTCAAGGCAAACCTTCGGGAAGGAGACACACATGAATGTATATGAAGAGATTGGTGGCCAGGCCGCCGTGGATGCAGCAGTCGACATCTTCTACCGCCGCGTGCTGTCAGACCCGATCATCAGCCACTTTTTCGACCACGTCGACATGGATCGCCAGGTCGGCAAACAGAAAGCCTTCCTGACCATGGCCTTCGGTGGTCCCAACAAGTACACCGGCAAGGACATGCGCGAAGCGCACAAGCACATGAAACTGACCGAGCAGCACTTCAATGCCGTGGCCGGTCATCTGCAGGGCACGCTGCAAGAGCTGAATGTACCGGCCAACCTCATCGCGGAAGTGATGAAGATTGCCGCCAGTACCCACGATGACGTACTGAATCTCTGATCCACCCTGGCTTCCGGGCGCTCATTCCTTGCAGGATGCGGGCCCGGGAGCTGCCAGTTCCAGCAATTGTTCCTCCAGTGCAAAGCGCAGGGACAGCAACTTGTTCAACTTGCCCAGATCCGCATGCAGCTTTTGTTGCAGTGCTGCCAATGGCGTGGTTTCACAGCGTTGGTTGAAGCGCAGGGCGGCATCGGTGCTGCGGCCGAGGTTGAGCCAGATGTCCTTGAGCAGTTGGCTGCGATCACTCCCGGTGGAATGCTGCTGGCTATCCAACCGGCAGAAGCGCGCATAGATGGTGCCGTGCCCGGTGGACAAATAATCCATGAGGTCGTTACAGAGCCGGCCCAGGTGCTGGTCGAGTTCGCGGTCGCTCATGCTGTCCAGCGAGCGGCAAGCGGTTTGCTGCAGGTTTTGCTGAAGTTGCTGGCGCTGCCGGCGCCACGTCACGATGCAGTTGCTGGCATCATCTCTTCTTGTTCCCGCCATGGGCGCATCTCTCGCCGAACCTGCCTGCTCAAACTATAGGCAAGGTTCGGGGGCTTCGCCAAAATATTTCAGGCGGTGCAAAGCCCGTTCAGGACTTGCGAAAAGCCTGCCACGTGCAAAGTGCGGCAAGCATGATGAAACCGATCAGGGACAGCTGCGGGATGCTGAGCTGCAGGATGGGATCGACCCAGCCTTTTTCCGCACAATTACCGTCACCCGACAGCATGGCCTGCAGCACTTCCGAGAACGGGAATTCCTCGATCATGTAGCCGAGGCTGGGGCCACACGCCGGCACCTGGTCTGGGGGCAGACTCTGCAGCCAGATCTGGCGCAACGCAAAGCCAGCACCGGCAAGGGCGAAGACGGCAGAGCTGAGGCTGAACACCACGCGGCCGCGTGCCTGAGGGTTGGCGAGGAAGGCAATGAACGCCGTGACTCCGGCCAGGAAGAAGAAGATCCGCTGCGTAATACACAGCGGACACGGTTCCAGCAGCATCACATGTTCCATGTAGTAGGCGATGCCAAGCAGCGCTACGCAGAACAGGAAGATCCAGAGGTTGATGAAGCGGTACTGCAGCAGCTTGTTCATGGTCGGTCCGTTCCGGTAGCTGTTTGATTGCCTGTGGTAAGCGCGAGCCGGGATCTCCGGTTCAGCTCTGGTTGATGTTTTTCAGATAAGTGGCGAAGTCGATAGTGTCGCTGGCCTCGATCTTATGCTGCGCGGCAATCGATTCGCTGGTCATTTTTCCGAAGGCTTCCAGCGCAGCAGGGCTCAGCGTGCGCGCGCGGAAAAAATCGCTGTTGGCCAGTGACTGGTTCATGGCAAAGCGGAAATAGGCAGTCTTCATCTCGCGCATCCGGCGCAGCACCTTGGCCGACGGTGTCAGCTCCGGGTCCTGCAACTTGGCCAATTGGTTGCGCGTAGCCTTGCGGTGCACGGTGGTCTCGTTCACTTCGTCAAGCAGCGTGGCGAGCGCTTCCACCTGGGTCAGGATTTCCTTGGCCCACTCAAGCATGCTGCGCGGCTGGCCATTCTGTTGCAGGCGCAGCGCGGGATCGCGGCCACGGCGCACCACAGCCTGCAGATTGCTGTCGATCTCGCGATACTCGCCACGGTCAGAAAGCGGACTTCCGCGCAGCAGACAGAACAGCAGGAAGCCGTTGAGGAAGTGGATCTGTTCCTCGTCGATGCCCACCGGCAGGAAGGGATTCAGGTCCAGTAGGCGCACCTCGATGTATTCGACACCCTGCTCGCGCAGGATTCGCACCGGGCGGATGCCGCTGTGTGACACCCGCTTGGGACGGATGGTGCTGTAGAACTCATTCTCGATCTGCAGAATGCTGGTATTCAGCTGCGCCGGCGAGCCGTCTTCAGTTTTGATGTGCGAATACGGCTCATACGGAATCCTGATCGCATTCAGCAGGCCATTCGCGTACTCCTCGAGGCTGTTGTAGCTGATGTGCAGTCCTGCCTGCGCCTTGCTGGTGTAGCCAAGGTCGCCCATGCGCAGCGAGGTAGCGTAGGGAGCATAGAAGCTGTGCTCGTCGAATTCTTCGAGGCCATGGCCTGGCTTGCTCTTTACGAAGCTTTTGCACAGGGCCGGTGAAGCGCCGAACAGGTACAGCAGCAGCCACGAGTGGCGGCGGAAATTGCGGATCAGCCTGAAATAGTGCTCGTTCTTGAATTCCTGCAGGCTTTGCTGCGAACCCAGCACACTGCGGTACAGCTTCCAGAACTCGTCCGGCAGCGAAAAGTTGTAGTGAATGCCGGCGATGGTCTGCATGGAACGGCCATAGCGGTGGCCGAGACCAAGGCGGTACAGCGTCTTGAGTTTGCCCACGTTGGAGCTGCCGTATTGGGCCAGCGGTATGTCTTCATCCTGGCCAATCACACATGGCATGCTGGAGGTCCACAGCAGTTCCTCGCGGGGCATCTTCAGATAAGTATAGCTATGCAGGTCCGCCAGGAAGCCGATGCTGTCCTGCGGGTTGTTGAACACCGGCGTGATGAACTCCATCAACGCTTCGGAAAAATCCGTGGTGATCGTGGCGTGCGTGAGCGCGGACCCAAGCGCCGCCGGGTGGAGCGTCTGCGCCAAATGGCCATTGGGATCGACGCGCAGGCTCTCTTTCTCGAGGCCGTGGCTGATGTCGGTGAGACAGGCGATACCCGGTGCCTTCTGCAGCAAGGCGAGGTGTTGGTGCAGCTGGTCTGACAAGTGAGACGTCCTGATTGGCGGGCTTGTTATGGTTATTGCCCTGTGACTGCGCGAGAGAAGCCGCCGCAATATACCATAGGCGCCGCAACGCACTGCAAGCACCGGGCGGTTCGCTTGTCGGACCGTACAACTGGTTGATAAATTTCAGGAATCCAGCAAATCGCGCTTCATGCGATGGATCTGGCGGCGATCGTGCTTGGTGGGACGGCTGCTCTGTACATCCATGCCCGCCTGCTCGGCACGGCGCTGGGCCACGGCAGCTTCTCTTCGGGCCCTGCTCTCTGCGGTTTCCTCGTACAGCAGCGCAGCCTCGGGAGCGCCGCGCCGCTGCTCCGACAGAGCCTTTATCACGATGCCTGTTTCGTCGTAGCCCTGGCGGATGTTCAGCGTCATGCCGATGCCCAGGTCACGGCTGCTTTTACAGCGCTCGCCATTGCAGTGCACCTTGCCCCCCTCGATAGCGGCTTTCGCCAGCGAGCGCGTCTTGAAGAAGCGTGCTGCCCACAGCCACTTGTCGATGCGGACTTTCTGCAGGGTCTGGGTCTCCGCTGGTGGTTTCATGCGGGGATCAACTCGTCGAGTTGCAGCACACCCGGAAATTCCGAGGAAGGTAGCGGGTTGCGGGTGGTATCGGGGTGCAGCACCTGCACCGTATGTGGCAGGCCTTCCGCGCGGGCGCAGCGCAGCACCTGCAGGTTGTCATCGATGAAGAGGCTGCGTGAGTAGTCGAAGCCGGCGTGCTCCTGCAGGCGTCCCCAGAAGCCCGTATTCTCCTTGGCCAGCTTGAACTGGTGCGAGCTGATGTGCCAGTCGATCAGGTGATCGAGACCCGACGCCGCAAGCTTCAGCGACAGCGCCTTGGGGTGCGCGTTCGTCACGATAACCATTTGCTTGTCCTGCGCACGCAAGAACTGCAGGAAGGCGGCGGTGCCGGGCCGCAGCCGGATCAGGTGCTGCACTTCTTCTTTCAGTGCCCGCACATCCATGCCGAGGGCCTCGCTCCAGTAATCCAGGCAATACCAGTCCAGGCTGCCATGCAGGCGCTCCGACAATTGCATCAGGAAGCGGTGTGCTTCGCTGAACTCGCAGCCCTTCCGCTCGGCATAGCGCAGCGGCAGGTACTCCAGCCAGAAGTGGTTGTCAAAATGCAGGTCGAGCAGCGTGCCATCCATGTCGAGCAGCACGGTGTCGATATCCGGCCAGTGGACCATCGGGGTTCCTCGTTATAATGCCGGCTCATTATAGAGGAAGCGCTGCATGACGACCCCTGCCTTGTTGGAGCAGCTCATCCTGTTGGCCCGTGCTGCCGGTGCGGCAATCATGGAGGTCTATCGGCAAGCAGATTTCGGGGTCGTCAGCAAGGATGACGACAGCCCGCTGACGCGCGCGGATATTGCTGCCCACCATATCATCAGCGAGGGTCTCGCACGCCTCACGCCGGACTGGCCCCTGTTGTCGGAAGAAGCGGCTGACATACCGTGGGACACGCGCCGGCAGTGGCAGCGCTACTGGCTGGTCGATCCGCTTGACGGCACCAAGGAGTTCATCAAGCGCAACGGTGAGTTCACTGTGAACATCGCGCTGATCGAGGATGGCGTGCCGGTGCTGGGTGTGGTGTATGCGCCGGTGCAGGATTGGCTGTATGCCGGCGCGCGTGGTGCAGGGGCGAGCAAGCAGACGAAGGAGGGTACGCAGCCCATACAGGTGGTGCCTGTGCAGCGTGGGCAGGGAACTTTGCGCGTGGTGGCATCACGCACGCATCGTGGTGAGGCACTGGATGCGTGGCTGGAGCAAGCAGGCAAACAGTTCGCTGCAGTCGAAACTGTCAGCATGGGTTCCTCGTTGAAAATCTGCCTGGTGGCCGAAGGTCGCGCCGATATTTATCCGCGACTCGCGCCTACCTGTGATTGGGATACGGCAGCGGCGCAGGCGGTGCTGGAAGCGGCGGGGGGCAAGCTGGTGGATGGGAGCGGTGCTGTGTATCGCTACAATCGCAAACAGGAACTGCTGAATCCCGAGTTCTTCGCGGTAGGAGATATGGCCTATGATTTTCCTGCTGCACATGAGGCAACCTGAGCCCGGCTCCATCTGCCTGAAGCGTGTCGCCAATCAACAAGGGCTGGAATAGTGCGCCACTCCCTCAGGCACGACATGTGAACGACCACCAGTAGCCGGCTGTCGGTCCTGGGGCAGTCGACAAGACTGCCACTTGGGATGTGGCCCGACTTCAGGTGTGGTGCACGGTCCCGGCACCGGATTCACTAAAAAATGCTGCAGCCCGGTGCGTTACAAAACGTTCTTTGGCAGGCAATTTCTTCTGCTGCCTCCGGATGGTAGCGTGGTGCCCCGTCGTAACCACCCGTAATCCATCATGCATCATTTCATAGCGAAAACAGTCATCCAGTTTGCTGGACAACAGCACGACATCAGGACGGCAGGAATAAGCGAGGACGGGTTGGTTCTGGCCATCACGTACCGCGTGCTGGCGGCGATACGCAACCTCCACGACGGAGTTGAGGAAGGAGTGCGTTGCATTGTCAGATTCCCCAAGAATAAACAGCATGACTACATGCTGGCCGGGCGCGCCTATGATGTTGAAATTGATCGCGCCTACTGGGTTGGCGAAGACGTATTCCAGCTGTCGGTGCACTTTGTAGACCTCAGCCCACTTCAGCAGTATCACCTTGGTCTTTGTGTAACGGAAGTTATCGAGGCATTTCCCGAGAGGGCTAGCGCTTAGCATTGCGTCAGCGCTCTACGTTCATGCTTGGAAGGGGCGGTGTTCAGGACCTCCCATGGCAGCCGAACTTGCTGCGCCAGTGGCAGTAGCTGACCTCGGAAAAGCCATGCTTCCACCCACGCAATAACGCTTCATCAAACACGCGATTGATGGCGGAGTTGTGGGTGTTGATCGTGCTTTGTGATGCCTTGAACGGCTTCTTTTTGATCTCTTTAGCAGCTTTAAGCTGCTCAACATTCGTGGCGCGATTCTTGGCAGCTTGAACAGCACTCGCCCAGTTCTGCTCGGCAATGGTCTTGTCACGCCACTCGTTGAACTCTTTAAGATCATTCACACCAAGGTTGGCGATATCCATTTTGCCGAAGAACGGGATGATGTAGTTCTTCAGGGCAGCGACATAGTGCTTGTAAACGATCTTGCCTGATTCTTCATCAAGCTCGTTTTGCATACGAGTCACAGCATACTGAGCCACAGCAGCAAACTTGCGGGTGCTTTGGGGCAGTTTGTTCTGCTCTTTGTAATCGGCGGTGTAGTAGAACTTGAGTGCAGCTTCGCGTGCTTGGTCTTCGCTGTCTGTGCCTGTGGTAATGCGATACCACTCGCCAGACTTGAGCTTGATGCGCGCTTGCCACAAAGCACTGCGTTCACGCTGATAGATCGTGACCTTGCTTCGTATGAGATTGACGCTCTTTGCTGACATGAGCAGCAGTGTAGCGCCACGATTGAGCTTGGCAAAGGTGTGCTACAGGTGTGCTATGGAAATTCGCTGTTTGGGAATTTGTAAGCTATTGATCTATATGGGGAAGTGGTGCCCAGAGGCGGAATCGAACCACCGACACGGGGATTTTCAATCCCCTGCTCTACCTACTGAGCTATCTGGGCGTGCTGAGCGAACTCAAAGAGGCGCGTATTAAACCCGCGGGGCTGATTCGAGTCAAGCGCGGGTTTGAGGTCAGTCTTTGGGCTTTTCGGGCACGTAACCTTCGGCCTGGGCGAAGGCTTCGTTGCTGAAGAACTTGTCCATTTCGTCCTGGATGAACTTGCGGTCTTCGGCCTTGATCATGCTGAGGGCTTTCTCGTTGATGAGGCGCACCTGGTGCGCCTGCCACTCCTGCCAGGCCTGTTGCGAGACGTGCTCGTAGAGGTCCTTGCCCTTGGGGCCGGGGAAGGGCGGCACGACGAGGCCTTCCATTTCTTTCTGGTATTTGCGGCAGAAGACTTTTCTTGGCATTGGGGTCAGCTCAGTTTTTCCAGCAATTTCTTGACGGGTGCGGCGAGGCCCACTTCGTCGGGAAGGCGCAGATCATACCAATGCCAGCGCTCGTTCTCCATGATGGAGACGTGGCTCTTGTCCAGCGGGATCAGTACTGGCGTGATATCCAGGTGGTAATGACTGAAAGTGTGGCGCAGTGGTGACCAGCGCTGCAGGTCGCGCGTGTCGGTGAGCAGTTGGCCACTCAGCGAGGCGTCAAAGGCGCTGATGTCATCTGATTCCGGGAAGCTCCACAGACCGCCCCAGATGCCTTGCGGCGGGCGCTTTTCCAGCAGCACGCGGCTTTGGTCCTGGTCGTGGAAGATCAGCATGAAGGTGGCTTTCACCGGCAGTTGCTTGCGTGGCTTGCGCTCGGGGAACTCATCTACGCGGTTGCTCGCGTAGGCTTGGCACAGATGGTTCAGCGGACACAGGCCGCAGGCCGGGCGCGAACGCGAGCACAGCGTTGCGCCAAGATCCATTATGGCCTGCGTGTAAGCGGAGCAGCGTTCCTGTGGGGTGCAGTCGTCTGCGATGCGCCAGAGTTTCTCCTGCACCTTCGGTTGATCGGGCCAGCCCGCCACACAGAATGCGCGCGTCAACACGCGTTTGACGTTGCCGTCGAGGATCACGGCGCGCTTGCCACTGGCCAGGGACAGGATCGCGCCGGCGGTGGAGCGGCCGATGCCTGGCAATTCACTGAGTGTGTCGACTGTGGCGGGAAATACACCGCCATGCTCTGTGCTGACGATCTGCGCCGTTTTGTGCAGATTGCGCGCGCGGGCGTAATAACCGAGGCCGGTCCAGTGATGCAGCACCGTGTCCTCCGGCGCGGCGGCCAGGTCCTGCACCGTGGGGAAGCGCAGCATGAACTTGTGGTAGTAGGGGATTACCGTGCTGACCTGCGTTTGCTGCAGCATGATCTCGCTGATCCACACGCGATAGGGGGTGCGGTCCTGCTGCCAGGGCAGGTGCTTGCGCCCGTGCTGGTCAAACCAGGCGAGCAGGGCAGAGCTGAAGTCGTCGGAGTGCATGCAGAAAGTACGAGATGGCGAAGGAGCCCGGATTATACGTAGGGGCGGGCCCCCGTGCCCGCCCGTTAGGTGAATCGACGCGTTACATGCGGTGGTCAGCGGTTTGGGGCTATAATCGCGCGTCTCAATTTTCCGTGGACTGTCCCATGTCAGCCCGTACCGCCAGCGTCGAGCGCAATACCAACGAAACCCGCATCAAGGTCAGCGTGAACCTCGATGGCACGGGCAAGTTCAGCATCAAGAGCGGACTGCCCTTTCTCGAGCACATGCTGGAGCAGGTGGCGCGCCATGGTCTGATCGACATGGACATCGTGGCTGACGGCGATCTGCACATCGACGCCCACCACACGGTGGAGGATCTCGGCATCACGCTGGGCCAGGCCTTCGACAAGGCCCTCGACAAGACCGGCATCCGTCGTTACGGCCACGCCTATGTGCCGCTGGACGAGGCGCTGTCGCGCGTGGTCATCGATTTCTCCGGTCGTCCTGGTCTTGAATACGCCATTCCGTTCAAGCGTGGCGCCGTGGGTGGTTTCGACGTGGACCTGTTCTATGAATTCTTCCAGGGCTTCGTCAACCACGCCAAGGTGACGCTGCACATCGACAACCTGCGCGGCGACAACGCGCATCACCAGATCGAGACGGTGTTCAAGGCCTTTGGTCGTGCCGTGCGCATGGCCATGGAAGCTGACCCGCGCATGGCCGGCACGGTGCCGTCCACCAAGGGCACGCTCACCGGCTGAACCTATGACCCACCTCGCAGTTATCGATTACGGCATGGGGAACCTGCACTCCGTGGCGAAGGCCCTCGAATTCGTGGGCCAGCGCGCGGGGCAGGCGCTCAAGGTCTCCGTCACCTCGGATCCGCTGGTGTTGCAGGAGGCCGATCGTCTCGTGTTTCCCGGTGTGGGCGCCATGCGCGACTGCATGGCCGAAATCCGCCGGCTCTGTATTGACGAGATGCTGCGCGAGCAGGTGCGCAAGAAGCCCGTACTCGCGATCTGCGTAGGCATGCAGGCCTTGATGCAGAGCAGCGAGGAGAATGGTGGCGTCGACTGCATCGGGCTGTTCGCCGGCAAGGTGAAGCACTTCGGCACGAATCTGGTGGATGCGACGGGTGCAGCGTTGAAAGTGCCGCACATGGGCTGGAACCGTGTGCGCCAGAAACAGGCGCATCCGATGTGGCAGGGCATCACGGACAACGACCGCTTCTACTTTGTGCACAGCTACTTTGTGGCACCGGATTCCCCGCGTGAAGTCGTGGGCGAAACTGACTATCCGCAGCCCTTCTGTTCCGCACTGGCGCACCGCAACATTTTCGCCGTGCAGTTCCACCCCGAAAAGAGCCAGGCCAACGGCTTGCAACTGCTCGAGAATTTCCTGACCTGGGACGGGCAGCCATGAGCGCAGGAACGAAGTCATGAGTCTCGCCAAACGCATCATCCCCTGCCTCGACTGCGACAACGGCCGTGTTGTCAAAGGCGTCAAGTTCGTTGATATCCGCGATGCCGGCGATCCCGTGGAAATCTCCAGGCGCTACTGCGACCAGGGCGCCGACGAAATCACCTTCCTCGACATCACGGCCAGTAATCAGCACCGCAGCACCACCATCCACACGGTGGAGGCCATCGCCAGCCAGGTCTTCATTCCGCTCACGGTAGGCGGTGGCATCCGCAAACTGCAGGACATCCGCAACATGCTGAATGCCGGTGCCGACAAAGTGGGCATCAATACCAGCGCCGTGCTGAATCCGGAGTTTGTGCGCGAGGCCGCCGAGCGTTTTGGCGCGCAGTGCATCGTGATGGCGATAGATGCCAAGCGTGTATCAAAGCCGGGCGAGCCGCTGCGCTGGGAAATCTTCACGCACGGTGGGCGCAACCCTACGGGCCTGGAAGCCATCGCGTGGGCGAAGAAGATGGTGAGCTACGGCGCGGGTGAAATCCTGTTGACCAGCATGGACCGCGATGGCACCAAGAGTGGTTTCGACATCGAGCTGAACCGCGCCATCAGCGATGCCGTCGCAGTACCCGTGATTGCCTCGGGTGGTGTGGGCAACCTGCAGCACCTCGTGGACGGCATCAAGGAGGGCAAGGCTGACGCCGTGCTGGCCGCCAGCATCTTCCACTTTGGTGAGTACACGATCCCCCAGGCCAAAGCCTACATGAAAGACCAGGGAATCGAGGTCCGCTGACGCCCTACGGGCGGCGCAGGATACTGAGGCCTTTCAGCAGGTTCAGGGCTTCATTCAACTGGTAGTCATCCACCAATACTTCCACATCGGCTGCGGGCGCCGCCGTCGGCGCTACTGCCGGGACGGTCTCCGAACCTTCCTCCACTGACTCACCACTCTGCAGATGCCTCGCCAGATCCGCTTCGCGGTAGGCTGCCACACTGTCGGGGATGCGCGTTACCTGGCCGCGGTCGATCTGGATGTCGGGCGTGATGCCCTTGGCCTGGATCGAACGTCCATCGGGAGTGTAGTACAACGACGTGGTGAGCTTTATCGCGCGATCATTCGTCAGCGGCAGGACGGTCTGTACCGAGCCTTTGCCGAAACTGGAGGTGCCCATGATGACGGCACGGCCGTGGTCCTGCAGCGCGCCGGCCACGATCTCGGAGGCCGAGGCAGAGCCGCCGTTGATCAGCACCACGAGCGGTACCTTGCGGCTCGGGTCTTCCGGCGTGGCTTCAAAGCGCATGTCGGCGTTTTCCACGCGGCCTTGGGTGTAAACGATGAGACCTTCCTCGATGAACGCATCCACCACGCCGACTGCCGACTGCAGCACGCCGCCGGGATTGTTGCGCAGATCAAGGATCAGGCCACTGAGCGGCGTATCGCCCGCATGCAGTTTTTCCAGCGCATCCACTACTTCGCTGGCAGTGTTGCTGGCGAACTGCGCGATGCGGATATAGCCGTAACCTGGCTCCAGCTCGCGAAAGCGGGCACTGCGGGCGCGGATGATTTCGCGCGTGACGGTGATTTCGAGCGGATCAACCTGGCCTTCGCGCATGATGGTCAGCGTGATGGATGTGCCGGGTTCGCCACGCAAAAGGTCTGAAGTATCGCCCAGCGTAACGTCGCGCGCCGGCGTGTCGTCGAGCTTGATGATGAGGTCGCCGGCCTGGATGCCAGCGCGTGCTGCCGGTGAATCGTCCATTGGCGCAATGATCTTGATGAAGCCGTTCTCGATGCCGACTTCCACGCCAAGACCACCGAATTCACCGGTGGTGTTTTCCTGCAGCGATTCATAGTCGTCGGTGGCGAGGTAAGTGGAATGCGGATCGATGCCGGCCAGCATGCCCTTGATGGCGTTCTCCAGCAGAGTCTTGTCGTCGATCTCTTCCACATAGGCGTTGCGGATCTGGTTCAGCACCTGCGCGAAGATGCGCACTTCATCCAGTGGCAGTGGCAGTTCTTCCGGGGCCGGCGCGTTGGCTGGTGCCACGGCAGCGACCGGTGCCGCAGCATCAACGCTGTCCTCTGCCGCGTGAACGAGCGGATTGAGGCCCAGCAGGACGGCGCTGGACAGCAGGGCAAGGCGCATACGAAGGGGCTTGATCATGGTAGTGGCTGTCTGTGGGGTTGAAACTCAAGGGCGGGCGATGCACCAGTTGACCGGGTTCTCCGCCTTGCCATTACGTCGAATCTCGAAGTACAGCGCACTGTCGCGTTGGCCTCCGGTGTCGCCGACCGTGGCGATGGTTTCGCCTGTGGCCACCCAGTCGCCGACGGTCTTGCGCAGTTCCTGATTGTGGGCGTACAGGGTCATGAAACCATCGCCATGGTCGATTATCAATAGCTGCCCCGAGTTGCCCAGCCAGTCGCTGAAAACCACGCGGCCGTGGTGGACGGCACGCACCGGCGTACCGGCATTGGCGCCCAGCGTGATGCCTTCGCGCGTGAGATCCCCCAGCTCATGCTTGCTGCCAAAGCCGTGCATTACCTTGCCTTCGGTGGGCCAGGGCAGCTTGCCTTTAAGCTCGGCGAAGGGAGTGTCGGCACCACCGGCGTCAAGATCGGCGATGGAGTTACGCAGTTCCTCCAGCAGCTCTTCGATTTCCGCGCGCTGGCGTTCCAGTCCGGCCAATTCGGCAGCACCGGTCTGCAGGTTCACATCGAGCTCGTCCAGCAGTGCCTGCCGCTCCTGCTGACGCTGCGCCAGGCTGGACTGCTCGGCCTCCAATTCTGACTGCTTGGCCCTGAATTCCTCTGAGGTAAGAGAAATGTCAGTGCTTACTTCGGTCATGGAAACGAGGGTGTCACGAAAGTCGTCGAGATGGGCCAGCCGGGCGCTGCCGAGAAACTGGTAATAGCGCAGCATGCGGCTGCCCAGCGCGGGGTCGTCCTGGTTCAGCAGCAGCTTCAGCGTAGAAGCCTTGCCGGCGCGATGTGCGGCTTGCAGATAAAGCCGCACATGGTCCAACTGCGCGCTGCGCTGCAACTCAAGGGTGCCGGCCTGATCCTGCAGGGAGCCCAGTTGCTGCTGCGACGCGGCAATGCGTTCGTTCAGCTCGCGCAATGAGCGCTGCACCGCGCTGATGCTGGATTCAAGTTGCTCAAGCTGACCTGCCACACTGCTGCGTTCCTTGCGGGTATCGGCAAGTTCTTCTTTGGCGCGAGCGATGGCCTGTTGCAGGCGCCCCAACTCCTGCTCGTCCGGTGCGTCCTGGGCCAGCAGGGTCACCGCCTGCAGCAGACTGAGAAGGAACAGGGCTGCAAGGCCGGGGAGTCGCATCAGGAGGGCGTAAGCAGGGAAAGTCCGCTCATTTCGGGCGGGATGGGCAGTTGCATAAGCGTGAGCAGGCTCGGTGCTACGTCACACAGGGAGCCGCCATCCTGCAGCTTCACGCGCTGGTTGCTCACGCACACAAGTGGCACGGGGCCGGTAGTATGGGAGGTCATGGCCTGGCCGCTATCGGGATCCAGCATTTGCTCGACATTGCCGTGGTCTGCGGTGATCAGGCAGCTGCCGTTCTCGGCCAGCACAGCGTCCACGATGCGAGCCAGGCACCCATCCAGCGTTTCGACCGCCTTGATGGCAGCGTCCAGCATGCCGGTGTGGCCCACCATGTCGCCGTTGGCGTAGTTGCAGATGATGGCGTCGAACTTGCGGGAATGAATCGCCTCAACCAGTTTGTCTGTGACTTCCCAAGCGCTCATTTCGGGCTGCAGGTCATAGGTGGCGACCTTTGGGGACGGCACCAGGATGCGGGTTTCGCCGCGGTATTCCTGCTCGCGGCCGCCGCTGAAGAAGAAGGTGACGTGGGCATACTTCTCGGTTTCAGCGATGCGCAGCTGGGTCTTGCCCAGCCCGGCGAGATATTCACCCAGGCCGTTGTCGAGGTTCTCCGGCTGATAGGCCACATCCACGTTGAGGCCTTCGGCGTATTCGGTCAGCGTGACGAAGCGACTGAACGTGGGCAATTGGCCGCGCTCGAAGCCCTTGAAGGCAGGATCAGTGAAGGCCAGTGTCAGCTCGCGGGCGCGGTCGGCGCGGAAGTTCATGAACACGATCGCATCACCGTCCTGCATGCGCGCAGGTGCGCTGCCATCGGGGCAGATAAGCGTGGGTGCCACGAACTCGTCGTTTTCGTCGCGGGCATAGGCGGCCTTGAGACCGTCGACGGCAGTGGCGGCGCGCTGCTCCGCGCGACCATGGCAGATGGCGTTGAAGGCCTTTTCCACTCGGTCCCAGCGCTTGTCGCGATCCATACCATAGAAGCGGCCGGCGATGCTGGCGATGGCGCCGCAGCCCAGTCGATTGAACAGTTCGGTGAAGCGGCGCAGCGAGGCTTCGGCGCAGCGCGGAGGTGTGTCGCGGCCGTCCAGCAGCGCGTGCAGGAGGATTTTGCGGCAGCCTTTGCGCTGGGCCAGCTCGATCATGGCGGCGATGTGGTCTTCATGGCTGTGGATGCCGCCATCGGACAGCAGGCCCATCACATGCAAGGTGGCATCGCGCTCCTGAACCGCATTCACGGCGCCCAGCAGGGCCGCATTGGTGAAGAAATCGCCGTCCAAGATGGATTTGTTGATGCGCGTGAGGCTCTGATACACCACACGGCCAGCGCCCAGGTTCATGTGCCCCACCTCGGAGTTGCCCATCTGGCCCTCGGGCAGGCCCACTTTCATGCCGGAGGTGTGGATCAGCGTGTGCGGATACTGCTGCCACAGGCGATCCCATACGGGGGTTTGGGCCAGTGCAATGGCATTGTATTCAGTCGCTTCGCGATAGCCCCAGCCGTCGAGGATCAACAACAATGCGGGGCCCTTGGCTGTACTCATGATGGGAGTGCCTGTTCTGTCAATGTAGCGGGTGGAGTGCCGTGAGCCTGTGAATTCTATGTGCCCCCGCCTCAGGATCAAAGGCCCAAAAGATCAGGGTCAGGTTATTGACCTGACCCCGGCGTTGAGCGGGCGGTCGAGACTGACTTTGGGGGTTTGGCTGTGTATACTCCCGCGCTCCCGCACAGGGCCGTTATGGCGTTCGAGGGAATCACAGCAACAATTTGAATGACCAGCATGGCCCGCTTCGTAGAATTTCTCATCAACAACTGGATATTGTCCGGCCTCTGGCTGGCGCTGGCTGCTGCGCTGATCGCGTACCTCAGTGCCAAAGCCGCCAAAAGCGTCAGCCCCCAGCAGGCAACCTTCCTGGTCAACCGTGAAAACGGCATTATTCTCGATATTCGCGAACGCAAAGACTATGAACGTGGCCACGTCGTGGATGCGCTCAACATTCCGCTGGCCAAGCTGCAAGAACGCATCGTCGAACTGGACAAGCACAAGTCCGTGCCGGTGGTCGTGGTCTGCGCGATGGGCCAGCATTCCGGCGATGCCGTCAAGCAGTTGCAGGAGCGTGGTTTCGGCCAGGCCTGCAAGATGGGTGGCGGGATGGCCGAATGGGCAGCGCAAAGCCTGCCAGTCGTAAAGTGATGGCACCGGTACCTTCCGGGGCGGCTACGAATAACAGCAAGTACAACAGAAAAGCCCAATACCAGCATAAGTCAAAGTACAGGTGACCCATGGCAGAGAATGACAACCAGAACACGCAGGCCGCGACCCAGGACAATACCCCGGCCACCCGCTTTTCGGTGCAGCGCGTCTTCGTAAAGGATTCCTCCTTCGAAGCACCGGATTCCCCGGAATGCTTTCGTCGTCCCTACACCCCGCAGATCAACTTCAACATCAACAGCCGCAGCCGCAAGATCGATGACAACTTCTATGAAGTGGTGCTGCGCCTGACTGCCGATGTGAAGCAGGACGACAAGACCCTGTTTCTGGTCGAAGTGCAGCAGGCAGGTGTGTTCGAAATTGCCGGGCTTGAAGGCGATCGCCTCGAGCAGGTACTCATGATTACCTGCCCCAGCATCCTCTTCCCTTACGGTCGTGAAGCCGTCGACGCCCTCGTGGTCAAGGGCAGCTTCCCCGCGCTGATGCTGGCGCCGGTGAACTTTGACGCAGTGTACCTCCAGGCCAAGCGCCAGCAGGCCGAGCAGGGCAAGGTACAGGGCGAGATAAACGCCAACTGAGTTTGGACCCTCCCCTCGGGAGAGCCAGCCAGACCGAAACGAAACGGGAAACCATCATGGTTTCCCGTTTTTTCATGTCCGGTCCGCAGCGCCCGCAAAGCCCAGTTGCCGCCAGCCCTCGAATACGGCCACAGCCACCGCATTGGACAGGTTGAGGCTGCGGCTGTGCGCCAGCATCGGCAGCCGCAGCACGCCGGCCAGGCGCGGGTCCTGCAGCAGTTCCGCAGGCAGCCCGCGCGATTCGGGTCCGAACAGCAGATAGTCCGATTCGGCAAATGCCACTTCAGTTGGCAACCGCGTGCCTTTGGTGCTGAAGGCCCAAATTCTGCCTCCAGACACCATCTCCATGAAATCATTAAGGCTTTCGTGAACGTGCAAATCGCAATACTCGTGGTAGTCGAGACCGGCACGGCGCAGGTCGCGATCCTCCAGTCCAAAGCCCAGAGGTTTTATCAAGTGCAACTTGCAGCCGGTATTGCTGGCAAGGCGAATGATGTTGCCGGTGTTGGGCGGAATCTCTGGTTGGTACAGCACAAGGTTGAGCATAAATTCTCATGTGAAATGACAGGCTTTGGTTTGTATTCTAAGTTGCTTGGAGCCACAAGAACGCTGCGGGCAACAATATCCCGATTGCAGGTGGGTCCCTTGGTTGGGCCGTCTGCAGGAGCAGCTTGCCATCAGGGTGTTCTGCGTGCCGCGCGAAGCCTATCGCAAACAGTGCGAGATGTTGTACATAGTGGCTGCATTGCGCCGGAAGAAGGCGGCCTACTGAAGCAATCGGTCAATCTCTACCTGTCGGAATTCCGCAAGTAACGGGATTGGCTGAACGCCGCGCAGATACTGCAGGCCACGGTGCTCCTGAGCTCAAGTTTTGGCACATAGGAGCCGCATCAATCCGTAGCTAAGTGAACGCACGACTTGAAGCGGCGTTGAAAGACAAGAGCGCCATCCTCGGTTCGATGATCGCATAAAGACTGGCAGGCACGGCGATTCGCCCCTAAGACTCCTCGTGTTCGTCCTCTTCGTCATGGCCATTGTTCTCCATGCCGAGTTCCTTGATCTTGCGTGTGAGGGTGTTGCGGCCCCAACCCAGCAACTCCGACGCATCACGCTTGCGGCCACCGCTGTGCTTCAGCGCCACTTCGATCATGCACTTCTCGAAGATCGGCGTGGCCTGCTGCAGGATGCCGACGTGACCGAGGCTCAGTTCCTGGTCGGCCCAGTGCTTGAGGTTCTGCACCCAGTTGCCTGCCACGGGGTTGTCGCCGGCTGGCTTGAGGAATTCTTCGGGCAGATCGTTGATGAAGATCTCGCGGCCCGAGGCCATCACCGTGATCCAGCTGCAGAAATTCTCGAGCTGACGCACGTTGCCTGGCCACGGCAGGTTGGTGAGGAACTTGGTGGTTTCGGGACGCAACAACTTCTTCTCCACACCCATCTGCTGGGCCGCCTTGCGCAGGAAGTGATCGCACAAAGCCGGAATGTCCTCGCGGCGATCGGACAGGCGTGGCAGGTGGATGGGGATCACGTTGAGGCGGTGATACAAGTCTTCGCGAAACAGGTGTTCCTTTACGCGCGCTTCCAGGTTCTGGTGCGTCGCCGCAATCACGCGCACATCGGCCTTGATGGGGCTCAGGCCGCCCACGCGGTAGAACTCGCCGTCGGACAGCACACGCAGCAACCGCGTCTGCGTTTCCATCGGCATGTCGCCGATCTCGTCGAGGAACAGTGTGCCTCCGTGCGCCTGCTCGAAGCGGCCCACGCGCAGTTGCGTCGCTCCAGTAAAGGCACCTTTCTCGTGGCCGAAGAGCTCCGACTCGATGAGGTCCTTGGGGATGGCCGCCACGTTCAGCGGGATATAAGGCTTCTCGGCGCGCGGGCTGTGCTTGTGCAGTGCTTGTGCTACCAGCTCCTTGCCGGTGCCGGACTCACCCTTGATGAGCACCGTGATGTTGGAGTGCGACAGGCGACCGATGGCGCGGAACACTTCCTGCATCGATGGCGCTTCACCGATGATTTCCTTCGGCTCCACGGCAGGGATGGGCTGGGCTTCGCCCTTGCTCTCCTTGGAATGCTTCATGGCGCGTTCGGCCATGGCCACGGCTTCGTTCACGTCGAAGGGTTTGGGCAGGTACTCGAAGGCACCGCGCTTGTAGGATTTCACCGCGCTGCTCAGGTCTGAGTGCGCTGTCATGATGATCACAGGCACCTGCGGATACTTGTCCTGCACGATTTCCAGAACCTGCAGGCCGTCGCTGCCCGGCATGCGGATGTCGCTGATGATCGCATCGGGCTGGCGCTGCTTCAGCCGTTCCAGCAAGGCATCGCCGCTGTCGAAACTTTCACTGTCGAAGCCGGCCTTGTCGAACGATTTCTCCAGTACCCAGCGTATCGAGCGGTCGTCGTCGACGATCCAGATCAGGTCCTTGGTCATTTGCTGGTACCTTCAATATTGAATGGGAGTGAAATAATGAAGCTGGTGCGGCCTTCCTGGCTTTCGCATTCGATCAGGCCCTCGTGGTTCTTCACGATGTTCTGTGCGATCGAAAGTCCGAGGCCGGTGCCTTCGGCGCGACCGCTGATGAGCGGATAGAACACGTTCTCGATGATGTCGGCCGGGATACCCGGACCGTTGTCGATGATCTCGATCTTCAGGACCAGCTTGTGGGTGGTGCTGCCGATGGTGGCGTGGCTCACGGCACGCGTGCGCAGGATGATCTGCGGCTTGCGCTTGGGATGCGGGTTTTCGGTGAGCGCCTGCATGGCGTTGCGCACGATGTTCAGCACCGCCTGGATAAGTTGCTCCAGATCGCCCCTCAGCTCAGGCAGGCTGGGATCGTAGTCGCGGATGATCTTGATGGAGCCCCTGGTCTCGGCTTCCACCAGGTTGCGCACGCGCTCCAGCGCCTCATGGATGTTGAGCCTGCTGATATTGGGCTTCTTGTAGGCGCCAGTCAGGCGATCAACGAGATTCACCAAGCGATCGGTCTCATTGATGATCACGTTGGTGTAGTCCTGCAATTGTGAATCCGGCAGTTCGCTGGCCAGCAGCTGCGCAGCGCCGCGAATGCCGCCCAGCGGGTTCTTTATCTCGTGGCTCAGGCCACGGATCATCTCCACGGCGGTTTCGTGCGTGGAAAGCAGGGCTTCCTTGCGGCTGATGTTCCAGCTGCGGTTGATCTCCTGCAGCTCGATCAGGTACCAGGTCTTGCCGGCCTCCGCCAGGCGCGAGATCGCAAAGTCGACCATCAGGCGCGAACCGGACGCGAGGGTCAGCTCCGCCTTGCGCACGATGAAAGAGCTGTCGGAATCGGCGACGGACTCGATGCCTTGCAGCAGCATGTCGCTGTTGCGCAGCAGCTCCCGCAACGGTACCTGCCGGGAGTGCTGGGTGCTGGTTTCCAGCAGCTCTTCGGCTGCGGGGTTCATGTGGTAGAGGCAGCAATTGCGGTCCAGCACTACGACGGCCGTCGTGAGATGGTCGAGCAGGCTGGTATTGAAGCGCTCGTCGCGCAATTTGCTGATCATGAGCTTTCCGGCAGCAGCACAGGACGATACTGCCCTGGCAATCTTGGTCCAGCAGGTGGGCTGGGTCCGTTTAGACCATGCAAAACCTGCACCAATATAGGAAGTTCTGGAAATTCAGCAGCTGCAGGGGTTCATGCTAACAATATAGCTGAAGCTGCGCACCATAATAGTGCGATGCCTGCGATGACCTTGTGCGGCGCACCAAAAAATAAGGCCCGCTGCTGGTGCAGCGGGCCTTGTTTTTCCTTCGCTGAACAGCCGGGATAAGTGGCTGTGGTACAGCGGCTTTGGTTCAGCAGCTGTAGTACAGCTCGAACTCCAGCGGGTGCGTAGTCATGTTGACCAGGGTGTGCTCGGCCTTCTTCAGCTCGATGTAGGCATCGATAAAGTCGTCGGTGAACACGCCGCCGGCAGTCAGGAACGCGCGATCCTGATCCAGGTTGCGCAGAGCGTCGACCAGATCGTCGGCTACCTGCGGGATAAGTGCTTCTTCTTCAGGCTCCAGGTCGTACAAGTCCTTGGTGGCGGGCTCGCCCGGGTGGATCTTGTTCTTGATGCCGTCGAGTCCAGCCATCAGCAGGGCGGCGAAGAACAGGTAGGGGTTGGCCGTCGGGTCACCGAAGCGTGCTTCGATGCGCACGGCTTTCGGGTTGCCGCCCAGGATATAGGGGATGCGGATGGAAGCTGAACGGTTGCGGGCGGAGTAGGCCAGTAGGGTCGGGGCTTCGTAGCCTTTCACCAGGCGCTTGTAGGAGTTGGTGGAGGCGTTGCCAAAGGCATTCAGTGCCTTGGCGTGCTTGATGATGCCACCGATATAGTACAGCGCGTCTTCGCTGAGGTTGGCGTAGCCGTTGCCGGCAAACATGTTCTTGCCGTTCTTCCAGATGCTCTGGTGCACGTGCATGCCGCTGCCGTTGTCGCCCACGATGGGCTTGGGCATGAAGGTTGCGGTCTTGCCGAACGCCACTGCGGTGTTATGTACGCAGTACTTCAGAATCTGCACTTCGTCGGCCTTGGCCACCAGCGTGTTGAAGGCAGCGCCGATCTCGCACTGGCCCGCGTTGGCCACTTCGTGATGGTGAATCTCGATCTTCAGACCCATATCCATCATCGTGTTGCACATGGCAGTGCGGATGTCATGCAGCGAATCAATGGGCGGAACCGGGAAATAGGCGCCTTTTACGCGCGGCGTGAAGCCTTTCGGGCCATCTTCCTTGTCCAGGTCGGTGGACCAGGCGGCTTCCTGCGAGATGATCTTGCTCATGCAGTAACCCATCGTGACTCGGTACTTCACGTCATCGAAGATGAAGAATTCGGGCTCGGGACCAAAGTAGGCGGTATCGCCGATGCCGGTGGACTTGAGGTATTCCTCGGCACGACGTGCAATGCTGCGCGGATCGCGCTGGTAACCGCTCATGGTGGAGGGTTCCAGGATGTCGCACACGATGTTGACCTGGGCTTCTTCGGAGAACGGATCCAGCACGGCGGTGCTGTCGTCGGGCAACAGCACCATGTCGGATTCGTTGATGCCTTTCCAGCCGGCGATGGACGAACCGTCGAACATGCGGCCCTCAAAAAAGCCTGCATTCACTTCACTGACCGGGAAGGTCACGTGCTGCTGTTTGCCCTTGGTATCGGTAAAACGGAGGTCAACCCACTTTACATCGTTATCTTTGATCAGTTTGAGAGTCTTCTCAGACATATATTCCTCCGTAGAGCTGTTAATCCAGGGCAACCTGGCTGTCTGGTTTTGGGTGTGGTGAATTTGGATCTGAAGCCTCAGGATTACGGCTTGTCTTCAGCAATACTGGGGGAGCAAAATATATGCCATCCGCCCCATTACTAGAAGGCCTTGTTTTCTATTGCTTTCTTGGAGGTTCGGGCCCTGCCTTGGGGCAGGCACGCACCAAAATGGTGCTAATAAGTTCACAATGCACTATAAGGGTGCGATCAATGCTCCATAAAGACGCTTATGAAATATCTTGCGAAGTATTCTCCTGAGATTACCACCAAAAGCCGCATCATCCGCACGCGCTTTTGCCGGCAACTGCGCAAAAACCTCGCGCGCATTCTGCGCGAACAGCTGGGCTTAGTCGATACCGCAACTACTGATGCCCGCAATCCCGCTCACATCGAGGTGGAGGCCAACTGGGACAACCTGCAACTGCGGATCCCGCCCGAGCATGCGCGCCTGCAGCCTTTGATTGAGGGCGTACTCGCCAACACGCCGGGCATCTGTAACTTCAACCGGGTGCTGGTTCAGCCTTTGGCAGGCCTCCACGAGATTCTTGAGTTGACGCTGCAGACCTGGGCCTCGCGCCTGGCGGGCAAGACTTTCGTGGTGCGCTGCAAACGCAGGGGTAATCAGCCGTTCTCGTCGGTGGATGTGGAGCGATTCATTGGCGCTGGCCTGAAGGCGGGCACTGCCGCCAGTGGAGTGAGCCTGCACGCGCCCGACGTGGTGGTGAATCTGGAAGTGCGCGACGACGAAGTGTTCGTAGTGGATGCGGCACTGGACGGCATCGGCGGCTTCCCGTTGGGCACGCAGGATTCCGTGCTGTCGCTGCTCTCCGGTGGCTTTGATTCTGCGGTGACCACGTTCATGTCCATGCGCCGCGGCATGCGGACGCACTGCCTGTTCTTCAACCTGGGAGGGCACGAGCACGAATTGGCGGTGAAGGAGCTGGCCTACTATCTATGGAACAAGTTCGGCTCTTCGCACCACGTGTACTTCGTCAGCGTCCCGTTCGAGGGAGTGGTAAGCGAAATACTCGAAACCGTCGAGAATTCCTACATGGGTGTGACGCTGAAGCGCATGATGCTGCGCGCTGGTGCACGCATCGCCGCCGAGCTGGGTGCCGAAGCCCTGGTAACCGGAGAGAGCGTGGCGCAGGTATCCAGCCAGACTTTGGTAAACCTTGCCGCTATTGACGAAGCCTGCCCGATGCTGGTGCTGCGACCGCTGATCATGAGCGACAAGCAGGAAATCGTGGATATGGCGCGCCGGATCGGCACGGCCCAGTTCTCGGAAGTGATCCCGGAATACTGCGGCGTTATCTCAGTGCGACCGACCACCCGGGCCAAGCGCCATCGCGTGGAACGTGCCGAGCGCAATTTCGACATGAAGGTGCTGGAACAGGCGCTGGTGGACAAGGAGCTGCTCGACATGAGCACTCTGCGGCAGGTTGGCAGCGAGCCGAAGCAAGATGCGGCATTTGTGCGGGAACCTGAACCCGGCAGCATCATCATCGACATACGTCATCCGGACGAGGAGGAGCATGCGCCCCTGGTGGTCAGTGGTATCGAGGTTCTGCGCATGCCGTTCTACCGTCTGGCTGCCGATGTCGTCACGCTGCCCCGCCAACGTACTTACTACCTCTATTGCGGCAAGGGCGTGATGAGCCGACTGCATGCTTCCCACTTGCAGCACCAGGGCTGGACCTCCGTCGGCATCTACCAACCCACCTGATCCCCGTCGGGGCGGGCCCCCACGCCCGCCCGTGGTCCGGATGTCGTTATCCCCCGCGCCCGCCCGTGGTCCGACGGC
>JBIIWP010000075.1:0-15450 GCA_044338855.1 Pseudohongiellaceae bacterium | reverse complement strand
TGCAAGCGCTCAAGGAGGAAAAGAAGGCGCTGAAGGACAAGCATCGCGAATCCTTCGCGCTGCTTACTGAACAACAACAGATCGAGCATGCCCGGGCGCTGGCACGTGATGCCCATGCCATGACCGATGCCGAGCACGACGGCGATGGTGTGCCGCAGCTGCAGTATCTGGAGTCGGAGTATTTCCGCGAGCTACAGAAGCTCAAGGAAAAAAGGGACGCAGTACAGGCGCACAAGGCGCTGGAATATTGGGTACCGATTGTCGCTGCGCTGGGTGCTCTGGTCATTTCCGCCATGCTGTTGTTCAAGGGTCTCAACAACATGCAACTGGGGCTCACCGTCCTCAGCAAGTTCCTTATGATGGGCATGATCGCCTCTGCCGTATGGATGGCCATCCTGGTATTGGCCAAGACCATGCGCGGCAAGAACCTCAGCAAGTCTACTTTCTATATCTTCAGCTGGATGCAGGTCTTTACTGCCGCTGCCTTTGCGTTCAGCCACGGTTCCAACGATATCGCCAACGCCATCGGTCCCTTCGCCGCGATCCTGGATGTGCTGCGCACCGGCACCGCCGACAGTCAGGCTGCGGTGCCGACGGTAGCCATGCTTACCTTCGGCGTGGCACTGGTGGCTGGCCTGTGGTTCATCGGCAAGGAAGTGATCATGACGGTGGGACACCACCTCACCGAGATGCACCCATCCTCGGGCTTTGCGGCGGAGCTGGCCGCAGCGGCGGTGGTATTGCTGGCTTCCATCCTGGGTTTGCCGGTGTCGAGCACGCACATCCTGATTGGGGCAGTGCTGGGCATCGGCCTCGTCAACTCACAGACCAACTGGCGCCTGATGAAGCCCATCGCCATGGCCTGGGTCATCACGATTCCCGCCGCCAGCCTCATGAGCGCCGCGATCTTCTGGATCCTCAACCGCCTGCTCTGACCGCGTAGGGGCGGGCCCCCGTGCCCGCCCGTTCTGGATCGGCGTCAATCAAACCACGGGCGGGCGCGGCGGCCCGCCCCAACGGTTAGAGCAGGGATTCGATCAGCTCGACGGTTTCGTCCCAGTAGCGTCCGTCGGTTCCCACAAATCCGAAACCGCCCGCCTTGCCCATGGCGGCGTCCAGCGGGGAGAGCCCTTTCTTGTCCTTGTAGTCGAGCTCGGCGCCCTGTTCGTGCAGGTGCTGCACCACCTTGGTAAAACCAAAGGTTGCCGCGCCGAAGATCGCGGTGCGGCCGTCGTTGGCCATGGCGTTTACGTCGAGGCCGACGGACTGGCACAGCTTGATGGCTTCGATCACCTGTTCCTCGGTCTTGTAGCGGCCCGTGGTGTCGCTTTCCTTGGTGGCGAGGTTGGCTGCCGTCATCAGCGGATCGACGCCCTGGCTGGTGGTCAGCGCGGGATCGGCACCATGCTCCAGCAGCAGTTTCATCACCGGCAGGTCGGCACTCTTGGCTGCACGCAGGAAGGGCGTGGTGCCGGCCACGAGCATGGAGTCCGTACCGCGGTCGAGCTTGAGCCGGAAGGGGATCAGCGCCGTCAGCTGGACATTCACGTCGGCGCCCTTCTCCAGCAACAGATCGATCAGTTCAAAGGCGCTGTGCTCGTTCTCGAAATCATAGGGTGAGGGGCGGTTCGACTCCGGCATGATGTTGAAGTGCACGGCAGCATACAGCGGCGAGCGGTTGGTCTCGTCGTTGAGGTTGACGTTGGCGCCGCGTTGCACGAGCAACCAGGCCACGTCGTAGTAGCCGTTGATGATGGCGCCCAGCAGTGGCGTGATGCCCGTGGCCGTGGCGGCATCTATACTGGCGCCAGCGTCCAGCAGCGGCTCGATGCAGGTCAGACAGCCCTCGCGTGCGGCGAACATCAGCGCGTTCATGCCGCCGGGCGGCAGCCACTTCTCGCGCGGTTCGTCCGTGATCTGGCGTTCCCAGACTTCGAGGGCGGAAATGGCGTTGATGTTGGCGCCGCGCTCCACCAGCAGCGGGATCAAGGCCGCGTGTTGCTGAGAAACGGCCCACATCAGCGCGGTCTGGCCATGCCAGTCCTCACGCGCGTCGATTTCGGCGCCGGCATCCAGCAGGACCTTCACCGTATCGGGATTGCCGGTACGCGCCGCCGTGTGCAGCACGCGCTCGCCTTCACGGTAGACTCCGTTGGCATTGGCACCGTTGTCGAGCAGGAGGCGCGTCAGTTCGGCGCTGCCATTCTGCGCTGCCAGGTAAATCGGGCTCACTTCGTAGCGGGTGCGGGCATTGACGTCGGCGCCGGCGCGCAGCAGTGCCTGCGTGACGGCAAGATCATTGTTCAGTACGGAGTAGTGCAGCGGCGTCATGCCGTCGGGTTCCGGCTGGTCCACATCGCGCACGCCATCCAGCAGTACCAGCGCGCGTTCACTCTCGGCGGCTTTCACCGCTTCCAGCAGTTCGCGGCCACGATCAGCGCCGGTATCCAGCGGCTGTGCCGTGGCAAACAGCGGCGCCAGCAGCAGCGTGGCCAGAGCCGTGCGCAGGAAAGGAGGTTTCGTCAGCTTGGTCATGATCAGATTTCCGCCACGGTGCCGTTGCTGTCGCCAAGGCTGTCCTGGTTCACACCCGCCTTGTTCAGCATGGTGAGGATCAGGTTGGTCATCGGCGTGCGCTTCTCATACTTGATGTGCTGGCCGGCCTTGATACCACCGGCGCCGGTGCCACCCACGAGGATGTTCGGCAGCGGGTAGTGGTCATGCGCATTGGAGTTGCTCATGTTGCTGCCGTACAACAGGATGGTGTTGTCCAGCAGCGTGCCATCACCCTCGGGGATCGCGGCGAGGCGGTCCAGGAAGGTCTTGAACTGCGTGACATGGTAGTTCTGGATCAGCACGTTCTTCGCCATCTTGGCGGGATCGTTCTGGTGATGCGAAGTGGCGTGGTGGCCTTCGTTGACGCCGACCATCGGGTAGGTGCGGTTCGATACTTCGCGCGCCATCATGAACGTGGACACGCGCGTGATCTCGCTCTGGAACGCCAGCGTCATGAGGTCGAACATCATGGCCAGGTGCTCGGCATAGACGAAGGGAATGCCGGCGGGTGCATCGGGGATCACCATGTCGGCATTGCGCGCCATCATGGCTTCGGCCTGCTGCAGGCGGCGCTCGATTTCGCGTACGTTCTCGAGGTAGTCGCTGATTTTCTGCTGGTCACCGGCGCCGAGCTGGCGGCCGAGCCCTGCAGTCTGCTGCACGATGGCGTCGAGTATGCTGCGGTCTTCATTCTGGCGGGCGAGGCGCTGTTCCACGCTGCCACCCTGGCCGAACAGGCGTTCGAACACCTTGCGCGGGTTGATCTCCATCGGGTTCGGAGTGGTGGGTGTGCGCCAGCTCAGCGTATTCATGTAGATACAGCCGTAGTCGCGGTCGCAGGCGCCGATCAGGCCGCTGTGGTCTTCGGTGGCCAGTTCCAGCGAGGGCAGTGGCGTGTCCTGGCCGATCACCTGGGCAGCGAACTGGTCGGCGGTGACGCCGGCGAAAGCATCAGAGCCCAGCGTGGCCTTGGGACGTACGCCGCTGAGCCAGGTGCAGGGGCTCAGGGAATGCACGGCCGAGGCGTCGGCCGCTTCATGGCCAAGACCACTGATGATGTTCATCTGGCGCTTGTAGGCCTCCAGCGGCTTCAGGATCTGCTTCAGTTCGAAGTCCTTGCCGACCTGGTCGGGGGTGTACTCGCTCATGATGGCCCCGTGCGGCACGTAGACAAAACCGAGGCGTGGTTTGATCTTCGCCGCCGTCTGCGCCTGCGCGGTGAGCGCCGGCAGCATGGCGTCAAGCAGTGGCAGCGACAGGCTGACACCGGCGCCGCGCAGCAGGGCACGGCGGCTCAGGTGTTTCTTGCTGATGAACTTTGACATGGGATTCCCCTCGCGCTTGGATTTGGGAGACTTCAGTTATTGATGGCAGCGGTTTGTGCGACTGGCGCTGCCGATTTTTTCATGCGGAATGGCACGCTTTTCACGATGCCCTTTACCAGCGCCGAGAAGCGGTAGTCGTCCGCTTCGGCCTGGCGTGTGATTTCCCTGACAAAACTCATGTCCTGTGCCTCCAGGCCGCGGCCCAGGGCGTAGGTCAGCAGTTTTTCCGTGACGGTATCCACGAAGTGATCGGGCTTCTTCATCAGCGCGGCCTGCAGGCTGCTGGCACCCAGGACGGGAGTGCCATCGGCCAGATTGCCGGTGCTGTCGATCAGTCCGCTCTGGTCGCGTTCACGGTAGCGGCCGATGGCATCAAAGTTCTCGAGCGAAAAGCCCAGCGGGTCCATAACAGCATGGCAGCCAGCGCAGACAGGATCCTGGCGGTGCTGGATCAGACGGTCACGGACGGACACAGCGGTAAGCTGGTCGTTGAGCGCCGGTACGTTGGGCGGCGGCGTGGGGGCTGCCGAGCCCATGATGTTTTCCAGTACCCACTTGCCGCGCAGCACGGGTGAGGTGCGGTTGGGATAGGAGGTAACCGTCAGCACCGAGCCCTGGCCCAATAGGCCGCGGCGCTCTGGAGTCGTGTGCGTCACGCGGCGGAAATGGCTGCCATACACGTTGGGAATGCCATAGTGCTGCGCCAGACGATCGTTGACGTAGGTGTAGTCGGCTGTCATCAGTTCCGTCACGGGGCGGTCGTTGTGAATGATGTTCTGGATGAACATCGACGTTTCCGTATAGAACGCATCACGCAGCTTGTCGTCAAAGTTCGGGAAGGTGCGTGTATCGGGATTGAAGCTCTTGAGGTTGCGCAGGAACAGCCACTGTGCCGCCCAGTTGTCCACCAGTGCCACGGACCTGGGGTCGCGCAGCATGCGCTCCACTTGCGCGTCGAATACTTCGTCGTCGCCCAGCTGTCCATTGGCGGCGAGTTCCAGCAGTTCGTCATCGGGAATGCTGCTCCACAGGAAGAACGACAGGCGCGAGGCCAGCGCCAGATCGTTCAGTGCATAGACCTTGCCCGGCGCGATGCCGGCAGGATCCGGCTCGCTGCGGAACAGGAACTCGGGTGACGTCAGGATGAAGCGCAGCGCGCTCTGGATACCAAGCTCGAAGCCACCTTCCTGCTCGCCATCTTCATAGAAGCTGAAAATGAGGTTCATATCCTCGTCGCTGAGCGGGCGGCGGTAGGCGCGCTTGCCGATGGTTGAGAGGATTTCGGTGGCACAGTCGGCGGCTTCGCCTGGCTGCTGCGGGTAGCAGCTGAAGATGTGCCTGCGACTGGCGGTGTCACCCGCACCAGAGACGTTGAAGGGGCCGACGATGTCCGTGTAGTCCAGCGTGGGCAGGCCGTTCATGTTCTGCAGGTCGAGGTCGCGCGTGTGCAGTTCCAGCGGCTCGTGGGTTTCGGCGGCGTTCTTCTGCTGCCAGGTCACGGCGACCTTGTGCAGGCCTGCAGTCACCGGAATGCGCGTCTGCAGACGCAGGTCGATGGCATCGGCCGCTTCGGCAAAGTTGGTGTCGTTGGCAAGGTTGTCGGCTTCACCGCCCACCTGCGCCCGGAATACTTCCACGCCGTCGATGCTGATCTCGAAGATATGCGGCCATTCCAGGCCCGTCATGTAGCCCACGATGTTGCGCGTGAGGTAGTTGTTGAACTGGTACTCGCCGTCCACCGGGAAATTGTGTTCGATCAGCATGCCGCCACGCGTGCCCAGCGGCAGGCCGGGGATGTGCTGCTGCGGCTGGTCGGGCGGTGTGCGGTAGACCTTGCTGATGGGCGTCACGCGCGTGTCGCCCACGGCCAGCTCGGTGATCTTGCGCGAGGCGCTGAGGTACTGCTCCAGCAGCGAGGGCGAGGTGCGCAGCACGTCGGCGATGTTGTCGAAACCATAGCCTTCGTCGTCGGCCGGCAGGAACTCGCTGATGTCTACGGAGAGGCCCAACAAATCGCGCACGGCATTGCCATACTCAGTGCGGTTGAGGCGGTGCAGCGAACTCTTGCCGGGATCGGGATTGGCCAGGTTCACACTGTCGATGGCATGGGTCACCCAGGCGATGAAGGCATCCTGTTGCTCGGCGGTGGGACGGTCGTTGCCCAGCGGCGGCATCATGCTGCCCTTGAACTTGCGCATCACCTTTTCCCAGATGGCGGCGTCGCCGGCGGCGTTGCCCACGTCCATCAGCGTCAGGTCCAGGCTGCCGGCCCAGTCCTCGTCGTTGTGGCACTTGGTGCAGTAGTCCTGAATGAGCTGGTTCTGGGTGTCGGCATCGGGCTGCTGGGCCTGGGCCACGAGGGGCAACAGGGCGAGCAGGCAAGCGCGGGAGAGTCGGCTGAGCATTGGCTGTTTCATGATGATGGCGGTCCGGCGCGAAGCAGCGCCTTCCCTTGGTTTCCCCGAGTAAAGTTGGTTTTTACGGCGTCCGCTGCCGAAGCTTCCAAGGTCGTCAGGATAAACGAGGGGGCGAGTGTATTCAATTGAGCTGGATCGTGAAACCCTTTGATTCATAAGGTTACATGAAATGGCGGTCTGCGCTAGGCTTGGCGGCGTCCCGACCACAACAAGACCAAGAGGATATTCCCATGACCCAGACCCGTTTCCTTGTAACTTCCCGTTCCCTTTTGCTGGGCTGCTTTCTGCTCGCCGCGCTGTTCGGCGCCAGCGCTGTGCTGGCCGACGAGGCTGCCGACCGTGAAGCCATACACGCCTTGCTGTGGCGCTACACGCGCGCCCTGGACACGTTCAATGCAGAAGCCTATGCCGCCGTGTTCACCGAGGATGGCCAGTTCGGCAGTGGCAATACGGCGGCCAAAGGCAAGCAGGCCCTGATGGACATGGTAAATGGCGTGAAGAAGGGGCGTGAGGACCGGGCGGCCAAGGGCGAAGCAGTGCCGCCGATGTACCACATGACGATGGATTCCTGGATCGAGTTCATCGACGCCACGCACGCGCGTCACCACTCGTACTGGCAGACCGTGTTCGGCGCAGCCGGTCCCGGTACCAGCCCCACCGTAGCAGCGGCTGGCCGTGGTGTGGATGACCTGGTGAAGGTGGGCGAGCAGTGGTTCATCAAGACCCGCAACGTGGCGCCGCAGGACTGAGGCCTTGACGCAAGTGGACGCCTGAACTGCGGCGTTTCCGTGCCAGCAGGGTCAGTCGGGGTAGCCAGCAGCTTGCAGTTGCTGGCTCAACAAACAGCGGCTATTCAGTCCACTTGCCGATAGTTTTGCCATCGGCCTTGAGGGCACCGTCGAACTCGCCCATCGCCGCTCCGGAGACGTGCTGGCGCAGCCGCACTCTCACTTCGTCACCCGGTTTGAAGGTGGACGGGTTGTAGCCCTGCCGCATCAGCATGTTGGGAATGCCCCACTCCACGCTCCATTCGGTAGTCGCGCCGGCGTCATCGGTAACCAGCACCTGTATCCAGGAATGGGGGTTCATGAACTGGAACTCCTTTACTACTCCAGTGATCTCCATCGACTCTTCCTCGATCTGTCCGATCGTGGAATGGTGCCCCTGGGCCAGGCTGGTGACCAACCCCAGCAGCACTGCTGTCCACCATCCGGCTGCTTTTGACGTCTTCTTCATGTTTCAAGCCTCTGCTGCCACTGGCAGTCTCGGTAAATTTCCCGGTCAGTATTTGATGACATTGCCATCTGCATCGAGCATCAGGCTGCGTCCCTGATCATCGATAACCGCCCGGTTGTTCTCGTTGCACTCGTAATCAAAGATACGGGTACCAGCCGGATCCTTGTAGAAGCGCTTCTGCACGGTCCAGGGTCTGGTGAGAGCCAGTGGGTCTTCCATGGTGATTTCCACCAGCAGCAGGTCTTCCATGGCGCCAGTGCTGTCGGACTCCTGCACGCGGCGGATGCTGGTGGTGGCGCTGGCCTGATCACTGAGTATCAGGCCGCTGCGGTCAAGCACGCTGTCACGGTCACGCCAGCCCTTGAGTGCCACCGTGGTGAAAACCAGCGTGTCACCTTCCCAGTGGCCGACCGAGTGGCCGAACAGATTGTGCCAGCGTTCTTCTGCGGGGGGATGGGAACTCCCGTCAGTGAAGATACGCATGGTGGCACGCGTATGCTCCGCCAGTATCCATACCTGCTCGGCCCGCACCACAAACTCCACCGGTGCCAGCACATTGAATATGCGCGGAAAACCATGGGCGATGCACCGGGTAAGGGGGTCGGGAAACTGACCCTTGTCGCGCAGAGCCAGATGCTGGGCATACATGGCTTCGTATTTCGGGGTATAGGGCGGATGGGCCCGGGTGTTGGCATCGTCGACCGCGGCGCCAGGATCCGTGGGGCTGGCTGGCTCGCCATTCAGGGTCCAGGTGCTGCGGTCGAATACGGTGCCGCCGCGCCGCGACCAGGTCCCGCTCCAGTCGGGCAGGCTCGCGTAAGCGGGCAGTTCAGCTGCCTGAAGCGGGGTCGTGAACACCCCGGCCAGCACCAGCAGTACTGGTAACAGGCGCAGCGTCCCTGTCCGTGCCCCCGGATTTTGGCGGCAAGCCACCTGCGTATTGCTCATCTATGTCTCCTGGGTCTTGATACGGCAAGCTTGATCTGGCCTTGTGGCAGGCCAGCCCTGGTGGCGCTATTCCATCGTGACATCGCGCACCTGATCGCTCATCCCTTGTTCCCAGGTGCTCCATCCCGAGTTCATGCCGTAGGGCACGCGCAGCAGCAGTGCTTCGATCTCATGGATCAGGTTGTCTTCCACCTTGAAGATCTCCGCGATTCCCCAGGTCCAGGGCTGCACGGGGCCGTTGGTGACAGTGCGTCCGTCCGGTGCCTGGAAGGTGCGCGTGGCGCCACCGGGGTGGTCGAAGAAGGCGAAGGCGAACGTCAGGCCGCGCTCTTCGTCGATCGCGACGAAGCGGCGGTCGCGGATGCGGTGCACGAAGTGGATGAGGCCGCTCTTGTACTGCTCCATGCAGCTCCACTGCCCGGAGTAGGTACTGGCCGTGGCAGGGTCGGGACGCGTCTGGCCTTCCGGCGTGGGCGCATTTGTGCTGCGGTTGCCGTTTTCCAGGCGGTCGCAGTCGTCGGCAAACGGATAGTCGCCCTGGCCATCGTTTTGTTGCATGCCGGTGAAATACAGGTTGGAAATGCGCAGCATCTCGTCGCGTGACATGCGCTTTTCGGGTGGCACGGTGGCCAGCAGGCCGGGGCGCACGGTCATTTCCTCGATGCGCTTTGCGGTGGCTTCATCGCGCGCCAGCACCTGTTCGATTTCGGTGATCATGCCGTCTTCGACGCGCAGGCGCAGTGCGATGAAGGCGCCGGTGCTGAGGGCGGGATCGCGGTGGTCCTCGAACAAGGTGGCCAGCACGGTGACCTGCTGTGCCGGTACATCCGTGACGAACAGACGGTACTTGCCCTTGGCCTTCATGGTGTTCCACAGGCCATCGCCGATCGCGAGGCGCTGGCCGTCTTCGGTGAAGCGGGCATCAGGCGCGAGCGGGAGCGCGGCCGGGTTGTTGTCGATGGCGGCGTCGAAATAGCGCTCGACCATGCCTTCGAGGCAGGCGCGGTCACAGTCCTGCGCGAAGGCGCCACTGCTGCCAAGGGCGCTGAGCATGACGAGGGTGGACAGTATCTTTCTTTTCATCGGGGACTCCCTGCTTGTTGTAGTTGTTGGTGTATTGCCATGATCTTGGCGGGCAGCTCAGGCCATCGCCGCCACGACATCGCGTACTTCCACGCCTCCCGCCGTGAACATCGCCACGCCGCGCTCGGGCAGCCAGTCGGCGATGGCGGTTTTCCATGCGGGGCGTGCCTGCATGGCTTCATACCAGCGCGCCAGGGGTGCCATCTTGTCCAGCATACCCTTCTGGCCAAGGTGGTCCAGGCGCAGCACGTAGGGAATCAGGGCGCAGTCGGCCAGCGTAAACTGTTTGCCCACCAGCCAGGGGCCACCAGCGAGCATGGCGTTGGCGAGTTTCATCACGTCGAGATACTGGCGCAGCGAGGTATGAAAGACCGTGGCGTGCACGCCGTCAGCCAACACGGAGCGGCGGCCTTCGCGCCGCGCCGGGTCCTTGATCTGCTCCAGCATCGCCTGCAGTTCGTGGGGATCCTTCTTCAGCATCATGGAGCGCAGGCCAATGGCGTAAGTCAGCACGCTGCAGGCCGGATGCTGCACATCGTCGATCTGGCGCAAGAGATAGCGCATGCGGTAGCGCGCGTCGGGATCAGCCGGTGTGAGTGCCGGTTCAGGGTAGGCATCGTCGACATACTCGATGATCAAGGTTGATTCGATGTAGATCCTGCCCTGGTCTTCCAGCGTGGGCACCAGCGCCGTCGGGTTCAGTTTGACGTAATCCGCATCGAACTGGTCACCTTTCTGCAGGTCCATGATCCGGCTTTCAAAAGGCAGGTCTTTTTCTGCCAGCACCATGCGCACTTTCTGCGAGCAGCTGGACATGCCGTTGTGATAGAGCTTCATGGTAGACACCTCAGTAGACGTTGCTGTCCGATGCTTCCAGACACTCGAAGGGAATGATCTCTTCGCCGGGGATGTGCAGCCACTTCCTGGACAGTTCGACGGGCTGCGTGAAATTGACGGGATCGTTTACGCTGAGGCGGGAGATCGGGCGCATGATCGTTATAGTTATGGTGGCCGCGGAGCGCTCAAGTTAGCCCAGCCCTCCGGCTAAGGCAACATGGTGCCGGTTGGGCCTATACTGGTCCTGAGGGTGTTCAGCCCGGTTCAATCAGAGCCTGGGGGTCATCTACCAGTGAGCATTACATGAACTACTTGAGTGATCCTCCGCGCTTCTTCTTCTTCACGGGCAAGGGTGGCGTGGGCAAGACGCCTGTGCTACCGCTGTGCATCTGGCGGAAGCCGGCAAGCGCGTCTTGCTGGTCAGTACTGACCCCGCGTCAAATGTGGGACAGGTGTTTGGTCTCGCCATCGGCAATGTTGTGACGCCGATTGCGGCAGTGCCCAATCTGCACGCGCTTGAGATCGATCCGCAGGCAGCGGCGCAAGGCTACCGGGAGCGTATCGTGGGTCCGGCCCGTGGCGTGTTGCCACCAGATGTTGTGAAGGGTATGGAAGAGCAGCTGTCCGGCGCCTGCACCACCGAGATTGCCGCTTTTGATGAGTTCACTGCACTGCTGATTGATTCGGCGCTTACCAGCGGGTATGAGCACATTCTCTTCGATACAGCGCCTACCGGGCACACGATCCGGCTGATGCAGTTGCCTGGCGCCTGGAGTGATTTTCTCGCGGATGGCAAAGGCGATGCATCCTGTCTTGGCCCGCTTGCCGGGCTCGAAAAGCAGCGCGAGCAGTATCAGGCAGCGGTCGCAGCCCTGGGTGATCCGGAGCGCACACGCCTGGTGCTGGTGGCACGTGCGCAGACTTCCACGTTGCGTGAGGCTGCTCGCACCCATGAAGAGCTCGCCGAACTTGGGCTCCGCCAACAATACCTTGTGATCAACGGCGTGCTGCCTGCAGCTGAGGCACAGCATGATGCCCTGGCGGCAGCGATATGCCAGCGGGAGCAGTCGGCAATCGCCGCCATCCCTGCTGCGCTCGCCGCGTTGCCACAGGACCGGATTGCGCTGAAGTCCTTCAATCTGGTGGGTCTGGATGCCCTGCATCACCTGCTGCAGGATGTTGTCACGGCACCAGTGGATTCCATTGGCCCACGCTCCCCGCTGAAGGCGCCGACGCTGGCCAGCCTTGTCGATGAGATTGCGGCAGACGGTCATGGCCTGGTGATGGTCATGGGCAAAGGCGGTGTCGGCAAGACCACCCTCGCGGCTGCGGTCGCTGTGGAATTGGCGCAGCGTGGTTTGCCGGTGCACCTCACCACGTCCGATCCTGCCGCGCACCTGGCGCAGACGCTCGAGGAAAGTCTGGAAAACCTGAAGGTCAGTCGCATTGATCCGGAGGCCGAAACCGGGCGCTATCGCCAACAGGTCATGACCAGCAAAGGCGCCGGGCTGGATGCGCAAGGTCGCGCCACGCTCGAAGAGGATCTGCGCTCGCCCTGCACCGAAGAGATTGCGGTATTCCAGGCCTTCTCCCGCATCATCCGGGAAGCCGGTCGCAAGTTTGTCGTGCTGGATACGGCACCGACCGGTCACACGCTGTTGTTGCTGGATGCCACCGGCGCCTACCACCGTGACATCGCGCGCCAGATGGTCGGCAAGGGCCTGAACTTCACTACGCCGATGATGCAGCTGCAGGATCCGAAGCAAACCAAAGTGCTGCTGGTGGCCCTGGCCGAAACCACGCCGGTGCTGGAAGCTGCCGGACTGCAGGACGAACTGCGCCGTGCCGGCATCGAGCCCTGGGCCTGGATCATCAACAACAGCATCGCTGCTGCCGAAACGTCCTCAGCGTTGCTGCTGCAACGGGCCGTCAATGAACGCAAGGAGATCGAAAAGGTGGCGGCAGTCCATGCCAAACGCTACGCGGTGGTTCCCTTGTTCAGGCAGGATCCGGTAGGGGTCGGCCGCCTGACCATGCTTGCGCGAGGTCAGGGGCAGCAGGAGCCTCAGGCAAACGGATGATCCAGCATGATCGTCTCGTCGCGGTCCGGGCCCGTGGAGATGATGGCGACCGGTGCTTCAATGAGTTCCTCGATGAACTTGATGTAGTTGCGCGCGTTCTGCGGCAACGCATCCAGAGTGCGGATACCGAAGGTGCTTTCCTTCCAGCCCGGCATGTCGACGTACACTGGTTCCAGCGAGTCGTAGCTTTCGAAGCTCTGCAGGCAGGCTGCGGAATCGCAATCGACGCCCTTGTAACCTACGCACACGCGTACCGTTTCCAGTCCGTCCAGTACGTCGAGCTTGGTGAGACAGATGCCGGTGACGGAGTTGATGCGGTTGGCCAGTTTTACCGCCACGGCATCGAACCAGCCGCAGCGACGGTTGCGGCCGGTGGAGGCGCCGATTTCCTTGCCTACGGTAAACATGTGTTCGCCCACAGCATCAAACAATTCAGTGGGGAAGGGGCCGCTGCCCACGCGCGTGGTGTAGGCCTTGGTGATGCCCAGCACGTAGTCGAGGTACAGCGGGCCGTAGCCGCTGCCGGTGGCGGTAGCGCCGGCCGTGGTATTGGACGAGGTAACAAACGGATAGGTGCCGTGGTCGATGTCCAGCAGTGAACCCTGGGCGCCTTCGAAGAGTATGTTTTCGCCGCGCTTGCGCGCGGTGTGCAGCAGTTCGATGGTGTCGCAGACCATCGGACGGATGCGCTCGGCCTGCTGCAGGCTCTGCTCCAGTACCTTGTTGTAGTCGATGGCGGTTACGCCATAGTAATTCACCAGCATGAAGTTGTGGTATTCGAGTACTTCCAGCAGGCGTTCGCTGAAGTGTTTGGCATTCATCAGCTCTCCGAGCCGGATGCCGCGACGCGCCACCTTGTCTTCGTAGGCGGGGCCGATGCCGCGGCCGGTGGTGCCGATCTTGGCCGAGCCTTTCTTGTGCTCGCGCGCCTGGTCCAGCGCAATGTGGTAGGGCAGGATCAGCGGGCAGGCTGCGCTGATGCGCAGGTTGTCAGCGCTGATGCCCTGTTGTGCGACTTCGTCGATTTCCTTCAGCAGCGCTTCAGGTGACAGCACCACGCCGTTGCCGATGATGCAGCCGACATTCGGGCGCAGGATGCCGGATGGCAGCAGGTGCAGCACGGTCTTCTTGCCGCCGATCACGAGGGTGTGGCCCGCATTGTGGCCACCCTGGAAGCGCACCACCTGTGATGCCTTCTCCGTCAGCAGATCAACGATCTTGCCCTTGCCCTCGTCGCCCCATTGGGTGCCCAGGACCACTACGCTCTTGCCCATTACTTCACCTGTTATATTGTCACGCAAGCAGGCCCTGCGGCCCGGCTTGTTGTTCTGGTTTGTTGTATCTGTATGCGTTCTGTCAGTATCAGAGGGCGCTGCTCAGAGGAGCGGCACCACCATCCAGCGCCCCTGCTGCTTGACCAGCTGTTGGGTGCAGCCCAGTTCACGTGCGGCGAGCTGGTCCTTGTTCTTGCCTTTGTGGCGTCCTGCAAAAGCCTGCACCACCACCTGGCCGCGCAAGCGCAGTTCCAGCACAGTGCTGTCGAGCGAAGCGTCTGCCACCGCGGGTGCATAGATCTTTTCGGCTGTGGGGAAGCGACGCTTGCTGAGATTCAGCAGGTTTTTCAGATCCGCATCAAAGCCCGTAGCGGGGCGCGCGCGCCCGAATACTTCGCCCAGCGCGTCGTAACGACCGCCTTTCGCGATGGCTTCGCCGTGCCCGGCCACGTAGGCCGAGAAGATCACGCCAGTGTGGTATTCGTAGCCGCCCAGTTCGCAAAGATCGAAGAACAGGTTGAGTCCGGGGAAACGCTCGCCGACGGCTGTGGCGATCTCCAGCAGGTTGGCCAGCGCGGCATCAATGGCAGGCGCAATGCCCTTCAGCAGCCTGGCTGCCTGCTTCAGCACGTTGGCATCGCCGTGCAGGTTGGGCAGTTGCGCCAGGCACTTGGCCAGCTTGCGGTCGATCTTGCTGCCGGCAAGCAGTTGTGTGATGTCGGCGCTGGCCTTGTTCTGCATGGCGGTGAACAGGCGGCTTTCCAGTTCGCCAGGCAGTTTTGCAACTTTGAGCAGTGTGCGGCTGATCGCCGTGTGGCCCAGCGCCAGCAGGGGCTGGTCGATGCCGGAAAGACGCAGCGTGTGCAGCATCAGGCTGATGATCTCGACATCGGCTTCGCTGCCGGCATGGCCATAGAACTCGGCGCCGATCAACTGGGGACAGCGCGTGCCCAAGGGGCCGCTGGGACGCGTGCGCAGCACGCTGTCGGCGTAGCACAGGCGCACGGGGCCGTCTTTCTGCAGGACGTGGGCATCGATGCGGGCAGCTTGTGAGCTGATATCGGCACGCACGCCCATGCTCTTGCCACTGAGCTGATCCACGATCTTGAACGTACTGAGCTGAAGTTCGTGGCTGGGTACGATCAGCAGCGAGTCGAGGAATTCGATAAGTGGCGTCTTGATGAGGTCATAGCCCCAGCTTCGATACAGATCGAGCAATTCACGGCGCAGTGTTTCGAGCTGGTCAGCGCGCGGCGGCAGGATCTCGTCCACGCCGTCGGGCAGGAGCCAGCGGTTCGCGTTGCTTGTCATGCTGTCCAGCGCTTCCTTAATTGATCAGATACAGCAGGCCTGTGCCTGCCAACATGCTGCCCAGCCCGATGAGGCGCAGGGTCTTGTCGTCGATATCCGCCAGGCTTTCCACCAGGCGACGCCAGCGTGCCGGATACAGGAAGGGAATGATGCCTTCCAGTACCAGCATCAGGCAGAACGCGGTTGCGAGGGTCTGCCACATGGGCTGGACCTCACTCCGCGTTCTTGCTCTTCAGGTACCTGAAAAAGTCGCTGTCGGGGCTCAACACCAGCAGATCGCTGCTGTTGCTGAAGGTTTCACGGTACGCTTCAAGGCTGCGGTAAAACTCGTAGAACTCCGGATCATTGTTGAACGCAGACGCGTAAATGGCAGTGGACTGGG
>JBIIWP010000054.1:0-20093 GCA_044338855.1 Pseudohongiellaceae bacterium | reverse complement strand
TCGCCGTCGCCGCGAACGACTTCGGCGTCACGGTAGGCTTCAGCCTCGATCACGGTGCGCTGGCGGTCGGCGTCGGCGCGGATGCCTTCAGCGATCTCACGGCCTGTTGACCGCAGTTGCTGGGCTTCTTCCTGACGTTCGGAGTTCATGCGCTGGAACACGGAATCACTGACGTTGTCGGGCAGGTCGATCTTCTTGACGCGCACGTCGATGATCTCGATTCCGAGTTCTTCCACAGTGATGGCGTTCAGTGAGGCGGTGAGTTGCTCCATCAGCAGGTCACGCTCTCCTGATACCACCTCATGCACCGTGCGCACGCCGAACTGGTTGCGCAGGCCGGTATTGATGCGCTGGAACAGCAGGTTGTTGGCGATGTTCTCGTCACCCGAGGTAGCCGTGTAGAACTTGGAGGTGTTGGAAATTCGCCACTTGGCATAGGAGTCTACCTCGAGGTAGTTCTTCTCGGCAGTCAGGTAGCTCTCGGTGTCAGTACTGAGGGTCTGGATGCGACCGTCGAAGCGACGTACGGTGTTGACGCCGGGGACCTTGAAGTGCAGGCCGGGTTCGATGTCGGCTTGCGTGACTTCACCAAAGGTGAGGAGCACGGCACGATCAATCTCGCGGATCACATACATGCTGTTGGCCGCGACCATGACGCCGGCTACCAGCACGAACAAGGCAAAGAAACTGGAGTTTTTCATCAGCGTTGGCTCCCCCGCAGCGGCACAGGTCGGACGGACTGGCTTTCCGTGGCCAGGTTGCGGCCGGCGGGCAGCTCAAGTTCCGTCACGGAGACGTTGCCCTGATTACGCCGGCTGTTTTGCAGGATCTGGTCTAGCGGCAGGTACATCATGTTGTTGCCGCCTTCCACGTCTATCATGATCTTGGAGCTGTTGGTCATCACGGTCTGCAGTGTGTCGATGTACATGCGCTCGCGTGTAACTCCCGGCGCCTTCTGGTATTCCACCAGCAATTGTTCGAAGCGGCTGGCTTCACCTTGTGCCTCGGCGACTACCTGTTCCTTGTAGGCGGTCGCTTCCTGGGTCTGGCGCTGGGCGAAGCCGCGTGCCTCGGGGACTACCTGGTTGGAGTAACGGCGTGCTTCGTTCTGGTAGGACTGGTTGTCCTCGCGCGCTTTGATAACGTCGTCGAACGCAGCGCGGACTTGTTGTGGCGGCAGCGACTGCGCGATGTTGAACTGGCTTACGGTGATGCCGGTGCCGTACAGGTCGAGGTAGCGTTGCAGGCGTTCGAGCGCTTCCACGGCCAGCGCTTCGCGGCCGGTGCTGATCACGTCGTCCATCGGTGAGCCGCCCACTACGTGGCGGATAGCCGATTCGGAGGCTTCCTGCAGGCTCAACTCGGGATCCTCGACTTCCAATACGTACTTGCGCGCATCGGTAATGACGTACTGAACGGTCATCGTGATGTCGACGATGTTGTCGTCCTGCGTCAGCATGGTGTTCGAAAAACTTCTGTCATACACGCGGGTGACATTGACCGGGATCACGTCATCTACGAGCGGCGGGTTCCAGTGCAGACCGGGCATGACCACCGCTTCCTGGGCGCGACCAAGGCGCATTACGACGCCGCGCTCCTGTTCATCGAGAGTGTAGAAGCCGGAGCCGACCCAGATGAGGCCGGCGCCAATCACCAGGATGGCGATGATTCCCATGACTGGGCCGCCGGAACTGGCGCTGCCGCCGGAACCAGTGCCCTTGCGACCGCCGCCAAAGAGGCCGGTCAGCTTCTTCATCAAGTCTGTCAATACCTTGTCGATATCCGGGGGACCCTGGTCCTTGCGACCGGATCGCGAGCCCCACGGATCGTTCTGGCGATCGTCATTGTCCGGTTCATTCCAGGCCATGCATTACTCCAGTCAGCTTGTCGTGTCGGGAAGGGCGGGTTGATTCAAAAGCGGGGTTCGTAAACCGGGGCGAATTCTAGCGGATTATGCAGGGCAATTACACCGCTTCGTCCAGCGTGGCGCTGTCGAGCGGCGGGGCATCGGCTTCTGCAGTCGTATCCCCCGCAAGATCTGCTGCAGGATCTTCGGCAACTGCCGGTAACCAGGGCAAGGGGTCCATTCCCGCGTCCTGCAGGATCCGGATGAAGTCCATGCGCGGCAGGCGCAGCTGCAGCAGGGTCTTGCCCTCGTCGTCGCTGCTTTCCTGCAGGACGGCGCCAGCTTGATAGAAGCGCGCCCGCAGACGACCTTCCTCCGGAGCGAGGCTCAGGGTGGTATCGATACTTTCTTCGCCGAGCAGCTCGCTGATGGCCAGCATCAGGTCAGGAATGCCTGCGCCGCTGTGTGCGGAGACCCATACCCGCACCGGGCGGCCCTTTTCGTCACGCTCGATGCCTGGGGGTTGCAGCTCGCCCAGCAGGTCCACCTTGTTGAAGACCATCAAGTGGGGAATGTCGTCGGCGCCGATTTCCTGCAGCACCTGGTCCACCTCATCGATGAGCTGCAGGCGCTCGTCGTTATGGCAGTCCACCACGAGCAGCAGCAGGCGTGCCTGCACCGTTTCCTCCAGCGTGGCGCGGAAAGCGTCCACCAGCTGGTGCGGCAGTTGGCGGATGAAGCCTACCGTATCGGCGATGATCACGTTGCCGTAATTGGGTACCAGTACCTTGCGCAGGGTTGAATCGAGCGTGGCAAAGAGCTGGTCAGCCACGTAAATGGCGTCGCCGCTCAGGCGATTGAACAAGGAGGACTTGCCGGCGTTGGTGTAGCCAACCAGGGACACGGTGGGAATCTCGGCGCGCTTGCGGGCCCGGCGCCCCTGGTCACGTTGGCTGCGCACCCTTTCCAGTTGTTTGTTGATCTGTTTGATACGCACCCCGATGAGGCGCTGGTCGATCTCGAGCTGGGTTTCGCCGGCGCCACGCAGGCCGATGCCACCCTTCTGACGGTCAAGGTGCGTCCAGCCGCGCACAAGACGGGTGGAGGCGTGCTTCAGCTGAGCCAGCTCCACCTGCAGTTTGCCCTCATGACTGCGGGCACGCTGGGCGAATATATCCAGGATGAGGCCGGTACGGTCGAGCACCCGGCACTTCAATTCCTTCTCAAGATTACGTTCCTGACTGGGGGTGAGCGTGTGATTGAACAACACCAACTCGGCCTTGTGTTCAGCAATGGCGGCGGCGATTTCCTCGACCTTGCCGGTGCCGACCATGAAACGCGGGGATGTCAGACGCCGGGAGCCTACTACCAATACGGCAGGAACGGCTCCGGCCGAAATGGCCAACTCCTCGAATTCACGGGCATCGGCTTCATCCTGGGCGGATTCGAGGCCGACTTGGACGAGTATCGCGATTTCCCCGCTCTGGGGTCGTTCAAAAAACAATCAGGCCTCTGCTATCTGGTCAAAACGATCAAATGCTGTTGCCGCCTTCTTCTTCATCCATGCCTGCTTCACCGCCGACCATGGGGACCCTGACCTGGCGGGCCGGCACTACCGTGGAGATGGCGTGCTTGTACACCATCTGGTTGACGGTGTTCTTCAGGACGATCACGAACTGGTCGAACGATTCGATCTGGCCCTGGAGCTTGATGCCGCTGACAAGATAAATGGCCACGGGCACTTTTTCCTTGCGCAGTACGTTGAGGAAAGGGTCTTGTAGAGAATGCCCTTTTGACATTTCTTATCTCCTTTGAAAGTTGAATTCGGGGCTGGTTGCCAAGTGAAAGTGCAAACTTGGATATTCCGAGCAAAAACGCCGAAAATTCCAGTAATACTTCGGCGGGCGTTATAGGTGGAGAGTCCTCCATGCTACTAGTAAATGGCGGCGGCATTGAGGGTTTTCAAGTGATTCTCCACAAACTTTACATCTTGACCGTCAAGCTGGCAGGGAAGTTCCTGCAAATGTTCCCAGCCTCGCAACCAGGTGAGCTGGCGTTTCGCCAGTTGCCGCGTGGCAGCTATGCCGCGCTCCATCATGGTGGCGTGATCGCAGTTGCCTGCAAGGTAATCCCACACCTGCCTGTATCCCACACTACGCATGGAGGGCAGGTTCGGATGCAGATCTCCACGTCCGCGCAGCGCGGCCACTTCCTCTATCAGGCCGGACTCAAGCATGGCATGGAAGCGGCGGGCGATCTGTGCGTGAAGACACGCACGATCCACCGGCAGCATGCCCAGAAACACCAGCTCACAGGGCAGGTCGTCCGGCAGGGAGGCCTGACCCGCCGCTTGCAGCTCCGACAAGGGGCGCCCCGTGATTTCGTAGACTTCCAGGGCGCGCTGGAGTCGCTGCGGGTCGTTGGGGTGGATGCGACTGGCCGCCACCGGGTCGATTTCCTGCAGGCGCCGGTGCAATGCCGGCCAACCTTCGGCCTCGGCCTCGGCCAGCAGGCGCTGCCGCACGTCCGGAGCAGCAGCGGGCAGTGTGGCGAGGCCGTCGCGCAGCACTTTGAAGTAGAGCATGGTGCCACCGACGAGGAGTGGGACCTTGCCGCGCGCCACGATGTCGCGCATTTCGCGCAGCGCATCGCGGCGGAAGTCGGAGGCGGAGTAGGGCTCGGCAGCATCACGGATATCGATGAGACGATGCGGAGCGAGCGCCAGCGTCGCAGCGTCGGGTTTGCCGGAACCGATGTCGAGGCCACGGTAGACCAGAGCCGAATCCACGCTGATGATCTCGAACGGGAACTGCTGCACGAGCTCGACCGCCACGGCCGTTTTGCCGCAGGCGGTGGGGCCCATAAGGCAGATCGCTGGGGGCAGGCGCGCTGGAATCACGGCGAAGCTCGGACCGGTGTGAAGGCCGCGCACTATACCATGCAGGACTGAGGCGCTGCGGTACAATGCCGCAGCATCATCACGGCAGGAACGCACGCTCAGCCATGTCGGCAGCCCCCATCGGCATTTTCGATTCCGGCGCGGGAGGACTCTCCATCCTCTCCGGCATCCATCAGCTGTTGCCTGCGGAAAATCTGCTTTATGTCGCTGATACGGCGCATGCACCTTACGGGCCCAAGGGTGCCGATTTCATCCGCGCGCGCAGCGAGTACATCCTGCAGTGGTTCCTGCAGCGTGGCGTGAAGGCCGTGGTGGTGGCCTGCAACACTGCCACCACGATGGCCATCGCCGACCTGCGCGCCCACCACTCCCTGCCCATCATCGGCGTGGAACCTGCGGTCAAGCCTGCTGCGGCGCTGAGCCGCTCGGGGGTGGTCGGGGTGCTGGCAACCCAGGGCACCATCAGCAGCAACAAGTTCCTGCACCTGAAAAACCGCTTCAACCATCAGGTGGAGTTCATTGCCAGTGCCTGCTCCGGACTTGTGCAGGAAATCGAGCGCCCTGATCCCGATCCGCTGGCGCTGCGTGCGCTATTGCGGGAATTCATCGAGCCGATGCTGGCGCGCGGCGCCGATACGCTGGTGCTGGGATGTACGCACTATCCGTTGATCCGCACCGAAATCCAGGCCATCGCGGGCTCCAATGTGGCAGTGGTGGATGCAGGAGATGCTGTGGCGCGGGAGCTGCAGCGGCGGCTGGATGAACAGGGAATGCTGAATGCGTCGAGCGCAGCGGGGCAGATCGAATTCTTCACGAGTGGTGATCCCGTGCAGCAGGGCCACTTGCTTGGGCGCTACTGGGGCAGGCCGCTGCAGGTCACAGCACTCCCGTAGGGGCGGGGCCCCGCGCCCGCCCGTCTCTGGGCGTCAATCGAACCAAGGGTGGGCACGGGGCCCGTCCCTACTGGCCGCGCATGAACAGTTTGTCGAGTTCGCTGACGGTGAGTTGTACCCAGGTAGGACGTCCATGGTTGCACTGGCCGCTGCGCTCGGTGCGTTCCATGTCGCGCAGCAGTGCGTTCATTTCCCCCAGCGTGAGCTGACGGTTGGCCCGCACGGAGCCGTGGCAGGCCATGGTGGCCAGCAGTTCGTCGCGCACGGCTTCAATGCGGTCGCTGCTGCCGAACTCGCGCAGGTCCGACAGCACATCACGCAGGATCTGCTCGGCATCGCTCTTGTTCAGGATGGCGGGAATTTGCCGGATGCTCAGCGTTTCGGGGCCCATGCGCTCTACGCCGAGGCCGAGTTGCAGGAATGCCGCCTGATGTTCTTCCGCATAATCCGCCTCGCCTTCACTTACGGCCACGGCTACCGGTACCAGCAACGGCTGCACCTTGATGCCTTCATGGCTGACAGCGTCCTTCAGGTGTTCGTAGGTAATGCGTTCATGTGCCGCATGCATGTCCACCACGATGAGGCCCAGCGCGTTTTGCGCGAGGATGTAGATGCCGTGCAACTGTGCAAGCGCGTAGCCCAGCGGTGGCAGGTCGCTGTCGGTTTGCGGCAGTGTGCTGATTGCGGGTGACGCGGGTGCATTGCTGGAGCCGTTGCTGCGAAAACTGTCATATGCTGCAAACTGCTGGCGTATTTCCTGCTGGCCTGGACGTGGTTGCTGCTGGTGCGGCATGGTTACGCCGGATGAATACAGCGGCATGCGGGTCTGCTCGAAGTCAGGCTGCTGCGCCAGTACCGGGGCAGCGCTGGCTTCGGGTACACGATCAGAGGGCCGCACATCCGCCAGCGCGCGATGCAGGGCGCTGAACAGGAAGTCGTGTACGAGTCGCCCGTCACGGAAACGCACCTCGTGTTTTGTCGGATGCACGTTCACGTCGACGATGGCCGGGTCCACATCGAGGTAGAGGGCAAACGCCGGATGACGGCCGTGGAACAGCACGTCACGATAGGCCTGTTTGATGGCATGGCTCACCAGCTTGTCGCGGATCACGCGGCCGTTGACAAAGAAGTGCTGCAAATCCGCCTGGCTGCGCGAGAAGGTGGGCAGCGAAACCCAGCCCCACAGTTTCAGACCGCTGTGTTCATAACTGATGAATACGGCATTCTCGACGAAAGCAGGGCCACACACCTGCGCTACACGGCGATGTCGCTCCTGTTCGCTGGCGGCTTTCTCGTAGCGGTGCACGGTACGGCCGTTGTGTTGCACGTGGAAGGCTACATCGAAGCGGCTAAGTGCGAGGTGGCTCACCATTTCATCGATGCGCTGCCACTCGGTTTGCTCGGTGCGGAGGAATTTGCGGCGCGCCGGCGTATTGAAGAAGATATCGCGCACTTCCACCGTGGTGCCAACCGGATGCGCCGCCGGCGTCACGGACGATTGCATGTCGCGCCCTTCGGTTTCCACTTGGTACGCGGAATCGGCACTGGCCGTGCGTGAAGTAAAGGTGAGGCGCGAGACGGAGCTGATGCTGGCGAGGGCCTCACCGCGGAAGCCGAGGCTGATGATGGCTTCGAGGTCGTCCAGCGTGCTGATCTTGCTGGTGGCATGACGGCTCAGTGCGAGCGGCAGGTCGTCCTGCTCCACGCCGCTGCCGTTGTCACGGATGCGCACGAGCTTGATACCGCCTTTCTCCAGTTCGATATCGATGCGGTCGGCGCCGGCGTCAAGGCTGTTTTCCAGCAGTTCCTTGACCACGGATGCGGGGCGCTCGACCACTTCGCCCGCCGCAATCTGGTTGCTGAGGCGCTGGCTGAGCAGATGGATTCTGGCAGGCTGTGAGGCAGACACTTACGTCGTCGGGATCTTCAGGATTTGACCGACGCGTATGGTATCACTCTTCAATTGGTTGGTTTCACGCAGCACGTTCATCGGCACTGAATACGACGTGGCGATCTGCGACAAGGTTTCGCCGCGGCTGATCGTATGTTCGCGGAAGGCCGTCGGTGCAGATGTTGTGCCAGTGGCGGGCAGCTTCAGGGTCTGTCCTGCCTGTATCTCGTTGGAGACGAGGTTGTTGGTGGCTTTCAGCAGGCCCATCGAGACATGAAAGCGCTCCGAAACTCCGGAGAGGGTGTCGCCGCGCTTTACGGTATAGGTGGAGGGCCCGATGCTGCCACCGTGATCTTTCTGCCAGGCTACCCAGGTGCCACGCGGCGGTCGTTGGTGGAACCACTGCGTAATACCTTCCACCAGTGCGCTGGCAAAACGACGGCGCCACACGGGTGAATCGAGATTCTTTGCGTCACGACTGTTGGTGACATAGCCGGACTCTACCAGCAGCGAAGGAATGTCGGCGGACTTCAGCTCCACGAAGGCCGCCTGTTCCACGTTCATGCGGCGCATGCTGATGACGTCGCTCAGCGAGGCGATGAGGCTGTCGCCGATCTCCAGGCTGGTAGCGACGGTGCCGGTCATGCTGAGGTCCAACAGCACGCTGGCCAGTACCGCATCCTTGTCGCGCAGGCTGACGCTACCGATGCCGCCTATCAGGTCTGCAGAGTTCTCTTTCTCCGCAAGCAGCCTCGCGTGCTCACTGGTGGCACCATTCTGCGACAGGGCGTAGATCGTCGAGCCCTGCGCACTGCTGTTGGTATGGGCATCGGCGTGGATGGCAACGTAGAAGTCCGCATTGTGAGTGTGTGCCAGCTGCACACGGTCCCAGAGGCCGATATAGTAGTCGCCGTCGCGCAGCATCACGGCGCGGAAGCCGGGGATGGCGTTGACCAGGTCCTCCACCTCCTGTGCGATGGCCAAGGTTATGCGCTTTTCCTGGATACGGTTCACGCCAATGGCGCCCGGGTCTTCACCGCCGTGGCCGGCAGAAATGGCGATGACGATGTCGCGATTGTTGGTGGCGGCTGCGGTTTCGATGGCCTGCGCCACCGGTTCGGGCTCTGCCGCGCTGAGCTGGACGGCGGGATCATGCAGATCGATGACGAGTCGATCGCCATGCTCTGCATTTCGCGGCAGCAGGAAGCTGCGCGGCTGCATGCGTTGCTTGAGGTCGAACACTACGCGCAGGTCGGTGTCATTGCGCGTGGCGCTGCGTACGCGTTCGATGGGAGTGTCACCCAGCCTGCTGGTGTCCAGCGGCTGGTCGAGCCGCGAGCCAATCAGGTCGACCACGACCCGGTCCGGGTTTTCCAGTGTGAAGATCCGGTGTTCCAGCGCGGCGTCGAGCTCAAAAATGACGCGTGTATGGTCTGTTGCGGGCTCTGCACGCAGTGCTTCCACCACGGCAGCGCCGGCGGGATTGCCGAGGCAAACCAGCAGCAGCGTGCTTGTGAGGAAGCGGAGAGATCGCATCATTCCATACAATCATGAGAATATTTTCATAATTTACATGGGGATGCAGATGAAAGCTAGGATTTTTCTAGCTTTTGATGGGTGTACTCATGGCGTCCAGCAAAGTTCGGGCCAGCTGCAGACCGCGTTCAGTATGGGCCTGCCAGGACAAGCGACGACCGGTTCCTTCTACCTGCAGATTCAGCGCCAGGTCCGCCGGGGGCAGCAATTTGCCTGCTCGTTCCGGCCATTCGACCAGGGTCAGGGTGCCGGCATCCAGGAAGTCGCGCATGCCGAGGAACTCCAGCTCTTCGGGGTCAGACAGCCGGTACAGGTCATAATGGAATACGCGCAGTGCACCGATTTCGTAAGGCTCTACCAGTGTGTAAGTGGGGCTTTTCACGGCGCCGCCATGTCCCAGGCTTTGAATGAGCCCGCGGCTCAGCGTGGTCTTGCCGCCCCCCAGGTTACCTTGCAGAGTGACGAGGCCGCGGCCTTCCAGCAGGCGGCCCAGCACACGGCCGGCAGTGACTGTTGCGTCCTCGTCCGGCAAATATACGGAATTCGGGACTGAGTTCATGGATTCAGCAAGGTCCGCAGGTGAGGAAACAGATCGGAGGCCAGCATGCCGCGCTCGCCATGGGCTGCCGCCTCGAGGTCAGCGGCCTTGCTGTGCAGGCTGACCCCCAATCGCGCGGCATCGGCCGGCGCGAAGCCCTGAGCCAGCAGCGCGCCGATGATGCCGCTGAGCACGTCGCCCATGCCGCCGGTGGCCATGCCGGGGTTGCCATGCACACAGGCTTCCACCTGTTGGCGGCCGTGTTGGTCAAAGCATACGAGTGTGCCTGCGCCCTTCAGCACTGCGATTCCACCAAAGCGCAGTTGCAAGGCGCGTGCGGCGCCTTCGCGATCGCTTTCAATCGCTGCCAGAGGCAACTGCAGAAGCCGGGCTGCTTCACCCGGGTGAGGGGTAAGTATCCACTTACTATAATTGCTGAGCCCGGTCCCAAGGCGACCTGCGCTTAACAGGTTCAGTGCATCGGCATCCATTACAAGCGGTAGAGCTTGCTTGAGGGCCCCCTGCAGAGCTGCTTGCAAAAGCCCCAGCCCCCAAGCCTCCTGGCCCAAGCCGGGGCCTGCCACCAGAGCGGTGGCCCGGGCCAGCAACACGTTAATAACGTCAGGATCGTCGGCGCCGTGGACCATCAACTCGGGTCGTCGGGAAAACAGCGCTGTGACATGCCCCGGATATGTGGCTACCGACGTCAGGCCTGCGCCGGTGCGGGCGGCGGCCTCTGCCGCCAGCAGCGCTGCACCACCGAACCCGGGTGCCCCGCCCACTACCAGTACGTGGCCAAAGGAGCCCTTGTGGCTGTCACGGGCACGCTGAGGCAGCAAGTGGCGCAAGTTATCGTAGCTGAGGGGGCGCAGGGAGTGGCTCATCAGGAAGTCGCCTTGAAGTCAGAGATCAAGATAAATCAGCGACTTAGGTCTGGCAAGCGGGAGTTGCAGGGAGGAAAACGCAGGCTCCAGATAAAACGAACCCCGCCGGAGGGCGGGGTCAAAGCAGCAAAGCAGCAGTAACGAAATCGGGTGTGTCAGTCTATCAATTGGCCTGCAGGTGACGCTTGCCAAGGGTAATGTGGCGGGGGCCGGATGTGGCTACCTGGCCACTCTGTCCCAGCGGGATCTGCTGGACCTTGCCACCACCGGCCAGGAAGCGTGCAGTCTGTTCTTCGATAGAGAGGCTGGAAAAGTCATCAGCCGGAGTAAGCGTCGGTTTGGATTTGGTGCTTTTTGCAGTCGCCATAGGTGATCCTTAGTCTCGCTTTATCTATTGTGGAAATGATCGAAGTCTAACCGCGCCCCAAGCCCCTCTGCCGGATCAAAACGCGGACGCTGATTATAGTGACCCGGCTCGCACATTTCATGTCTTGACAAGGTGAATTTGGGGTAGTCGAGGAGTTGTTCCGGTCTCCAGGCAGGGACACAGCCGCAAGCAGGGTGCAGAAAACGTGCAATCAGGGGGAGGTGAGGGCCAAAAGCAGGGCCAGTCTGGCAGATTTGGGCGCTGTTGCCCAATTGGGGGCGCGCTGCACCCTGCTGGAGCGCCTGCTCATCGCTTGGGGTTTCACGCGTTGACCGGGGAGGCAGCTCCCGTCAACTGCAGCCGCATCGAGGTCACGATGAACGTTAATAACGCTCCAATGCTCACGTCACCGGATCAGAAACCGGTGACGATGTTCAACAACGCTGCCTGACCACGCGCGTTCGCATCAAGACAACGCTGCAGTGCCGCCGGCAGTTGATCAGGTGCGGTTACCTTCTCACCGTAACCACCGCAGGCCTTCATGATGTCGTGATACTCGGGTGATTCTCCGAGCGACACCAGCGGCATCGGTGCCTCTTTCGACGCGAGGCCATCGGGGTACATGCCAAGCGTGGAGCGATGCACTGCGTGCCAGCGCGCGTTGTTCATTACCAGAGTGGTGGTGGGCAGGCCGTTGATCTTCGCGGCGTGGTGAGCTGCGGTGGGACAGCCGAACATGTACGAGCCATCACCGACAAGCAGCAGCACCTTCTTGTTGCGCGCGCCCATCTTTGCACCGATCGATGCACCCAGGCCGAAGCCAAGACCACCGGCGAGACTGCTCGACAGATAGGAGCGCGGCTCACTCATGAGCAGGAAGTCCAGCGGCACGCCGAGCTCGTTGACGACCACGGTGTGCTTGTCGATCACGTCGTTGACGCAGGATGCGATCCAGGCTGGATGCAGCGGCGCGTTGTTCTTCACGGACTGCATCAGCGCCTTCACCTGCGCGACACGCGCAGTGGATATGGCATTGAACTGCTGCTTGCGGCTGGCGATAGCGGCGTCTTTGCCCTTGCTCAGCACGGTGAGTTCTTCTTCCAGCTTGCACAGCGCGATCGACGAGGAGCCGGCGATGGCAAGATCCGCCTGAAAGCCGCGCACGGGATAGCGCATGAAGAAAGGGTCCGGCGCAATGTGGATGAGTTTGGCGTCGCTGCGTGGCGTCACCATACTGGGCCACCAAGGCACTTCGCAGTCCAGCGATACGATGACGTCGGCCTTTGCCAGCGCTTCCAGTGGGTTCTGGCCCAGGTAGAGTGGATGCGTGGTGGGAAAATTCAGTTCGCGCGCACCGGGCTCACCCGGCAGTGCCACGCCGATCCCGAACTGCTCAGCGATGCTTACAAGCTTGGCTACGTTGGCTGGGTCGCGGCCGGTGCTGGAGCTGATGACCAGAGGGAACTCGGCGTTGGCCAACCATTCGGCAGCCTGTTTGATGCCTGCACCGGACGGTGCTGCTGGCAGCGCGCCGAGTTCACGCGTACGCATGGGTGCTGGTTGTGCAGTGGTGAGATCGCCGAGCACTTCGCGTGGCATGCACAGGTACACGGGGCCCTTTGGTTCGCTCATGGCAATGTCGAGCGCACGGCCCACGATTTCCTCGGGGGGTTGGCCCGGACGCAGTTCGTAGTCCCATTTCACCCACTCGCGCACGATGCCGCCCTGGTCGAAGCTGTCCTGGCCCCAGTGGATGCCGCCGTTGCGCGAGCCGATGTGGCCGCGCTCGGTGGAGGGCGTGCGGCCGGCCATCAGCAGGATCGGCGCCTGGTCGCGTGCGGCATTCATCAGGCCGCACAGCGCATTGGCCGTACCCACTGTCACGTGCACCATCACTGCGGCGGGTTTGCCGGTTGTGAGGAAGTAACCATGCGCCATGGAGATGGCCACGTTCTCATGCGGAACAGTCACGAACTCAGGTGTGCGAATACCCTGCCTTCTGGCGTAGACCAGCGCCTCGATGATCGGCGCAAAGTCGGTGCCGGCGTTGGCGAAGACATACTCAATACCGCGGTCGAGAAGCGCCTGCAGAAAATTGCTGGCAACGGAGTGCTGGGCTGTGTTCATGCTGTGTTCCGGTTTTCGTGCCCCGTGGGCAGGGGATTGACGTAATGGGTGACGACTGGCTCCGTGCCGGGTAAGACCAGGTCCTTCAGGCGCTGCTGCACCTGGGCGTCCTGGCGGCTGATTCTCTCATGCTGCCGCAAATGATCAAGCCAACTGGCCACCACGTAGGCCTCCACATAAGAGCCTGGCTTGGCGGCATCCTCGAAGATCTGCCAGTAGCTGGCACCATCACGACGGCGTGCTTTGCCGAGCAGCTGGATGTCGCGCAGGAAATCCGGGAGCTGGAGGGCGGCCACCTCATAGCGGACGTTCACCATCACGGGGCCTTGTTCATGTGACACCGCAATCACGGGCTCAGGCTTATGCCAGTGACGCGAGGGCGTGTGATCCAGCTGGTCATTACCGCTCACGGGCCAACGCCGCGTGAACTGCGCAGCCAGCACCAGGCCGACGGCTGCTACCAGCATCGCCGTAGGCAGGTCCGTCAATTCCGCGAGGCTGCCCCATACGATGGGGCCTATGCCCAGCGAGCCCATGAAGAATGTGAGAAACACGGCCAGCCCACGTGAGCGGATCCAGTTCGGCAAAGCCGTCTGCGCGGACATCTGTGCACACGTCATCACCGTGATCCACGCTGCACCGCACACACACAGCGCCAGCATCGCCAGCGCATGCACATGCACTGTGGCGGTCAGCGCAATGCCGACAGCGAACACCAGGCCGGCACCCGTGATGAGCGCATCGTTGTTGAAGCGCCGGCGCAGCCGTGGCAGCACCAGGGCGTTGCCGATGGCCCCGATACTGATGGCGGCAAACAGATAGCTGTAAGTGCGCTCGTCACCCTGCAGCAGGTCGCGCGCAATCAGCGGCAGCAGAGCCCACAGGATGCTGGCGAAAAAATAGAAGCCGATGCTGCGGTAGATCGTGGCGAGCAGCGCCGGAGAATGCCGCGCATAACGCAGGCCCGTGGTAATGGCGGCACCCAGGCGCTCCGGGGGCAGTGTGGTTTCGGGCACCACACGCTTCCAGCGCAGCAGCACCGTGATGATGAACAGCAGACTCACCGCATTGCAGATGAACACTGCGCCACTGCCAGCTGCCGCGATGATGATGCCGGCGATCAGAGAGCCCAGCACCCGCGCGACATTCATGCCCAGCGTGTTCAGTCCGATGGCCGCGTGCAAATGCGTGCGCGGTACCACCTCCGGTACGATGGCCTGCCAGGTGGGCATGATCATGGCGATGTTGATGCCGAGCAGCAGCGTCAACAGCAGCAGACTCCAGGGCCCGATCCAGCCCGCGAGAGTCATCACGGCCAGCAGCACGGCAACCACCAGTCGGCTGATGTTCGCCGTGAGCAGGTAAAGACGCCGGTCGAGGATATCGGACAGTGCACCGGACGGCAGCAGCACGAAGAAGGCCGGCAGTGAGGTGGCCGTCTGCATCAGTGCCACCATCACGGGCGAGCTGGTGAGCGAGGTCATCAACCAGCCGGCACCCACTTCATGCATCCACGAACCGACGTTGGACACCAGGGTAGCCAGCCACAGCCAGCGGAACGTCGCAATCGACAGCGGTGCCCAGGGTGAGGTGGAAGGTCCAGCTTGCGACATGGCGTGCTCAGTCCTGCAGTTGCCTGGCGAACGCTGCGTCATCTTCAGCGCGGCGCTGCGCAATGCGCTTGTCCAGGTGGCGCAGCGTGGGGCTGCAGGCATACATCAGCACCATGATTCCGAGCAGGATGAGACAGGCTACGAACATGGTGGGTGCCACACCATAGATCTCCGAGGCCCAGGCCACCGGCAGCACACCCAGCGGCGTGAGTCCCATCGACAGCATCATGAGACTGGACATGCGCCCACGCACTTCTTCGTGTGACAGCAACTGGATGATGGTGTTGTTCTGCGTCACGCTGATGTTGGAGAAGATGTTTGCTACCAACAACAGCGCCATGGCGAGCATGAAGGATGGACTGATGCTGAACACGGCCAACAGCACCGCAAACACCACGGCGCTGATCACCATCCAGCGCCCGCGCCGGCGATGGTCGCCCAGGCGTGCTACCAGCAGAGAACCCGTGATGCCGCCCATCCCGATCATGGCCATCAGCATGCCCAACCCGGTTTCACCGGTAAGCCACACATCCTCGGTGAACACCACCAGCATGCTGAATACCGGCAGCGTCAGCAGCAGCGGCAGGATGCCGAATGCCACCGTGACCAACATGGGCCGATGTTGTGCGATGTAAGTGAAAGAATAGGCCACATCCTTCAGCAGTGAACGTCCGGTGGGCACTGGTCGCGACTGCGGCAAAGCGAACATCGCCACGGTCGAGGCGGTGTACAGAACCAGCGAGAAGATGAAGGCACCTTCGAGGTCGATCAGGGGAATCAGCAGCCCTGCCATCGTGGGGCCCATCACGCGAGCAATGTTCTGCGATGCGGTCATCAGTGCCATGGCATTGCCCAGCCGCTCGCGTCCCACCAGGCTCATCACCATGGCTGTGCGCGTGGGCATGATGAAGGGATACATCACGCCCATCACAAACGAGGTTGCCAGGAGATGCCAGAATTGCAGCGCACCCATGAACATTAATACCAGGACCGTGATCTCTGCCAGCATGATCACAGCCTGTCCTGCGATGATGATGCGTCGACGCTCCATGCGGTCGATCACGGCGCCCGCGACGAAGGAACCGACCATCATGGGCAGTGCGATCACGAGGTTGATGTAGGCCAGCGACAGTTCGCTGTGCGTGAGGTCCCAGGCCAGCAGCGAGCGGATCAGGAAGCCGCCCTGCATGGACAGGAAGAACGTGAGCATGCTGCCAGCCAGCCAGCGGAACGGCACGGATTCCAGCGAGGCGATGCTGTGCGGCAAACGGCGCGTGGCCGCCACGCCGTCAGCTTGGGCGGGGGCTTGATCAGTCATGGACTTTCAGGGGAGTTGGATGGAATGCGCGGCATTCTACGCCTTGCGGCGAGGCATGACCACCGAGTCAGAATCTCCAGCGCAAGGCACGGCGCTAGTGACCCGTTCGCGATTGATGCGTATGATTCACGCCGTTCGCTGCTCCCGGCAGTTGAGACAGGCGCCCGTAGCTCAGTTGGATAGAGCGTTGCCCTCCGAAGGCAAAGGTCAGAGGTTCGATTCCCCTCGGGCGCGCCAACTTTTCATGTAATGACAGCAGTTTTACTTTTCTGTCGTTCGCGCTGTTCTGGCATGTTGGCTTCGAACGCCGCAGGCGCTTGGAGTTCGAAGTTGCTCCTTCCAGGTGCGCCATAGAAAAGGCTCTTCTCCCAATTTCGGCAGGGCAGGGATTCACGCAGGTGCTGGCTTCAGGTGAAACAGCCGCTGCTTCTCCTCATCCGACATCTGCACCGCGAAATCCGCCCAGTCCTTGCCCACCAGCATCGCGCGCTGTACGGCTGGACGCTGTTCTATTTCAGTCAGCCAGCGCTTCACGTGGGGCAGCTGTTCCAGGTCCTGGCCCTGCCAGTCCCAGCGCACAGCCCAGGGCCAGATGGCCATGTCGGCGATGGAATAGTCGCCCGCCACAAACTCATTCCTGGCCAGTACGCCGTCCAGCACCTTGTACAGGCGCGTTACTTCGTTGCGGAAGCGCTCCATCGCGTGCGGCACCTGCTCCTTGGCATAGCGCAGGAAGTAATGTGCCTGGCCCGCCATGGGGCCAAAGCCGCCCACCTGCCAGTACAGCCACTGCAGAACGCGGTACTTGCCGGCGGTATCCTGCGGCAGAAAGCGTCCGCTCTTCTCTGCGAGGTACTGCAGGATGGCACCGGATTCGAAGATCGGCAGCGGCATGCCGTCTGGGCCGGCATTGTCCACGATTACCGGCATCTTCTGGTTGGGATTCAGGCGGGTGAATTCCGGGGTGAACTGGTCACCCTTGCCAATGTGGATCGGGATGGCGCGATACGGCAGCTCGCATTCCTCTAGCATGATGGTGATCTTCTTGCCGTTGCCGGTGGGCCACATGTAGAGGTCGATCATGGCTGCTTCCGTCTGTTGTCGCCATTGGATGAAAGGTATGCGGCAGTACCAGACTGCACTTATGCCCCGGATCCGGCCTGCAGCACGCACAGCAGGCCGTAGACATCCTCGCCATATTCCCGCCGCAGGAACACTTCGCGCAACTCGATCAGCACAAGTCCTGCACGTGCGGCCACGTTCTGCACATGCTCGGGGCTGTGCGCGTAACGGCCGGAGTCGGTCAGCCGGAACGGCACATCCGCGCCAGCCTCCACGGTGAATACCAGCAGGCCTTGCGGCAGCAGGCGTGCGGCAGCGGACAGCAGTACTTGACCCAGGTAGCCGAAATAGATGAAGGTATCGCACGCTACGATCAGGTCGAACTCGTCTTCGGTATCACCCAGAAACTGCGTCAGTTCGGCTTCGTAGAGGGCATCATAGAGTTCGAGTCCGGCTGCCCGCGCGAGCATGTGCGGGGAGAGATCTACGCCGATCAGCGAGACTGCGAAGGGGCGCAGGTGGTCGGCCGCGAGGCCCGTGCCGCAGCCGAGCTCCAGTACGCGGCGGGTGCTGTCAGGTATGCAGTGGCGCAACAGGGCAGCGCCGATCTGTTCGGGAGCCTGGTAGTCCAGCTCATCGCGCATGTTGTGTTCGTAGAACGCAGCGAAGCGCTCGTAGAGCTGCAGGATGCAGGCATCCGGGGCGCGTGGCGGTGGCGTCATGTCCTGCAGGGCACGCAGGATATGTGCGGCTTCGGCGTTGTCAGGATGCAATTGCAGGTGCATGGTGTAAGCGTCACGTGCCTCAAGGCGGCGTCCGAGGATGTGGGCAAGTTCACCCAGCGCCAGCCAGGTGGCGGGATCTTCCGGCGTGCGCATCACGGCTTCCTGCTGGCACACGAAGGCCGCCAGGATCTTGCCTTCCTGGCGCAGATGCCGTGCCGAGTCGATGAAATGACTCGCCGACCTGACCGCCATCGGCGCGTCCGTCAGGAGCCCGGCATCCAGTGCGACATCCATCCAATCCCGGCATTGTTCGGCCTCGGGCCCCAGATAAGGCTTCAGCTCCTCGATGATGGCGCTACTGCTGCAGCCTTGCGCCAACTCCAGGATCAGCGCCGCCGTTGCATTGAGGCGATGCAGGTCGGCACTGTCGGTGTGGTAGACAAGATAGCCATCGTCCGTGACGGCACGCGCCAGGCCTGCATGGGCATGAAGAAGGGTACTGGCCATGCGATCGCTACTGCGGAGCCCCGCTGCCTTTGCCCTTGCCGGCGCCCTGCATCGGCATGTCACCTTTGCCCTTGCCAGCGCCTTCCATATTCATGCCGCCCTTGCCTTTGCCGCTGCCATCCATCATGGGCATGCTGCCCTTGCCCTCTCCCTTGCCTTTCCCGATGCCCTTGGCTTGGCCGGGGTTGGCCTCATTGCCTTTGGCTTTGCCTGCAGCAGCGCCACTGGCCTGGGCCAGCAGGGTGGAGCTGGCCACACCCAGGGCAAGTGCCGTGGTGCCGATCAGGCTTTGTCGAATGAAGGCACGACGTGAAGGGTGGACGCGGGCGAGCAGTGTGTCGATGTGCTTGTCTTGCTCTGACATGGAAGTCTCCAGGTGTGGTGCAGCAGGCAGCTGCGTACCTAGAATAACGCTTCAAGCGCGTCGCGGCCTACACCGCAGCAGAAGAATGTTGCGGCAAGCTGCCCTGCAGGTGACAGATCTGCTGCATTTCCTGTACAAACAGCGGAGTGCATGCAAATCAAGGAGACACACCAATGCTGACCATACGAAAGCCGGTAGTGCTGGCCTTCCTGCTCCTGGCGTTCGGCCCGATTGCCGCAGCCCAGCCCCAGGGTGCACTGCCCTACACCGACGGGGTGGTCCATGAAGTGAAGCTGCCGGGCGAGAATCTCGGCCCCACCACGCTGGCAGTCGCCCCTGATGGCAGGCTGTGGTTTACGCTGAGCTCCGGCAACGCCATCGGTCGTGTGAACGCAGACGGCAGCGAGTATGTGCAGTTCGATTTGCCACATGCGGGCAGCTCGCCGCGCATCATTGCACTGGGCAGCGACGGCAACATGTGGTTCAGCGAACATGAAGGCAATCGCATGGGCCGTATGACACCGGACGGCACGCTGACCGAATGGGAACTGCCCACCCCCAACGGCCAGCCGCGCGCCATCGCTCTGGGCAGTGACGGCAACATCTGGATCGGCCAGTTCGCAGCGAGCCGCATCGCGCGAATTACGCCGCAGGGCGACATCACCGAGTTCGTCATCCCCACGCCCGACAGCGGCCCGCGGGCACTGGCTGCCGGCCCTGACGGCAACATCTGGTTCTCTGAGTTCAAGGCCGGCAAGATCGGGCGCATCACACCAGCAGGCGAAATTACCGAGTTTGAGCTGCCGCGTCCCAACACCGGTCCGGGCGACATCACAGCCGGCGCCGACGGCGCCCTGTGGTTCCTCGAACTTGGCGGCGTGATGGATGGACTGCAAAAAGACGGCAATCGCGTTGGCCGCATCACGGTAGCCGGGGAGATCAGCGAGTATCTGATTCCCAGCGAGGGCTCCACTCCGGTCAATATCGCCGTCGGCCCCGACCACAACATCTGGTATACCAAGAACGCTACCCTGGGGCGCGTGACGCCGGCCGGCGCGATCACCGAATTTGTGATTGCAACCGGTGCTGCGCGTGCGGTGGGTCTTACCGCAGGCAGCGACCGCCAGGTGCCAGTACGCCTCATCGACAAATTGTGGTTCACCGATCCCGTCAACAATCGCATCGCGTACCTGCAATTCACGACAGGCAGCGATTGAGGGCAGAGAATTTCCCGCAGTCAGGCGAGTTGGCGACCTTGCTTGATACCCGTCAAGGGAGCGGTTGCAAGCATCTGGTTAACTTGAAATGAAGCGAGTGGAGAACTGACGATGCTGGTGGGTGTACCCCGGGAAATCAAGGACAATGAGTACCGCGCAGGCATCGTGCCGTCCAGCGTGCTGGAGCTCTTGCACCATGGGCATCGCGTGCTGGTGCAGAGCGGTATCGGCAGCGCCATCGGGCTTGCCGACGCTGACTATTCGGCAGCAGGAGCCACCATCGTGCAGAACGCCGCCGATATCTAT